>CAYTCD010000018.1:0-25672 GCA_964436335.1 uncultured Bacteroidaceae bacterium
GAAATAGGCTATCTGGCCGATATGCGGTTCAATACCTGTCTTGAAGACGAAAAGACTCACCGGACCGTCCGGTTCGGGCGTCACCTCACGGCCATCTACCGTTACAGGCCGCGGCATCTTGTCGGTACAAGGCACCACGTTGCCTAGAAATTCGAGTGTACGGCGCACACACATATCGCGACCGGCGCAAACGCAGAATACAGGAAAAATGCCCCGCGTTACAAGTCCGGCACGGATACCGGCACGCATATCGTCTTCGCTCAGCGTGCCTTCCTCAAAAAACTTGTTCATCAGCACGTCGTCGTGTTCGGCGGCGGCTTCCACCAAGGCTTTGTGGAGTTCCATGGCCTTTTCCTGCTCGGTGTCGGGAATCGGCAGCACTTCGGGCACGCCGCCTTCGGGCTTCCATTGGTACATCTTCATCTTGAGCACGTCGATAACGGCATGGAAACTGTTGCCCACCGTAACGGGATATTGCACGGGAACCACGCGGTTGCCCCATTGTTCGCGAAGTTGATGAACGGCATTGTCGTAATCGGCTTTTTCGTGGTCAAGCTGGTTTATGACAAAAATAACCGGTTTATGCAGTCTTTCGGTCTGACGGAACTGATTGATGGTGCCCACTTCCACACCATACTGCGCATTGATGACCATCAGCGCGGTATCGGTTACATTCAAGGCCGACACAGCCGCACCTGCAAAATCGTCCGATCCCGGACAATCGATAAAGTTAAGCTTGCGGTCCTGCCAATTCACGCTGAAAACAGTGGAAAACACCGAATAGCCGTATTCCTTTTCTACCGGAAAATAGTCGCTCACCGTGTTTTTAGCTTCCACACTGCCTCTGCGCTTGATAACGCCGCCTTCATAAAGAATGGCTTCCGCCAAGGTGGTCTTACCGGATCCGGCACTGCCCACAATGGCGATGTTTTTGATCTTGTCTGTCTGAAAATCACTCATAGTTTTATCGTTTTTTGTTGTGTACTCCATCAACGCGCAGAATATCCGACACCCATCGGCAAAGGTTCTCGAAGCTTTCTTCCTGCCCTTTGAAACGATGCCGTGCCTGCAGGTAAAAAGGTTCCCTTTCCTTGATACCTTTTCTGACAAAAGACAAAACATCTTTTTTTTCAATGCCGTTCAATAACGGTCGGCGGTTTTTCTCAACATCGTTCCGCAAGCGCTCGGCAATCACTTCGGCGGGAACCTCCATATAAAGCGTGATTCCGTTCCGGTTCATATACGCCATATTGCCGTGAAAACAGGGAAGACCGCCGCCGGTTACCACAATGCCGTTCTGCGGTTCTATGCCGCGCAAAACCCGGCTTTCTTCGGTTCTGAACCTTTCTTCTCCGAACCGGGAAAAAATAGCGGGAACCGACATCCCCATTCTTTTTTCCACTTCCCTGTCGGTATCTATAAGCGGTACGCCCAACACAGCCGACAACTGTTTCCCGGCGCTGCTTTTTCCGCAGGCCATGAAACCCACTATGTACAAGTTGTGCGGCAAGACTATGAGGTTTAGGATCTATTCTTCAAAACGGGTTTCGATGCCCTTCCAATCCACTATGTTCCAGAAGTCGGCGATATAATCGGGACGGCGGTTCTGTTTGTCGAGATAATAGGCGTGTTCCCATACGTCGATTACCAAAAGGGGTTCCTTATCATCACGCAAGGGATTGCCCGCATTGGGGGTGGAAACGATTTCAAGTCCGTTTTCGCCATCCACCAGCCATACCCAGCCTGAACCGAACAATCCTGCGGCAGCAGTCGAGAACGCGTCTTTAAAGGCCTCGAACGAGCCCCATTTTTCATCGATGGCTTTTGCCAACTCGCCAGCCGGTTTTCCACCGCCATCGGGAGAAAGACAATGCCAATAAAACGTATGGTTCCACACTTGGGCGGCATTGTTGTAAAGCGGTCCCTCGGCTTCTTCGATAATCCTCTCCAAACCGGCGTCTTCAAAAGGTGTGCCTGCCTTCAGTTTATTGAGGTTGTCCACGTAAGCCTTGTGATGCTTGCCGTAATGAAAAGAAAGAGTGTTGGCCGATATATGCGGTTCCAGCGCGTTTTCCGCATACGGCAGAGGAGGCAATTCAAATGTCTTCATGGTTTTTTGATTTTTAGTTCCGTACCACAGCCCGACCCAATGTCGAAAGCGACCGCCGGACAAAGGCACCTGATTCCGTAAAGATACGAAAAAATCCATTAGAGCATTACAGAACGGCCATTTTGTTGCTACGCATATATAAAAAAGCGGTCCCGCAGATTGTACGGAACCGCCTTCGATCGCGTCAAACGCCTCATGAACACCCGGACTACCGGTCGTCGTTCTCCTTGATCTGTTCAATGGAGACCTCCTTTACCTTAATGGTGTTCTTGCCTTCCACGATAAAGCCGAACATTTTGGAAGAAATTTCTTCTTTACACTTGTAAACCTCCATATTGTTTACCGAAAAGACAAGCTGCAAACCTTTTTTCTCGATTTCAAATTCTACCTCCTTGTCTTTGCCTGGTTTTAATATGATATCGCCGCTTACATTAGTATTCAACCTTATCCGTTGAGCATCTTTTTTCGCCATCACATATTCAACCTCTGAGCCATTGCATACCTTGTATCTGCCTTCGGCTACTAAAAACGATTTAAAACTGCCCTTCTCCTGCTTTTCCTTATAATCATAAACAAGTCCGAAATAATTGTCCTTGCTGATTTTGGGAACCAGCATGCTCACCTTTATCTTAAAGTTTTCCTTTACGTTAAACGGAAGGTTTGTGATAGATTTGGCGGGTTCCGACTTTTGTTTGTTTGTCAATATATAAAAACCACCCGTAAGGGTTGCGGAAGTTGCTTTTGTGGCGAACTCCTCCCACTGCAAACGATTGTCTTCAAAATTATCCCGAATAATATTCTTTTCTTGGGCCGATAGGAAACACCTTCCAGAAAACAAAAGGACCAAGAAAATGAAAACTATATTCTTCATTACTTTAATCTTTAAAGATTGCTACCCAAGGTGGTTTGAAGTTCCGAAATAACTTGTCCATATTTTTTCAGAACGCGGTCGTATTTCTGGAAACACTGTTCATTGTGTCCACATTCGTCTTGATCGGCGATTTCAGAATACACTTTCACTCTATAGGATAAATCACCTTCTTCAAGTGTCTGCAATCTTATTTCAAGGCGAGTTCTCACAATCTGATTGCCAAATTCTTCAAATACCCAACCGGTTTTAATCCATCCGGCAGCCTTATCGCGGATTTCCACGTTTTCAAAATTATTAATGGCTATATTCATCAACCTACGCCATACAACATCTTCGGTCATTCCCTTCTTACAATTGACGGAGAAAAATTTATTGGCTATGTCCATACCTTCCCCGGATCCCACCGAATTCATTGCGGCTTCATCCTGCATTAATCTGTAAGATATTGTTTTACGAGGATCTTCCTTCATCAGGCGTACTGTTTTAGGTTGATAACCGACAGCTTCAAACTTCAATATCATAAATTCATCCCGACCCGAAAACTTAACCGTGTACATACCTGTACCCACTTCCGATCCATTCACATAAATTTTGGCATTGTCGGGAATCACATGGATGGTTTTGACAGGTCCGGCCATAGCGAACTGCATTCCCATGAACATCAAAAAAAGAATCGTAATCTTTTTCATTGCAATTGATTTTTACATAACCCTCTTATAAAGGATTATTATATTAATAATTAATTAGTTATTTTGTATTTAATCGCCTATTTGATATGGAACAATCCGTAAAATTAATACAAAAACTCAAACAAAAAAAACGGAACGGTGATTTTTACCGGAAATTGGACAGAAGAAAAACATCTGGCAGGAATAGGAGAAAAACATCTAGTAAGAACAGGAGAGAAAAAAAGGCGTTCCGTTTAAAAACGGAACGCCTTTGCAAAAAAGCGCCTTCTCCAACAGGCTTGCGCTCGCAGAACAGCGGCTATTTTATTTACGTTTGCCCGCTTTGGTGACTTTGGGCTGCGCTTTTTTGGCGGCTGCCTTGGCAGCCGTTTCTCTCTTCTTGGCCGCCGGTTTGGCCGCTTTCGCTTTCTTAAGCTCAGCCTGGCGTTTCTTGGAACGCTCATGTCTTTCCAATACCGCCGGTTCCAGCGAGATGTTCTCGTTGGGCAGGCTTAACAACTGGCTTACACCCTCGGTCTTGAGGTTCTTGCGGTCTATTTCGGCCGAAATGCGGTTATCGTAGTCCACCGGTTCGGTATAGGTGGTGATAACGCCTTCGAAGTTGCGCAAAATCGCCTTGCCGCCGCCCAGCGAAATCAGATACTGGGGCATAACGGGAATCTTGCCGCCGCCACCGGGCGCGTCCACCACGAAAGTAGGAACGGCGTAACCCGACACATGGCCGCGCAAGCCTTCGATAATCTCGATACCCTTGCTTACCGGCGTGCGGAAATGTTCCAGACCCATCGAAAGGTCGCATTGGTAGATGTAGTACGGACGTACCCGAATCTTCACCAATTCGCATACCAGTTTCTTCATAATGCTCACCGCATCGTTCACACCGCGCAGCAACACACTCTGGTTGCCCAAAGGAATACCGGCGTTGGCCAGACGCGCACAGGCGGCGGCACTTTCTTCGGTAATTTCGTTGGGGTGGTTAAAGTGCGTGTTGAGCCAAACGGGATGATACTTGGAAAGCATCTTCACCAGTTCGGGCGTGATACGCTGCGGGCAGACCACCGGCACGCGGCTTCCGATACGGATAATCTCCACATGCTTGATGGCGCGCAAACGTTTGATGATGTATTCCAGCTTGGCATCCGACACCAACAAGGCATCGCCGCCCGACAGCAACACATCGCGCACCTGCGGTGTGCGTTCAATGTATTCCAAGGCTTTTTCGATGCGTTCCTTGGGGCTTTCGCAGTCGTTCTGACCCGCAAAACGGCGGCGGGTGCAGTGACGGCAATACATCGAGCACTGGTCGGTAATCAAAAAGAGAACCCGGTCCGGATAACGGTGGGTAAGACCCGGTGCAGGCGAATCCTCGTCTTCGTGCAGGGGGTCAAGCAAATCGGCAGCCGACACATGGGTTTCAGCCCCTGTGGGAATAGCCTGTTTGCGCACGGGATCGTTGGGATCCTTGGGGTCGATAAGGCTCAGGTAGTACGGCGTAATGGCCATACGGAGCGTCTTGAGCGTCTTTTTAACCCCCGCTTCCTCGTCTTTGGTAAGCTTTACGTATTTCTTGAGGTCTTCGAGCGTTTCGATACGGTTCTTGACCTGCCAATGCCAATCGTTCCACTGGGCATCGGTAACTTTGGGAAACAACTCTTTTCTACGGCTTTTCATAACTGTTGTTTTTTAACCGACGTTTTCACGCCTCGGCATAACCCAAGCAAGCTGGCTTTTGCTCTCGGCTTAAGAAAAACGTTCAATTTAAAAGGAAACTGTCAGGTGGGTTTTATAAAAAGCACTCAAAAGGTTGTAGATGCAAGGCTCTGCCTGACAAAAAACGAGGGATCTTACTTAAGTAAGTGACCGACTTTTTGCCAGGCAGGAACGCAGCAGATGCAACCTTTTCAGCGTTTTTTACGCGTATAACTCAGTGAAAATATCACGCAACTCCTTGCATTCACGCAACTCCTGCAAGGTGATTTCGGCATGGCCCTTGGTGTAGCCGTTGCCCACGATCATGGTAACGTCCTTGCCCACGCCTTCGGCACCCAAAGCGGCTTTGGTAAAGGAAGTGGCCATCGAGAAGAAATAAACCACACCGTCGTCCTTGGTGCAGAGGATGCTGGTCATTTCGGTGTTTTCGATGTTCACGTTGTTGATGCACACATCGCAGAGCTTGCCGTTGGTGAGCTTCTCGATTTCTTCGTAGATAGCCACGGGCTGGGTGGCGTCGGCGGAGAAAACATAGTCGCAGAAGCCGAGTTTCTTCATACGCTCGGTGCTCTTGGGGCTGTGGCAGAGGCCGATAACCTTACCGGTAACGCCGGCGCGTTTCTTGGCTTCGTAGCAGCAGAGCATACCGCTCTTGCCGCCCGCACCGATAATCAGAACCGTATCGCCGGGTTTCACCAACTTGGCCGTCTGTGCGGGAGCACCGGCCACGTCCAGAGCCGAGAGAGCCAGATTTTCGGGCAGGTCGGAAGGAATCTTGGCATAGATGCCGCTTTCGAACAAGATAGCCTTGCCGTCGATGTCCACTTGGTCGATGTCGGGACGGATATCCTTGATTTTGTCGATGCGCAAGGGCGTCAGCGACAACGAAACGAGGGTGGCGATTTTGTCGCCTTCCTTCAAGTCGATTTTGCCTTTGAGCGCGTCGCCGATTTTCTCCACGGTGCCGAGCAACATACCGCCCGAACCGGTCACGGGGTTGCGGTGCTTGCCTTGTTTTTCCACAATGCCCATCATGATTTCGGCGATTTTGGCCTTGTCGCCGCCGGCCTGTTCTTCAATTTGGGTGAAGCTGGCCGAGTCGATATTCAACGTCTGTACGTCAATCAAGATTTCGTTGTCGTAGAGAACATCCATGTTGTTGTCTACTTTGTCGGCGGGCTGGGGAAGAACGCCTTTGGGGGAAATCACACGGTGTGTACCGTACTTGCTGCCTTTAGGTTGTGTACTCATTGCTTTGTATTTTTTTAAATTATTAATCTTTTGTATTATTATTTCCTGCGTTCAGGTAAAGAAAGGATGCGGCGCGCTTCGGCGCTGGTGGCTACCTCGCGGCCCAGCTCCTTGGCCAGACGCACCACCTTGGCCACCAATTCGCCATTGTTCTTGGCCAACACGCCCCGTTCCAGATAGAGGTTGTCTTCGAAGCCCACGCGCACGTTGCCGCCCATCACGATAGCCGGCGCGGCCAACGTAAAGGCGTGCCGCCCGATACCCGTGGCCGTCCAGGTGCTTCCCGCAGGAATCTTGTTCACCAGCCAGCAGAGGTTGTCCACCGTGGCGGGCGTACATCCCGGCACACCTAGCACAAAGTTGAACTGCATCGGGTCGCCCGGCACCAAACCCTTCTTCGCCATCGTCAGAATGGTGTCGAGATGCCCCATTTCGAAGCATTCGTATTCGGGTTTGATATGGTTTTCGAGCATCCTCTTTCCGAAAGCGCGCATGATGGGCATCGTGTTTTCGAACACGTCGTCGCCGAAGTTGCAGGTGCCGCAGTCGAGCGTGGCCATTTCGGGCATCAGCTCGGTGGGTTGCAGACGCTCTTCGGCCGTCATGCCCACCGCGCCTCCCGTGGAGGGAATCAGAATCACATCGGGACAAGCCTTGTAGATGGCGTCGATGCACTCCTTGAAACGCGCCTTGCTCTGGGTGGGCGTGCCGTTGTCTTCGCGCACATGCAGGTGCACGATGGCCGCGCCGGCATCCACCGCGCTTTTCGCTTCACGCACAATCTCTTCCACCGTATAGGGCACGGCGGGGTTCTGTTCCTTGGTTACTTCCGCGCCGCAGATGGCGGCGGTGATGATGAGTTTCTCCATAATCCGGAATTATTTACGCTTGCACGCTTTGGGGGTTACACAAGTGCCCACCGCGCGGGCAACGATAATCGGTTCTTCCAGCACATCGGCCGCCGAAGCCGAAATATCGGGACGGGTGGCGATTACCTTGCGGGCCACAAATTCCATCTTACGGCTGGTGTTGCCCACCTTCACAATCGTTCCTTCCGCTTCGATGTAGTCTCCGGCATAAACAGGAGCCAGAAATTCAATGCTTTCGTAACCGGCAAAGAGGCCTTCGTCGCCGTCGATCTGAATCAGCAATTCAGTGGCCACATCGCCAAAGAGGTGCACCATATGCGCCCCGTCAACCAAGTTTCCGCCATAGTGCGCGTCTTTTGCGCTCATACGCAGGCGGAGAGTGGATTTATAAGTCGTCATGATGAATGGATTTTTCTGTTTTATTGAACAATATATTTCACCAGAATGGAAGGCGTGATCACCGCTTCGGGTGCAATCTGTCCGGGTTCCACCATTTCGTTGATTTCGGCAATCACCGTGTCGGCGGCCATGGCCATCATGGGATTGAAGTTCTGCGACGTGCCGCGATATACCAAGTTGCCTTCGCTGTCGCCCTTGCTTGCCCCAATCAAAGCGAAGTCGGCGCGCAAAGGTTTTTCGAGCAGGTAGTCCTTGCCGTCCACATTGATCACCTGTTTGCCCTCGGCCACCACCGTGCCCAAGCCCGTGGCGGTCAGAACACCTCCCAAACCCGCGCCACCGCAACGGATTCTTTCGGCCAGGCTTCCCTGCGGACAGAATTCCACCTTGAGTTCACCCGCATTCATCTGGTCCATGGTGTTTTGATTGGTACCGAGATGCGATACATACAGCTTGGAAATCTGCTTGTTGGTAATAAGCTTGCCCACACCTCGGTCAATATATCCGGTATCGTTGCTGATAAGCGTAAGGTTTTTCTTGCCCGATGCCGCCAAAGCGTCGATGATGCGCAACGGAGTTCCTACCGTAAGGAAACCGCCCACCATAATGGTGTCGCCGTCCTTTATCATGTCAACGGCCTGTTGAACGCTGATGAACTTATCCATAGTATTTCTGTTTTTTATTTCCGTGTCTTTGAATTGGAATAACTCGCAAATATAATGAAAATGCGGTGTATCCGCAAAGATTTTTATCTGTTTGTCCTTACATGGAGAAACATGTTGATAAAAATTTTTTCATCTTTTTTTGAAACATTTTGTCGGTTTCCTAATTTGTATTAATATTGCAGTCTGGTAAAACAAAAAGCGTTTTGCTTTGTTGGGTGCTGAAGGCCGCTTTTTCTGTTAAGCCATGTGCAGAATTCAAGTTTATTTGATTTATACATGGCGAATTTTGAAAAAACGGTATATAAGCCGCACCGAAGTGAATTGGCCTTGCGCTTTTAAACAAATTGTACGCTGCCAAAAAGGTCATGGCAGAAAAAACAAAAAGTTTTATGAAAAAAATTTTTCTTTCAGTGCTTGCACTGGCCGTTTGCGCGTTCACTTTCGTGAGCTGCGAAAAAGACAAGGATTCGAATTTCGAAAAGATGATTGTCGGAACTTGGGAAGAAACCCAGTATTGGGATGAAGAAGATGGTTGGGAAAACATAGAAGACAAGTGTTATTACCAATTCGATAAAAAAGGAAATTTAACCATCAAGTATATAGACTATGGTGCTTCCTATGAATACAAATACACCATTACAGATAACAAAATTCGTATTACCGATTATGAGGGGGATAGCGAAAAATTCACGATAGAATCTATGTCTTCGAGTCAGATGGTGTGGAAAGAAACAGACGAAGATGGAGACGTTTATAAAATAAAATTCAAGAAAAAGTAAATCGGGTTGAACGAGAAATGGGCGTTTATGCCCCCTGAAATTTTCTTGGGCCCGGCCATCATGGCCGGGCTTTTTTATAATGTCTGACTGGCTATTGCCAAGATGGACTTCTGCACTCGGATTAAGAAAAACGTCTATGAGGTTACATAAGGACTGCATATATTTCAGATTGGCATAAAAGATGTAACTTTACCCGTTTTAACTACGGGATTCATTCCGAAAAACGCATACATCATGCAAAAGCACAGCACCAAGTTCATCTTCGTTACCGGGGGTGTGGCTTCTTCTTTGGGAAAAGGCATCATTTCGGCATCCTTGGCACGCCTGTTGCTCTCCCGCGGCTACAAGACCACCATCCAGAAGCTGGATCCCTATATCAACATCGATCCGGGAACGCTCAATCCTTATGAACACGGGGAATGCTACGTTACCGAAGACGGGGCGGAAACCGACTTAGATCTTGGTCATTACGAACGTTTTACAAATATTCCCACCTCGCAGGCCAACAACGTCACTACCGGGCGTATCTACCAGAGCGTTATCGAAAAGGAACGCCGGGGCGACTATCTGGGCAGCACAGTGCAGGTGATTCCGCACATCACCGATGAAATCAAGCGCCGCGTTCGCCTTCTGTCGCAAAATAACGCATTCGACGTTATTATTACCGAAATAGGCGGAACGGTGGGCGATATTGAATCCTTGCCTTATATCGAGGCCGTGCGTCAGCTTACATGGGAAATGGGAGACGATGTGATGGTGATTCACCTTACCTACGTACCGTATCTGGCCGCGGCCGGTGAACTGAAAACCAAACCCACTCAGCACTCGGTAAAGACCATGCTCGAACAAGGGCTGCAACCCGACATCATTGTCTGTCGCACCGAACATCCCATCAGCAAGGGAATCCGCGCCAAAGTGGCGCTTTTCTGCAACGTACGGCCCGAATGCGTAATCGAGAGCCGCGATGCCAAGAACATATACGAAGTGCCGCTGATGATGCTCAAGGAGGGGTTGGACAAGCAGGTGCTCAAAACACTCAAACTCCCCTACGGCGGAAGACCCGACCTTACACAATGGCGTTCGTTCCTGCGTAAGCTGGAACACCCCAAAAAAGAGGTGCAAATTGCCTTGGTGGGCAAATATGTGGAACTGAAAGACGCCTACAAATCCATTCTGGAGGCTTTTTTGCAGGCCGGAGCGGTAAACCAGTGCAAAGTGCGTGTCAATATGATACAGTCGGAACATCTCACGCAAAAGAATGTGGCGGAGAAGTTAGCCGGCAACCACGCCGTTCTGGTGGCACCCGGTTTCGGAAACCGCGGTATAGAAGGCAAGTTGGTGGCCATCGAATACGCCCGCAGGAACTGTGTTCCGTTTTTGGGCATCTGTCTGGGCATGCACTGTTGCGTAATTGAGTTCGCCCGCAACGTATTGGGGTGGAAAAACGCCAATTCGGCTGAAATGGATGCCAAAACAAAGTATCCGGTAATCCATATCATGGACAATCAGAAGCATGTGAAGAATATGGGTGGCACCATGCGGTTGGGGGCCTATCCCTGCACCTTGTCGGCGGGCAGCCGGCTAAGGTCGGTATATGGCAAAAAAGAGATTTCGGAACGCCACCGCCACCGCTACGAATTCAACAATCTTTATCTCGAAGACTTTGAAAAGGCGGGTATGAAAGTGGCCGGTATCAACAAAGGGGTTTCCACCTCAGCCAAGCCTGTTACCCGCGTGGAAGCGGTGGAAATTCCCGGGCATCCGTTCTTCGTGGGGGTTCAGTACCACCCCGAATACAAGAGCACGGTGGAGAACCCGCACCCGCTCTTTGTGGCCTTTGTGAAAGCCGCCATGGACTTCCAAGCTCAAGGCAAGCCGGCCAAGCGTTAGCTTATTCGCCCAAGAACGTCTTGAGATGCTTGCTGCGGGAGGAGTTCTTGAGACGACGTATAGCCTTTTCCTTGATCTGGCGCACACGTTCACGGGTAAGGTCGAACTTGGCGGCGATTTCATCGAGCGTAAGGCCATGATGGCCGCCGATTCCGTAGAAAAGGTTTATTACATCGCGTTCCTTGTCGGTAAGCGTGGCTAACGCGCGTTCGATTTCGCGCGAAAGCGATTCCTTCATCAGCGACTGATCGGTGGAAGGGGCGTCTTCGGCCACATAGACATCGATAAAATTGGTTTCCTCATCCTGAACCAGAGGTGCGTCCATCGATATGTAGCGCGTTGTGATGTTGAGCACTTCGGCAATTTTTTCTTTCGGCATATCGAGGCTGGCCGCCAACTCGTCGATAGAGGGCGGACGTTCGAATTTCTGCTCCAGGCGGGAAGATTCCTTTTTGATTTTATTGAGTGAACCCACCTGATTGAGCGGAAGACGCACAATACGCGACTGTTCGGCCAAAGCCTGCAGAATAGACTGACGAATCCACCAAACGGCATAGGAAATGAATTTGAAACCACGGGTTTCATCAAACCGCTTGGCTGCCTTGATAAGCCCCAAATTACCTTCGTTAATCAAATCGGGAAGGCTCAGACCTTGGTTTTGATATTGCTTGGCCACCGATACCACAAAACGCAGGTTGGATTTGACCAATTTATCCAACGCACGGGTATCTCCCATACGGATCAAGCCTGCCAGACGCACTTCTTCTTCGGCCGAGATAAGCTCTTCCTTGCCGATGTCCTGCAGATATTTGTCAAGCGAGGCGGTTTCCCGGTTTGTAATGGATTTTGAAATCTTTAATTGTCTCATTGCGTATGTTTTGTTTTTTCGCTAAAAATAGCGGTCGCTAATCTATTATACGAAGGATTTAAAAAATGTTTCAAAATTCGCCCTTGCCGGAAAAAATATTTTTCTTGTCCGCTGGAAGACCTTGCTGCAGGAAAGCCCGATAAGCAACCGGATTGCACGAAAAAAAAACTATCTTTGCGAGTTGATGGTTTTGCCGGCAAGACCGGCAAGAGAGAACCTGATAATGATGAAACGCAGAATAGCCCTTGTTTTTCTTTTTTTCGCCGTCTTGATGTTGGCCACGCATGCTGTTTTGCCGCATCATCACCATTGCCACGAGGTGGTTTTTCTCAAGGCCTGCGACCGGAGCGGAGAACCTTTCGAAGAAGCGATACCGGAATTTATCCTCCAACAGGAAAACACCGAACATGATTGTAGCCCGATACCCGTTTCCGATACCGACCCTTGTTGGCAAAACATCCAATATATTTCGGAAGATCATGAAGATATGGCATTTTCGGTGCCCTCCGATGGCTTCCATCCGTTTTCTTTATTCCTTGTCTATTCTTGTTTTTCCTTTGAGCCGGAGATTTTGGCACAAAACTTTTTTGTTCTTCATCACGCAAAATCCTATAAAACACTCTTTCCGGCCGGAATCTTTGCTCTGAGAGCCCCTCCTTTCTGTTAAGCGCCGAATCTTCACGGCATTTTTCCGGATGGATTTTCCGGAAGTGCGTATCGCACATTAACAAGAAGGGTTCATAGTCTATTTTTAGGCTTATTTATTTTATTGTTATTTAAATTGTCATGAAATACTTATTGCGTTTTCTGTTTTTATTCCCGTTGTGTCTGGCCCTGCCTGCCTGCCATCACACGCATACAGAAGAGGGACATGCGGAGGAAGAAACTTTTTCTTTTACTGACTATTCGTCCAGACTCGAATTGTTTGTGGAAACGGAACATCTTGTGGCAGGAGAAGAAAGCCATCTGCACATTTACCTTACTCGTCTGGAAGACTTCAAGCCTGTTGACAGTGCGGTGCTAAAGATTCATCTGAAAGGCCAGGAAGTGTTTTCTTGTGAAAAAAGAACAAATCAAGATTTTTGTTTTGTCGAGATCATTCCGCACAAAGCAGGGAAAGACACCTTGTTGATACAAGCGGAATTTCCCGATTCGCCTGCAGAAACTTTTCTGATTCCCATTCTCGTGCATAAAAGTGAACATGAACATGCCGATGAGAACGAGCATGAACACGAACATGAACACGGACACGAACACGAAGTTCATCAAGCAGCCGAAGAACAGGCGGCTTTAGGTATCAATACGGTGAATCTTCCCAAAGTGATGAGTTACCGGATTGATTTCGCCACCGAAGCCGTGAAATTCGAAAACGTAGGAAAAACCATTTCCACAACGGCCCTGATTTCGCCTCTTCCTTCCTCCCAAAACGAAATGATTGCAAAATCGGATGGAATCGTAGTTTTTAACGGGAACGGAATAGTGGAAGGGATGCATGTGAATAAAGGAGACATACTATTTTTTATCGAAGACGGGGATATAATAGAAAAAAGTATGACAATCTATTATGAACGGATCATTAACGAATACAAAAAAGCACAGAAGGAATACGAACGGAAAAAAGAGCTTTTTAAAGAAAATATCGTATCGGAAGCGGAGTTTTTAGAAACGGAAACCGACTACAAGAACGCCAAGGTGGAATATGACAATCTGCAGATCAACGCTTCGGACAACCGGCGTACGGTGTATGCTCCGGCAACAGGTTTCATTGAAAGTTTGCGCGTGAGCAACGGCCAATTCGTGGAAGCCGGACAAAGCCTGCTTGCTATCCACCAGGGTGGACGGCATCTTTTGACGGCCGATGTGGCCGCTATCTATTATCCTTTGTTTAAGAATATCAGCACAGCCCATATCAAGCCTCTCAACGGCAAACGTACCTACAGCCTGGAAGAACTGAACGGCAAACTGCTGGCTTACGGCCAATGCGCCACGGATGGCAGCCCGCTTCTTCCCCTATCTTTCGAAATCGATATCACGCCCGAACTTGTACCGGGAACCTTTGTGAATCTGTACTTGAAAACATCTGGCGACAAGGAAAGCCTGAGCGTGGCACAATCCGCCTTGGTGGAAGAAAGCGGAAACTTTTACGTATTTGTGCAGATTACACCCGAATTATTCGATAAACGCCTTGTAACCATTGGTATCTCGGACGGTTTCCACACCGAGATAGAGCGGGGGTTGGAAGAAGGGGAACGTGTGGTTACCAAAGGTGCACAGATTCTTAACCTACGGCAAGACAAGGGTGCTATAGATCCTCATGCCGGACATAATCACTAAGGCCATGCTCAACAGAATCATAAACTTCTCACTCCACAAACCGTTTTTTATCCTTTCGGGGGTCATTTTGTTGGTTATAGGGGGATATTACGCGATTAAAAATATTGATATCGATGTATTTCCCGACCTTACAGCGCCTACGGTGGTAATTATGACCGATGCGGGAAACATGGCCACCGAAGAAGTGGAACGCCAGATTACCGTTCCCATTGAGTCGGCCGTGAACGGAGCCGTCAACGTAAGACGGGTACGCTCTTCATCCACAACCGGCACTTCGTTTGTATGGGTGGAATTCGACTGGGGAACAGATATTTATCAAGCCCGGCAGATCACAGCCGAAAAAATCGCCATGCTTGAAAAAACATTTCCGGAAGGCATCACACCTCTTTTAGCCCCACAAAGCAGTATTATGGGAGAAGTGCTGTTTGTGGGCGTTACCGCCGACTCCACCTCTTTGATGGATTTGCGCTCAATCACCGATTGGGTGATAAAACCCTCCCTTTTGGCGATAGGCGGTGTGGCACAAGTAACTGTAATGGGTGGATATTATAAACAATACCAAATTCTTGCAGACCCAATAGCCATGCAGGCCTATAAAGTGAATCTGGACGAGATAGCCGAATGCATGTCTGAAAACCGAAATTCGGCCGGGGGGGTCTTGCGGGAATACGGCAACGAATTTGCCGTGCGGGGTGTGGCGCGAACCGCCCGTATCGACGAATTGGAAAGCAGTCCTATCAAACTCAACGAAAACGGCCAACCGATTTGCGTGCGCGATGTGGCGGAAGTTAAAATCGCCCCCTCGGTAAAGATGGGTTTCGGAAGCATCAACGCCCAACCGGCCATCCTGATAACCGTTTCCAAACAACCCGACATAAACACGCTGAAAGTAACCGAAGCTTTGTTGGAAAGGCTTGAAAATATCAAACAGAACCTGCCTGCCGACGTAAAACTCAACACCGAGATTTTCCGGCAGTCCGACTTTATCGAAGCCTCTGTGAACAATGTGGGAAGAAGCCTTTTCGAGGGTGCCATATTCGTGATTGTGGTGCTGATGCTCTTTTTGGGAAGTTTCCGCACCACCCTGATTTCCGTTATCGCCATTCCCCTCTCGCTTTTGGGAACGGTTATCGTGCTTTATTTTACCGGCCAGGATATCAATACGATGACACTTGGCGGAATGTGTATCGCCATCGGGTCTTTGGTGGATGATGCCATTATCGATGTGGAAAACGTCTATAAAAAACTGCAACGTAATCATGCCCTTCCCAAGGAGAAACGTCAGTCAATCATACGGGTGGTCTATGTAGGTTCCACCGAGATACGAGCCTCCATCCTCAACGCAACCTTCATCATTATCGTAGCCTTTGCTCCGCTGTTTTGTCTCTCGGGCATGGAAGGCCGCATGCAGAAACCTTTAGGGATGGCTTATATCATTTCCCTTTTGATGTCGCTGGTGACAGCCATCACCGTAACGCCTCTGCTGTGTAAATATCTGTTGGGCAACGATCGCTATCTTGACCTTAAGAACATGCAGAAACAAAAGCGCCAGAAGGTGAGGCTCAAGGATTTCTATCAATATAGCCTGATTTGGTCATTGGCGCACAAAAAGACGGTATTGATTATTTCCTCGGTGGCCTTGGTTTCGGCCATAGCGATGTTTTTTACCTTGGGAAACAGTTTTTTGCCGGATTTCAACGAGGGTTCGCTCACTATCTCGGCCGTTTCAAAACCAGGCGTATCGCTTTATGTGAGCAATGATCTCGGCAATACGATTGAAAAAGAATTGCTTTTGATTGATGAAGTGGTTTCGACCGCCCGCCGTACCGGACGCGGTGAGTTGGATGAGCACGCCCAAGCCTCGAACAGTGCCGAAATCGAAGTAAAATTTCTGCTGAACAAACGTTCCAAGCACGAGTTTTTGGAAGAAGTGCGTGCCAAACTGGCCGCAATACCCGGCGTGGTAACATCGGTGGGACAACCTTTGAGTCACCGTATAGACCACATTCTTTCGGGAACACAGGCCAATATCGCCATCAAAGTGTTCGGACCCGATCTGACCCGCCTCTATACCATCGGACGGCAGATTCAGAATACCATCCGTCACATTGAAGGGGTAACCGACCTCAACGTAGAGCAGCAGACCAGAACCCCACAGCTTCAAATACGGGCAAACCGCCCCATGTTGGCCCGCTACGGCATCACACTGGAGCAATTCAACCGCTTTGTGGAAACGGCGTTTCCAGGCGCAAAATTAGGCGATGTATATGAAGGTCAGCGACGTTTTGATTTGATACTCAAGTTAAAACCGGAATACACCGAAAGTATGGAGGGGATAGCTAAAGCTCATATCATCTCTTCCGACGGTCGCCTGATACCCTTGCAAGAAGTGGCCGAAATTGTATCGACAGACGGCCCCAACGCCATCAGCCGCGAAAACGTACAGAGAAAACTTGTGGTTTCGTGTAATGTGGCAGGCAGGGACATGAAAAGCGTGGTGGACGAAATCCGAAAAAAAGTAGCCGCCAATATCAATCTGGATGAAAATTACCGCATCGAATACGGCGGACAGTTTGAAAGTGCCCAAAGTGCCTCACGTACGCTGGTATGGGTTTTTATGGGCTCTCTGCTGGTGATTTTCTTTCTCCTCTATTCCGAGTTCCGCAAGGTCGGGCTGGCCTTCCTGATTCTGGTAAACTTACCTTTGGCTTTGATTGGAGGGGTATTCGCCATAAAATTCTCTTCGGGCATAATCAGTATTCCTTCCATCATCGGATTCATCACGCTTTTTGGTATCGCTATCCGCAACGGTATCCTGCTGGTGGCCGAATACGAAAGATTATTGCCGGCATCGGCACAGCCGAATACCGCCAAACTGCGCAAAGTGATGGTACAAGGTTCCGTGGACCGCTTCAATCCCATCATGATGACGGCTCTGACGGCGGCTTTGGCCTTGATTCCGTTGATTTTGAACGGAGATAAAAGTGGAAACGAAATACAAGCACCTATGGGTATCGTGGTTCTCGGTGGATTGCTAACCTCCACTTTATTGAATATCTATGTGGTTCCTGCCTTATATGAATGGTATAAGAGTCATAAAAAACTCCATCTGCACTTTCCCAAAAACAAATTGGCGGTAATTTTGCCGTTTTGTATGCTTCTGCTGTTGGTTTTTACACCAACCATTCTGAAAGCGCAGCAGAACGATGCTAAAACGCTTTTTGCGGCTGATTATACCGAAGTACTGGATGTGGTTGACCGGCAGAGTCCGCTCCTACAAGCCTCACGCCGACAGACAGAAGCCGACATAAAGGGAAACCATACCGGCATCGTGCCCGCCAATCCCGAATTTCTGTTCGGCTATTACCACAGCAACCGTACTTCCGCCGAAAGAATGGACTTCGAAGCCGGCCAAAGTTTCGATTTCCCTTCGGTCTATGTGCACAAAACCCGTATGGCCAAATTAAACGACAGTACGGCCATCTATCGTTTCAACGCCAAAAGGGCGGAAGTGCTGATGCAGACGCAGAATCTCTGCATGGAATTGATTTACTTCAATATCTTGCAAAAATGGTTGGACCTCGGCATTACGGATACCCGAAAATTGGCGGAAATTTACCGGAAAAAATTCGAAAAAGGAGAAAGCAACATACTGGAAGTGAACCGGGCCGAATTTACCCTGCTCGATATGGAAAGGGAACTGGCGGACCTGCTGAATGAAAAAAGCGGTATTCTTTCCGAACTCAAACGTCTTACAGGCGGTATGGAGGTGAATTTGCACCAGGATCGTTTTCCTGACATCGAGTTGCCTGCCGATTTCGAGACATGGTTCGCACGCGTTTCGGAATCCAACCCCACCCTGAAGGAACTCTACAGCGAACAAGCGGCCAGAACACAAAATGTAAAGGTGAACATTTCGGAATCTTTGCCCAAGTTCTCTGTAACCTACAAGGGTGAAAACGTTTTCGATGACGGATACAACGCTGTGGCCATCGGCATGAGCATTCCTCTTTGGGAGAACAAGAATCGGGTGAAACAAGCCAAACTGGAGGCGACGGCCTCACAGTATCTGGCCGAAGATACCCGTCTGCAACTCAAAACACGTCTGGAATACCTTTACGAAAAGGTTTCGGGCTTGCTGCCGGTTGTGTTACGCTACCGTAAGGCTGTTTCGGAATTCGACAATATGCCTTACCTGAAAAAAGCGATGGAAAAGGGTTCCTTGTCGTTGCTTTCTTATTTGGAAGAACGCAAAACGCTGATTGATATGATGATGCGTTACCTCCAAGCCGAAAAAGATCTGGCCTTGTGTTGGAGCGAACTGCAATGGCTTTCGGGTGCTATCTGATACCGCGCCCGTTGAGTTCTTTCTGATAGGAACGGGCATTGGCCAAATGTTCCTGATAGGAACGGGCAAACGAATGGCAGCCAGAAAAGTCGGCTTTGGCGCAGAAGTAGAGATAATCGGTGGATTTATTCTGCAACACGGCGTCAATGCTCGACACTGAGGGCGTGCAGATGGGACCTGGTGGTAAACCTTTGTAAATATACGTGTTATAGGGCGAATCTGTTTGCAGGTGTTCCTTAAGAATCCGCCTGATACTGAAATCGCCCACCGCGTCTTTCACGGTAGGATCCGCTTGCAAGCGCATACCCTTCCGATAGCGGTTCAGATAGACTGAAGCTATGTCGGGGCGCTCGTCTTTCTTCTGGCTTTCCTCTTCCACAATGGAGGCCAAGGTTATTATCTGCACACGGTTCAGCTGCAAGGCGTTGGCTTGGCCGCAACGAAAAGCGTTCCAGAAATGGTCTTGCTCGCGGTACATGCGCATGAAAAACCTTTCGGCATCCATATTCCAAAAACAGTAATATGTATTGGGAATAAAGCAACTCAACACATTCTGCGATGTAAAAGGCAAACGCGCCACATTTTCCCGGGAATCCGTTTCTTGGGCATTATAGGTAAATTGACTTAAAAATCCATCGTTTTCAAGCAGTTGCACAATAGATGCCGAATCGGCTTCGATTTGTCGGGAAACAATACCCGCCAATTCTGCCACACTACGCACCTTGTTGAAAGTGAGTTTAATCTGATCCTGTTGACCTATCCTCAGCCTGTTCACCACCGACATAGCTGTAGCACCACGTTGCAGCACATACCGTCCCGGCTTTACCGAAGACGGATAGCCTTTCAGATAGGCGATGATTGCGAACTTATACATCTTTACGCCGCCTCCCCGCCGCAAACTGTCTTCCACCTGTGCGTATGTAGCGCCTGTGGGAATAAAGATTTCGGTACGTTTTTTAACAGCCGATCCCAAACCTACGGAAGCCACGAGCACCATTAGGGAAAAAATCCCTATGGCAATCATATATAATGTGATTTTCAGCGACTTGCTGAATTTTCCACGTCTTGACTTATTCCAAGAACGACTGGTTCTCCGACTTAGTTTTCTACTACGCATATCTATCGTATCTGCATGCCCGGTTCGGCATCGGCGGCAGGTTCCACAAAGCACAGCTTTCCGTCGGGATTCTCGCTCATGAGAATCATGCCGTGCGATTCGATGCCCTTGAGGTTCTTGGGTTCGAGGTTCGCCAGCAGGCACACCTTCTTGCCCACAATCGCTTCCGGTTCGTAGTATTCGGCAATGCCGCTCACCACGGTGCGCGTGTCGAGCCCCGTATTAAGCGTGAGCTTGAGCAGTTTCTTGGTCTTGGCCACCTTTTCGGCCGCCGTGATTTGCGCCACACGCAGGTCTATCTTGCCGAAATCATCAAAGCTTACCGGGCTTTTCTGCGCCTCGTACTCAATGGCGGCGTTCTTGGCGTTGGCTTCCTTGGTGGCCTGCAGTTTGTCTATCTGTTGCCGGATGGCTTCGTCTTCTATCTTTTCGAACAGGAACTCGGCGGGGTTGAGCGCATGGTTGTCGGGCAGCAGCGAACTTTCGCAGGCCTTGTCCCACGCCAGTTCCTCCATGTTCAGGATACGGCGGAGCCGCGTGGCGGTAAAGGGCAGGAAAGGCTGGCAGAGCACGCACAGATGCGCGGCAATCTGCAAGGAAACGTTCAGCACCGTCTTGACCCTTTCCGGGTCGGTCTTGAACACTTTCCAAGGTTCGTTGTCGGTAAGGTATTTGTTGCCCAACCGCGCCAGGTTCATCAGCTCGTTCAAGGCTTCGCGGAAACGGTATTGCTCGATGCTGGCGGCAATGCGTTCGGGATAGGAGCACATTTCTTCCAGCACCGCCCTGTCGGCCTCGGTATGGCTTGTAACGGCGGGCACCTTGCCTTCAAAATACTTGTGGGTCAAGACTACGGTGCGGTTCACGAAATTGCCGAAAATAGCCAGCAGTTCGTTGTTGTTGCGCGCCTGGAAATCTTTCCATGTAAAGTCGTTGTCTTTCGATTCGGGCGCGTTGGCGGTGAGCACGTAGCGCAGCACGTCCTGTTTTTCGGGAAAATCTTCCAGATATTCGTGCAGCCACACCGCCCAGTTGCGCGAGGTGGAGATCTTGTCGCCCTCCAGGTTCAGGAATTCGTTGGCCGGCACGTTATCGGGCAGGATATAGCTGCCTTCGGCCTTGAGCATGCAGGGAAAGATGATGCAATGAAAAACGATGTTGTCCTTGCCGATAAAATGCACCAGTTTGGTGTCTTGGTCTTTCCAGTATTTTTCCCAACTGTCGGGCAGGAGTTCCTTGGTGGCCGAGATATAGCCGATAGGCGCATCGAACCACACGTACAGCACCTTGCCTTCGGTGTCGGGTAGCGGAAGCGGCACGCCCCAGTCCAGATCGCGGGTCACGGCGCGGGGTTGCAGGCCGCCGTCTATCCACGACTTGCACTGGCCGTAAACATTGGTGCGCCAGTCATTCTTGTGTCCGTCCAGGATCCATTCGCGCAGAAAACCTTCGTAACGGTCGAGCGGCAGATACCAGTGCTTGGTTTCTTTCTTGACAGGCGCGTTGCCGCTGATGGCGCTCTTGGGATTGATCAACTCGTCGGGACTGAGCGAGGAACCGCATTTTTCGCATTGGTCGCCATAGGCCCCTTCGCTGTTGCATTTGGGACAGGTGCCGGTAATGTAGCGGTCGGCCAGGAACTGCTTGTTTTCTTCGTCGTAATACTGCCAGGAGGTCTTTTCCACAAAACAGCCGTTATCGTAGAGTTTCTTGAAGAAATCGGAAGCCGTAACGGTATGCATCGGCGCGGAAGTGCGCGAATAGATGTCGAACGAGATGCCGAATTTTTCGAAGGAATCCTTTATCAACGTGTGGTATTGGTCCACGATGGCCTGCGGCGTGGTGTTCTGCTTGCGTGCCTTGATGGTGATGGGCACGCCGTGTTCGTCGCTGCCGCCGATAAAAATTACGTCGCGGCCCTTGCTGCGGAGATAGCGCACATAGATGTCGGCCGGCACATACACCCCGGCCAGGTGGCCGATATGCACCGGGCCGTTGGCGTAGGGCAGCGCCGAGGTAACGGTATAGCGTTGGGGAACGTTTCCCGACTTTAAGACAGGGATGCAATTATCAACGTCTGGATGTTGAGAATTCATAATTCACTAAATTTTTATGCTTTCCTTTTCAAAATAACTTTGCCGAGCCGAGGTGGTCTGCCCATTAGGCAAAGTTTGCAAAGTTAATGCAAAGGAGAGATATTATGTTAAAAAAACATTTTTCCACTGCCCTTTGGATTCTGTTGACAGGCGTTTTCTTTTTCGCGCTCCTGTCTTGGATTCCCGTACATAGCGGGCAGCGGACGGATTATCCGGACCACTGTCAGGCAGACAGTGTGCAAACTGTTCTCCAACACAGGCTTGATTCAATAAAAGCCGGACAGATAGAAGATTTACTACTCCAGGCCTATCAAAAGGGGGTATTCAACGGACAAGTGCTCTATGCCGAAAACGGCCACATTCTTTATGAAAACTGTTTCGGTTTTTCCAACATCCGCAGCCGCCGAGATTCCCTCTGCCCGCAAAGTGCCTTTCAATTGGCCTCGCTTTCCAAGCCTTTTACCGCCGTGGCTGTGATGCGGCTCTATCAGAACGGACAACTCGATATTTATCGGCCTGTAAAAGAATACCTGCCCGATTTTCCGTTCGGCGAAATAACCGTGGAACATCTTCTTCAGCATCGTTCCGGCCTTAAAAACTACATCTATATCGCCGAAAAATACTGGCCCGATAAGAAAAAGACGCTCCACAACAAAGATATCTCCCCATTGCTTGCCCGTTATGGCCGAACACTCGATTTCAAGCCGGGTACACGTTTCAAATACTGCAACACCAACTATGCCTATCTGGCTTCGATAGTGGAAAAAGTATCGGGTATGCCTTTCCGGCAGTATTTCAACGATTCCATCGCCCAGCCGCTGGGTATGGAGAATACGTTTATCTACGATCCTTCCCATCCCCAGCCGGAAGGAATGAAAGTGGTAACCGGATTTTCGTATTCACGTCGCACCGGGTTCTACAAACGCTATCCCGATTATCTGGACGGCGTGGTGGGCGACAAGGGTCTTTTTTCGACCGTGGACGACATTTTCCGCTTTGACCAGGCACTCTACGACAGCCTTTTCCTTGCCGACACCATACGGCAACTGATGTTTACTCCGGCCGAACCTCTGGATGCCAAACACGACAACGACTACGGCATGGGGTTCCGTATCCGTCAGGACACAAGCGGTTACCAGACTGTTTTCCATAATGGTTGGTGGAAGGGTTTTCGCACCTACTTTATTCACGATTACCTCAGCCAAAAAACACTTATCTGGCTGAATAACAGGAGTGATGTAACCATCAATCCCTATATCGAGAAAATCTTCGACATCGCGGGTTCTTCTTGTGTTTCCGAACTTTCTTTGGCCGATAGACAGGAGAGTTTGAATGAGAATAAGGACGAGAAAAACGAAGAGCGTGAAATTACCGATGAAAAAGAAACCTACGGATCGCAAGAATAAGAATCATGGCTAATCCTAAAACCCGTATCGGCATATTGCTTATCTCTGTGGGCCTTGTTCCCCTTATCGTGCTCGCCTTGCTTTCTGTAGGGCCGCATCTGCCCACTCTGTCGGACAAATGGTTTGGTACGGTGCCCGAAACACAAAGGCCGTCACGTGTTCAGATTACCGCTCCTATTCCCACCGGTTCTTCCGAATTGGCAGACTTTTATGCCCGCACCCCCAGAAATAACAAGAAAAAAGAGGATCCTTTAGATTCTTCTCTTTGGGCAATCGATTATTACACAACTCCTGACGGACTTTCTCTGCAAAAAGACAGTAACCTGAAAAACGTACTTCTCGAAACAAAAAGAGGAGAACAGGATTTCAAGGCCAACGAACAGAACATGAGCAATCCGGCACAACTTCAGCAAGGTCCCGCACAGGGCAACCTCCGTGTGGAATTCTGGGAATCGCCGGTAAATTTCAAAGGCTACAAGATGGAAGGTAAACACCTTATCCTCTTCGGTATAGATCCCGATGACGCGCTTCGTTTCGAACATCACACCGATGGCATATGGATGCACCACAATCAAAAAATCTATCTGCTCAGACCCTCTTCCACCGAAATCCCTTTTGAGGAAAGAATCCCCACCGGAATGCCGGCCAAAGACTCGACAGTTACCGTACAGCAAACACAAGCGGCCGATACAACGGTGGCCCATCAAGTGATCCAATAAAAAACGGAAAAATGAACACAAAGGCGGTGCATTTCTTTAAATATCAAGGGGCGGGCAACGATTTCATTATCGTAGATAACCGTGAGGGTGTTTTTTCTAATTTGGATTACAGACAGATAGCCGCTCTTTGCGAAAGGCGTTTCGGAGTGGGTGCCGATGGATTCATGATGTTGGAGAAACATGCCCATTATCCTTTCTGTATGTCGTTTTTTAACTCCGACGGATTGCCGGGCAGTATGTGCGGTAACGGAGGACGCTGTATCTGTGCTTTTGCGGCCAGACTCGGCATCGTTTCTGAGAACCAACCCTTTAAATTCTGGAGCAGCGACGGCGAACACGAAAGCCTGGTGATTTCCCGCCACGGAAATCAGTCTATCGTAAGGCTCAAGATGCGTGATGTAAGGCAATATGCCGTCCACCGCGAAAAAGATCGGTTTTTGCTGGATACCGGCTCTCCTCATTATGTGAGTTTTATCGATGACTGCGAAAACATCGATGTGGTGAAAACAGGCCGCGCCATTCGTTTTTCGAATGATTTTCCACATGGAATCAATGTGGATTTTGTGGAACAGAACCACGACGGACTGCAAATGCGCACCTATGAACGGGGGGTGGAAGACGAAACCTATTCCTGCGGCACAGGCGCGGTAGCTTCTGCCCTGGCCTCGGTACTCAAAAACGAAAACGCGCCGGGAAAACACACCGTACATATTACCACCAAAGGCGGAAACCTACAGGTAGATTTTACAATGTCGGCGGCTTATTCCGAATTGCAGGAATACAACGACAACCTTCCGGCGGTAATTCCGGAAGGTTTCAAGACGATGCATAGCCGTGCCTTTACCGAAGTGTACCTGGAAGGGCTTGCCGCCTTTATTTTCGAAGCCGATATATCTCTCTTATCGTAGTACGTTTTATGAATGTAAAAATTTCAGAAGACAGGCTTTTTCTGCGTGCCTTGGAACCGGAAGACGAACCCTTGCTTTACGATATCGAAAACCGTCGGGAAGCCTTTCTGATAGGCGAAAACAGGATTCCTTTCTCGCACGATTATCTGCAACGTTTCATCTATGCCTCTTTGCAGGAAAATTTCTTTTCGAGCGGACAGTTGCGGCTGATTGCCGGCAGAAACACCCCCGAGGGGATGGCCGAAGCGGTGGGCATTGTGGATTTCTTCAATTACGAAGCCTTTCACCGCCGCGCCGAAACCGGCATCGTGGTCTGCCCCGCTTTCCGGAACAGGGGCATGGGCGAAAAAATATTGGAAATGGCATGCACCTACGCCCGAAACCAACTAAATTTGCATCAGCTTTACGCCGAAGTGGCCGCCAACAACGAAAACAGCCTCAAACTGTTTGCTAAATGCGGCTTTGAACGCTGCGGACTGCGCAGGCAATGGCTGCTGCAAGCCGGCCAATGGACGGATGTGGTGCTTTGGCAAAAGATATTTGCTTAGATAGAATTTCAATACCATGAATACCGAAAGAAGAGTAAGGGTGCGCTTTGCGCCCAGCCCCACCGGCCCGCTGCATATAGGCGGCGTGCGCACGG
>CAYTCD010000019.1:0-25303 GCA_964436335.1 uncultured Bacteroidaceae bacterium
CTTGAGCGTTTCCCGTAGTTGGGGCGTGGGGTCGGGTAAAGCATCGATACCGTTGCAGAGTGCATTCACATAAAGCCCTGAACCACCGGTCATGATTACCGTGTCGTGATGTATAAAAAGTTTTTCCAGCAGGGCTAAGGCTTCTTGTTCGTAGCGTGAGGCACTGTAATACTCTGAAATGCTTTTACAAGCGATAAAATGATGCTTTACGGCAGAGAGCTCTTCGGGTTGGGGACGGGCCACGCCGATATTCATCTCACGGTAAAACTGCCGGGAATCGGCCGAAACGATTTCGGTGTTTTCTTCCTGTGCCCATTGGATGGCCAAAGCCGTTTTCCCCACGGCGGTAGGGCCTTCCAAAACCTTGAGCGTTTTTTTTCCGTCCATGGCTATGCTTTTGGGCCGTCTTGCGTCCGGGCGGTGTCGGCGGGCTGCAGACCGAGTTCGGTGCCTATGCGTAACATCATCTCCCAGGCTTCAGTGCGGTTGTTACCGATCGCGCCTTCCAGTATGGCATCTTTGATACGGGTCTTGATGATACCGATTTCGGCACAGGGCGGCACCCCGAAATATTCCATGATATCTGCACCCGAAACAGGAGGTTGAAAATTACGGATACGGTCTTTTTCTTCGAGTTCCTTCAGTTTTTTTTCTACGATGGAGAAATTATTTCTGTATTTGATTACTTTCTCGCGGTTTTTGGAAGTAATGTCGGCCCTGGCCAAAGTCATGAGGGCATCGATGTCGTTACCGGCCTCGAACAGCAGACGGCGCACGGCAGAGTCGGTTACAATATCTTCGGCCAAAACGATGGGACGCAGGTGGAGTTCCACCATTTTCTTGACAAAGCGCATATGATCGTCCATCGGTAGCTTGAAATGCCGAAAGATACCTGGAACCATTTTGCTGCCTACGAATTCGTGCCCGTGGAAGGTCCAGCCGCGCGGCTCTTCGAACCGTTTGGTCTTGGGTTTGGCAATATCGTGCAGGAGCGCCGCCCAGCGCAGCCAAAGGTCGCCACCGGCATACGCCACGTGGTCAAGTACTTCGAGTGTATGTTCAAAGTTGTCCTTATGCGCTTTTTTATTGCGTACCTCCACCCCCTTGAGGGCCGTCATATCGGGAAAGAAGATAGGGAGAAGTCCGGCGGCGTCCAACAGTTTGAATCCATAGGAAGGTTTGGGCGAGAGCAGAATCTTATTGAGTTCTTCGGTGATGCGTTCGGCCGAAAGGATACGGCACCGTTCCGCATTGCGCACAATGGCCTCGAACGTTTCCGGGTCTATGTCGAAAAAAAGTTGGGTGGCGAAGCGTATGGCGCGGAACATGCGCAGAGGGTCTTCCGAAAAGCTGATATCGGGGTCGCGGTGTACGCGGATTATCTGGCGTTCCAAGTCCCGGAGTCCGTTGAAAGGATCCAGCAACTGCCCGTAAGATTGCTGATTGAGGGAAATGGCCAAGGCGTTGATGCTGAAATCGCGCCGCATCTGGTCTTCTTCGAGTGTGCCGGCTTCTACCACAGGCTTGCGCGAATCGGGCAGGTAGGTCTCCTTGCGGGCCCCCACAAACTCCACCTCCATGCCGTCGTGGTAAAACTTACAGGTGCCGAATTGAGGAAACTCGTGCAGTTCGGGTTCGACACCGCTGCTTTGGCCTATCTCCCGACAAATGGCGCGGCAAAGACGGATGCCATCGCCTATCACCACGCAGTCAACGTCGGCACAAGGGCGGTGTAACATCAAATCGCGCACGAATCCACCTACGATAAAGGTCTGCACATTTTCCCTATCGGCCACTTGGCGGATAATGGAAAATACGGGATGGTTCAGTTCTTTTTCAAGATTCATCATGTGCAAAATTATACAAACTGTGGCAAAATGCTTTGTCATAAGAAACAAAATAACTACCTTTGGCGGTTGTATCGGCATTTAAAGCCGGTCTCTCCGTTTCAGAAAACGGAGATTAAGCAAAGAGATTAAGCAAAATGGGTCTTTTTTCATTCATGAACAGGGAAATCGCGATTGACCTGGGAACGGCCAACACGATTATCATATACAATGACAAAGTGGTGGTGGACGAACCTTCGGTCATCGCCTTGGAACGCAACACGGGCAAGGTGCTCGCGGTGGGCAAGTACGCCATGATGATGCATGGCAAGACACCCGACAACATCCGCACCGTCCGCCCCATGAAAGACGGGGTTATCGCCGATTTTCAGGCGACCGAAAGTCTGATGCGGGAACTTATCAAGAAGATTCCCGCGCCTAAGTCGGTGTTTCCGCCTGCTTTGAAAATGGTTATCTGTATTCCTTCGGGCATCACCGAAGTGGAAGAACGCGCCGTAAGGGATTCGGCCGAACAGGCGGGGGCCCGTGATGTGCGGCTTATCCATGAGCCTATGGCGGCGGCCATCGGTATCGGCTTGAATGTACTTGAACCCCATGGCAACATGGTGGTGGATATAGGTGGCGGTACAAGTGAGATTGCGGTTATCGCCCTGGGCGGCATTGTCAGCAACAAGTCTATCCGCATTGCCGGCGATGATTTCAATCAGGACATCAAGGAATACATGCGCAAGCGTCATAACATCAGCATCGGTGACTATACTTCCGAACGCATCAAGATTGAAGTGGGCGCGGCACTTCCCGAATTGGACACGCCCCCCGAAGATTTTGCCGTGCAGGGGCGCGATATGTTGACCGGGATTCCCAAGGAAATCATTGTCAATTACGCCGAGATCGCGCAGGCTTTGGACCGTTCGATCCTCAAGATAGAGGCGGCCGTACTCAATGCCTTGGAAATGACTCCGCCCGAATTATCGGCGGATATCTTCAAGACGGGTATCTATTTGGCCGGCGGTGGTTCTCTCTTGCGTGGTTTAGACAAGCGTTTGGCGGCCAAGACCAAGTTGCCCGTACATCTGGCGGAAGACCCCTTGCGCGCCGTGGCCCGCGGTACGGGTATCGCGCTTAAAAATTTCGACAAGTTCACGTTCCTCATCAAGTAGGTTGTTCTTCGTTGCCCGCACAAGATGAAGAACCTTGTTCAGTTATTAAAACGGAACTTCTACATTGTCCTCTTCCTCGTATTGGAAGCGGTGGCGCTTGCCATGTTTTTCCGCAACAGTCAACAGCAGGAATCCCGTTTCTACAATTTCTGCACCAGCGTGAAAGGGATTTTTCTTTCGGTGGGCGGTGATTATCGCAGCAGGCAGGAATTACGTATTGAGAATGAAAGGCTTCAGAGGGAAAACGCTTATCTGCGGGCCAATAGCGAAA
This sequence comes from uncultured Bacteroidaceae bacterium, assembly GCA_964436335.1. Taxonomy (GTDB): domain Bacteria; phylum Bacteroidota; class Bacteroidia; order Bacteroidales; family P3; genus Pullibacteroides. The sequence goes on from CAYTCD010000019.1 coordinate 3,279, forward strand.
CTTCTTATTTCTCCACTTCCCACCTTGTTGATACGGTAAAGGGCGACACGCTCTATAAACAGATGTACGTGTATATGCCAGCCCGTATCATAAGTGGCTCCATCCATCTTACCGACAATTATTTTGTTTTGGATGCCGGTTTTCAGGAAGGTATCGAACCGGGTATGGCGGTAATTTCACCCAACGGTATAGTGGGTATCGTCAATCAGGTTTCGCGTTATTTCTGTTCGGTCATTTCCGTGTTGCATCATCAGAGCATGATCAGCGCCGCTTTGGCAGAGAGTGGACATTCAGGTTCACTTACATGGCCGGGGGCTCGTTTTGACGAAGCCTTGTTGAGCGATATTCCTTCGCATATCAAGGTGCGTATTGGTGACAGGGTGGTTACCAGTGGTCTGTCGGTTGTTTATCCGGGCGGTATTCCGGTTGGGTTCGTATCGGAAATAGCGTTGGACGAAAGTGGGGATTTCTATCGTCTGAAAGTTCATTTCAGCGAGGATTACACCCGCATCGACAAAGTTTACATCATCAAGAATCTTTTTAAGGAGGATATGGAATCATGCAAAGTGCCTTCTGGAAAAATCTGATCCGTTTTCTGTTTCTGATTCTTTTGCAGGGCATGGTATTGGAACATATCGATTTGCCCGGCCATCTGCATTTGATGGTGATCCCTCTCTTTATCCTGCTTCTTCCGATGCAGTTGCCGGCAGTGCCGCTTCTGCTTCTGAGTTTTCTGTCGGGATTTTGTGTGGATCTGCTCTGTCAGGTTCCGGGTTTGAATGCAGCTTCGGCCACCATGATGGGATTTTCCCGTATCGTGTATTTTAGAATGAAGAACAGGCGCGAGGCTGTGCGGGATACAGATCTTGCGGGAACGCCGCTGCCTTCGGAAATGGGCTGGGGGGGCTTTATCGTTTATACGCTTTGGACGGTGGGAATGTTCCATATTGTATATTTTATGTTAGACGCCTTCAGTCTGCGGCATATCTTCTATACCGTTTATCTCATGGCGGGCAGCGCTTTGCTGTGTTTTCTTGTTGTATTGTTCACCGTTTCCGTTTTTCGCCCCCATATAAGTACGCGATAGTCTCGGCAGTTCCAACTTGCGCAGTTGTATCTGCGCTCGACTTTTTGTACCTTTTGCTTCGCACAAGGTACTTCGTCTCGGCAGTTCCAACTTGCAAGTCCGGCTTGCAGTTGTATCTGCGCTCGACTTTTTGTACCTTTTGCTTCGCACAAGGTACTTCGTCTCGGCAGTTCCAACTTGCAAGCTCAGCTTGCAGTTGTATCTGCGCTCGACTTTTTGTACCTTTGCCTGTTTTTTGCGGTAGCGGGAAACCGTTTGTACCGTAGTTTTTCAAAATGCATATTTTATGAGACCGAATTATAGTAAGGTAGATATCCAATCGGGCGTTGCACCGAAAGGTTCTGCCGGAAAAAAAGCGTGTAAGGAATCACAGATTTGGAACACACCTGAACAGATTCCCGTAAAACCATTTTACACCAAAGAAGACCTGCAGGGCATGGAACATCTGGACTATGCCGCCGGTCTTCCGCCGTTTTTGCGCGGACCGTACAGCACGATGTACACCCAACGTCCCTGGACCATCCGCCAATATGCGGGTTTCTCCACGGCCGAAGAATCGAACGCCTTTTACCGTCGAAACCTGGCGGCAGGGCAGAAGGGCTTGAGTATCGCTTTCGACTTGGCCACACACCGGGGATATGACTCCGATAACGAGCGCGTGGTAGGTGATGTGGGCAAGGCCGGGGTGGCGGTGGATTCCATTTTGGATATGGAAATCCTGTTCAATCAGATTCCTTTGGACAAGATGTCGGTTTCGATGACCATGAACGGTGCGGTATTGCCCATTCTGGCGTTCTATATCGTGGCCGCCGAAGAACAAGGCGTGAAGATGGAACAGCTCAGCGGCACGATTCAGAACGATATCCTCAAGGAATTCATGGTGCGCAACACCTACATCTATCCGCCCAAGCCGTCGATGAAAATCATCGCCGACATTTTTGCGTTCACCTCCAAGAACATGCCCAAGTTCAACTCCATCAGTATTTCGGGCTACCATATCCAGGAGGCGGGCGCCACGGCCGATATCGAGTTGGCCTACACCTTGGCGGACGGTCTGGAATATATCCGCGCCGGTATCAACGCCGGCATGAGCATCGATGATTTCGCGCCCCGTCTTTCGTTCTTTTGGGGCGTGGGCATGAACCATTTTATGGAAATCGCCAAGATGCGCGCCGCCCGTATGCTTTGGGCCAAACTCATCAAGCAGTTCAACCCCAAGAACCCCAAATCGATGAGCTTGCGTACCCACTCGCAGACATCGGGTTGGTCGCTTACCGAACAAGACCCGTTCAACAACGTTACCCGTACTTGCGTGGAAGCCATGGGCGCGGCTTTGGGGCATACCCAGTCTCTGCACACCAACGCTTTGGACGAAGCCATCGCATTGCCTACCGACTTTTCGGCGCGTATCGCCCGCAACACGCAGATCTATATTCAGGAAGAAACCCAAATCTGCAAGGAGATCGACCCCTGGGCAGGTTCGTACTACGTGGAAAAACTCACGCACGAACTGGCGCACCGCGCCTGGAAGTTGATACAGGAAGTGGAAGAACTGGGCGGTATGGCCAAGGCGGTGGAAGCCGGTGTTCCCAAGATGCGTATCGAGGAAGCGGCGGCCCGCAAGCAGGCGCGTATCGATTCTAAGGCCGACACCATTTTGGGTGTGAACAAATACCGACTGGAAAAGGAAGCGCCCATCGAAACTTTGGAAGTGGACAATACCACGGTGAGGGAAGCCCAGTTGGCGCGTTTGGCCAAATTGAAGGCCAACCGAAACCAGGCGGAAGTGGATGCGGCTTTGGCCGCACTGACCCGTTGCGCCGAAACGGGCGAAGGGAACTTGCTGGAACTTTCGATTGACGCGGCCCGCAAACGGGCTTCGTTGGGCGAGATTTCCTATGCGTTGGAAAAAGTATTCGGCCGCTACAAGGCCACCATTAAAACGATATCAGGCGTGTATTCATCGGAAATCAAGAAAGATGCTTTGTTTGAAAAGGCCTTGGCCATGGCAGACGCTTTTGCGAAGAAGGCCGGACGTCGTCCCCGTATCATGATTGCCAAGATGGGGCAGGATGGCCATGACCGCGGTGCCAAGGTATTGGCTTCGGGTTATGCCGATTTAGGTTTCGATGTGGATATGGGGCCTTTGTTCCAGACACCCGCCGAAGCGGCCCGTCAGGCAGTGGAAAACGATGTGCATATCGTAGGGGTTTCCTCCCTCGCGGCCGGACACAAAACCTTGGTTCCGCAATTGGTTGCCGAACTCGAAAAACGGGGCCGTTCCGATATTCTGGTGGTGGTAGGCGGTGTGATTCCCTATCAGGATTACGAATTTTTGTTCGAGCATGGTGCCTGCGCCGTATTCGGTCCCGGCACGGTTATATCCAAAGCCGCTATTGAAATGTTGGAAATTCTGGATAAAGTTTCGGCTTAATCCACACAAGAAACTACGCTATGAACCGTCATCTTCTGCTTATCAGCAATTCCACCAATGCGGGCGAAGCCTATCTGGCTTGGCCCGCCAAAGATATAGAGAATTTTTTCAAACGGTTCGGCATCAAACGCGTATTGTTTGCGCCGTATGCAGGCGTTACCCCGGGCTATGACGCCTATGCCGAAAAAGTGGCGGGCGTGTTCGCCAAAATGGGTGTGGCGCTTGATTCGGTTCACTGTTTTGAACATCCCATTACGGCAGTGCAGAATGCCGAATGTATTGTGGTGGGCGGTGGAAACACTTTCCATCTGGTAAAGATGATGCAACAGACGGGAATCATGAAGGCCATCCGCGAAAAAGTGCTGCAGGGATGTCCGTATATGGGATGGAGCGCGGGTTCAAATGTGGCTTGTCCTTCCATCCGCACCACCAACGATATGCCTATTGTGCAGCCGGAGTCTTTCAATGCCTTGAATCTGGTGCCTTTTCAGATAAATCCGCATTATTTAGATGCCAATCCTGCCGGGCATGGCGGGGAAACACGCGAGGACCGTATCCGCGAATTTATGGTGGTGAATCCCGATATCTACATAGTTGGATTACGCGAAGCCACTGCTTTGGTGGTAGAAGGCGACAAGATGGAATTGACAGGAAGCCGCAAAATGCGGCTTTTCAAGGCCGGAGAAAATCCCCGCGAAATAGAACCGGGCGATGTTTCGTTTCTGTTGCAATAAAAATGGTTTTTCTATAGAAAGAGGGCGGATCGTTTTTACGGTCCGTCCTCTTTCTTTTTGTCAGGAATCAAGTATATCGGATTATTTGAGTAAGGTACGTATCATCGGCAGATCCTGAGGAGTAGTGAGTTTGAGGTTGCGTTCTTCGCCCTGTACGATAAAGATGGGAATTTCGGGAAGATACCGGAGCACCACGCCGCAATCGTCGGTGGTAGTGAAATGGGGGTCTTTGAGCGCGTTCCCGTATGCTTGGGCGATCACTTCCACGCGGAAGGCCTGAGGGGTTTGGCTGCGCATAAGCCGGTTACGGTCGGGAACGCTTTCTATAAAACCGTCTTTTACCTTTAATATGGTGTCGGTGCAGGGCAAGGCCACATCTACGGCCTGGTGCTGTTGTAAGGCCGCACATACGTTGTTTATAATCTCTTGGCTTACGAGAGGCCGCGCCGCATCGTGAAAGATCAGATTCGCACCGCTGTTTTGATAGGCTTTGATGGCCGAAAGTGAGGAATGGTAACGTTCTTTTCCGCCCGGCAGGATGTTCTTGAGTTTGCGCCAGTGGTTTTTGTTGGCCATCTCTTGCACTTTCTCTTTCCATTCGGGCGTGCAGACAATAGCCGTTTCGTGTATGCGCGTGTTCTTTTCGAACGCATCCACAGCAAGTTCCAACACCGTTTTTCCACCCAAAGGCAAAAACTGCTTGGGCAAATCTCCTCCCATGCGGTGGCCGCTGCCTCCGGCCAGAATGATGGCGATGTTGCGGGGTGGGATGGTTTGATTCTCGTTTGTCATGACTGAACCTACTTGGCGCAAAGGTAGGTTTTTATTTGGGTTTGGAATACGTTTGAGCGGAATGTTTTGGTGATGTTCGGTCGGAAAAATGTAAACTATCGCGTATAAACCTTTTCTTCTTCTTTCCGTAGGGCATCCAATTGATCCATTAGACTGTCGCTGATGCCTGTACACGTTTTTCGGCAGAACATCTTTCCGCTATGGAGAATCATAGGCAGGTCTTTATCGGTAAGCACCTTGATAATGGGGTTGTAATCTATATAATGCAAAGGTGTGAGATCGAAAAGCGAGGTGTATTCGCCATTAATCAGTTGCGCTTTGCAAGCATAGGGCGAATTAAATACCAAGGTTTGCCACAAGGTTTCATCCGGTCCGAAAGAGGTTCGGAAATACGATTCTATTTCGGGATGTTTCTCAAATGTATCAAGTAGATAATGAGCGAGACGGGGTGTAATGCACCACCATGAACTTCCTTTATGGAGTTTATAGGGATGATTGGCAAAAAGAGTATTTATGGTTAACGGTTTACGGACTCCCAGCAGATAGAGTAATTTGCGGCTACGGGTACGGATAAAGGTGCGTAGGGGGTATGGAAAGTTCAACATGGGGAAAGGGCGGTACATACGATATAGCCGATTGATTTCTTTTTTTTGTTGCGTCATATCAATTCCGCAGATATATTCGGTATCGTGGAATTCGGTCAGGAATTTTTGTATTCGTGCATTGCTCCATACAGGATAATCCAATCCGCTTATCAAGAACAATCTGTCGAAAGTTTTTCCCGAATGGAGCGCGGCTCGTAACAATGCCGCTTGATAATGAACCTGTGATATTTCACCCCAATGTATATCGTATCTTTCTTCGATGAAATGCACATTTTCTCTCTCGCACGCAGCAAAGAGCGATATATCGACTTTTGCATCCACATGAATGAAAAATTCGGCATGAGGTTGCAGTGCATCGATAAGCCGAAACATATGACGGGGATCTGTATGCGCCGATATGAGGTATGCTATTTTCATCGGGATGAGATTTAGGCTTTAAGTTTACAACGCAGGAATGACAAACTTTCGCGTAGAATTTTGGCACGAAATACAAACAATAGTCCTATATAAAAGCCGGCACCCAATACTATCCGGATCAATAATAACAGCCATGTGGATTCTATATTTTTGGTAATCAGCCAAGTTGCGCCCATAGAGAAAATCGCGATGCCAAGGAATGGAAGAATATCACACAGAACATCCCATAACCGCAATCCGATAAGTTTATGCGCAAATCCGTGCCAAATCAGTAGCCATAGTACATTGATCGAAACGAAAGAGACTATCATTACATAAATTCCCATAGTACGGGTTACATATAAACTTATCCAAATGAGTACACACGTTGTAATAGTGTTGAACAGGTTGATGTTGGAGCGACCTTGACTGATAATCAGGTTGGAATAAAGCGTAATTAACGGGAAAAAAGCTCCGTACACACAAAGTATCTGTAACATGGGAACACTGGGTAGCCATTTCTCACCCGCACAGATTAAAATAAATGGATGTGCCACCAAAGCCAACCCAAGCATAGCGGGAAAGGATAAGAAACTGGCGAAGCGCAGCATTTTTCGAAATACGCGGTTATATAACTCAGGATTATCCTGCGCTTGGGTAAGCACCGGTTGTGCAACTTCGTTGAGCATATTGTTGATGGTGGAGGATCCCATGTCGTTCCATTTATAGGCGTTCCCATATTGTCCGGTTATTCCCCGGGGATAGAATAATCCTAACAAGACCGAGAAAACATTTTTATTTATTTGAAGAAATAGACTTGTAATTAATAGTTTACTACTGAATTTAAACATTTGGCGAACCGGTCTGAAATCCCATTGCATGGTGGGACGCCAAGGTGAATAATACCAACGCATAATGGTTATTACCGAGACATAAATAACGCCTTGGGCGGCCAACCCCCAATATGCCAAACCGCATAATGCCATAATGATGCCTGCTGTACCGGAAATAATCAATGCAGAGATTGATATGATAGAACTGTCTTTTACCATCAGATGTCCGAACAAATAAGCCCGCTGTACTACACCCCAACTGGAAATGAGAAAATTGAGAAAAGAAAAACGTGCTAAAGGTACAAGCAAAGGATCATGGTAAAAACGTGCGATGAGAGGCGCGCAAAAAAACAAAACCACATAAAGGAATGCTCCGCATAATACGGAAAACCAAAACACTGCGTTGTAGTCGGCATGGGTTGGCGATTTCTTGTTTGCCAAAGCCACCGTAAAACCGCTATCCTGCAAACATGTTGCCACACTACTGAAAATAGCCAGTATTTGAACCGTGCCATAATCTTCGGGGGTAAGCAGATTTAATAGGCAGATGCCGAACGCAAGATTCAGCAACTGAACTATTCCGTTGGAGACTCCACCCCACAGCAGACCTTTTGCCGTTCTTTCTTTCAGGCTTTGTTCGGGCATGTTTGATTAACAACTAATCCTACAAAGATAGCATAAATACGGCTTGCCTTTGAAAAGAGACTTGTATTCACTACATTTGTTGAACAACATCCGACGTTTAAGTTAAGTCGAGTACAGAGGCCATGTTTGTGTACAATCGGCTGTCTGTAACAAGGCAGACCATTGAACACTTACAAAGAAATGAGTTGGCATCACAAACCCCTTTATATGTATTCAGCGATGGAGGTAAATTTGGTATGATTTTGTATTTAAATTTACACGCATGTCAACCCAGGCAAACAACGGCAGATTTTGCAGACCAAACACCCTTGAAGGCGGATTTGAATGATGCCTCGATAGGGATTGCAACCACCTCTTGCTCGATTGCGCGAAAAAATATATTTTTGTGAACTGAAATTAGTATTGGATTATATGTTGAGTTCACCAAATGAAATCTCCTTATTGCTGCTTCAACAGCCGCAAACCGTTTTCAAAGTGGCGGACATCGCCATGATTACCGGGATTACAGATGCGGTAGCCCTTTCACAAAGAATGGCTTATGCCATCAGGAAAGGTTTGTTCGTTTCCCCCCGCAAGGGCATCTATGCCAAGCCCGGTTATTCGATAACGGAACTGGCGGGTCGCCTTTATACCCCCAGTTATCTGTCAATGGAATACGTTCTGCAACAAGAAGGAATTATCTTTCAATACAGTAGCGAAATCACAATGGCGAGTTATCTGAACCGGACGGTGGAAGTAGATGGGGATATGTTGGTGTATAGAAAGTTGAAAGGCGATATTTTAGCCAATATGCTGGGGGTGCGAGGAGGAATGCTGAGTGTCGCCACCAAGGAACGGGCTTTTCTGGATATGCTTTATCTCAACGCCAATTGTCACTTCGATAATCCTTCTGTTTTAGATAAAGAGGCGGTCAAGCAACTGTTGCCGGTTTACAACTCGCCGACCTTGACTAAGAGGGCATTAAAAATTATTGAAAATGATTGATATAAATCGCCATAAATTCTTCATGCTGCAAATCTTGAAGGATATCTATGCAAATCCATTGCTTGCGGTGAATCTTGGTTTCAAAGGAGGGACGGCGTGCATGTTCTTTTACAATCTGCCTCGGTTTTCGGTGGATTTGGATTTCAACTTGTTGGATGCTTCGAAAGAAGATGCCGTGTATGATCTGACCAAGTCGGTTCTATTGAAGTATGGCAAGATTCACGATGAGGCTAAAAAATTTTACGGCCCGATTTTGGTGCTGGATTACGGTGTCGGAGAGCATAAAATCAAGGTGGAGATTTCCAAACGGGATTTTGGCGACACCTATCATATGGAGCGTTTGTTGGGCTTTCCCGTTAAATTGATGGATAAGCAGAATATGTTTGCCCACAAGCTATGTGCGATGCTCGACCGTAATGAAATCACAAACCGGGACATATTCGATTGTTGGTTTTATATGGAGCGACGAACCCCCGTCAACCGGCGGATTGTAGAAACAAGAATGAAGCAGACTTTAGAGGAATATCTACAGCGTTGTATAGATCATTTATCGAAGATGTCGGACAAGGGTATGCTCAACGGGCTTGGTGAGTTGATGAATCCGGACATGAAACAATTTGTTAAAACCAACCTTCGCAAAGAAACTATCCAACTACTGGAGTTCTATAAAGCCTATCCGATAGAATCCCTCTGACGTTAATCCTTCCAATCTACGTTTTTGGCCTATTTCTTTGTTCTATGTCAATTTTGAGAAAAAATACCAAAAAAGGTTGTATCATTGTAACATTTTTGTATATTTGTACGGTTTGTTGATAGATATAAACTTTGAGAGGAAACTTATATTCCCTACATTTGTCAATAAAACATCACGCCGTCATGAACGCACAAGTCAACACTTTGGCACCGGTGGCCATGTTTGTGTACAATCGGCTGTCTGTAACAAGGCAGACCATTGAACACTTACAAAGAAATGAGTTGGCATTACAAACCCCTTTATATGTATTCAGCGATGGAGGTAAGGATGAAGAGTCGTGGAAGAAAGTACATGAATTAAGACAATACCTGCACACCGTTACCGGATTCAAGGAAGTACACATTGTTGAAAGGCCGGAAAACTTTTACTTGGAAAGGAACGTCACGGAAGGAATAAAGGAAGTATTGGAGAAATATGGCAGGATTATAGTAGTGGAAGATGATATCTGTACGTCTCCTGTTTTTCTAAGATATATGAACCAAGCATTGGAGAAATATGCGGATGAACCCAATGTGATGCATATCTCCGGTTTTACAAATCTTGATATTCCCCAAAGAGGCGATACTTATTTTACTTGTCATATGGCAGGTTGGGGATGGGCTACGTGGAAAGACCGTTGGCAATATTTTGTGCATTATACATCGCGAGGGGAGGCGTTAAAAGGCTTAACTACAGAAGATTTGAAGCGAATTGAATATGATGGTTCGTTCCGCTGCCTGCATTCCTTAGATAGGAAACCTATTCCGTGGGATATTTGCTGGGAAATTGCTATTTATAGACAAAAAGGGCTTTGCCTATCGCCCACACATACGTTAATAAAAAATATCGGACTGAGAAAAGGTACACATTTCAATAATTGGCCCATATTCGGATGGTTTGAGTGGGACCGTCCGTTTCGAACCAAACCTGTGGAATTGAAGGATATTCCTATATGCGAAGCTCCGGAAATCGAGGCGATGAATGCAATAGCCTTGAAAGACCACGGTATGCGCTACAACCTCTTGGGTAAGGTGGTACGCTATTTCTATCGCAGAATTAAAAAGAGTTTTTCCTAGGCTTGCTTACTCTTCCGTATCCGCTCCAGTTTGTAGTCGTAACTATGCAAGCCTTCCGCCACGGGATCGTTTTGATAGCGTTCCAAAACCTGTTTGTATATAGTGTTATATTGCGGAATATAGATTTCCTTACGGGCATACATGGCCGCAATGATTTTTTGAGCAAGCGGAGCCAATAAATCCAACTGATTTTTTGTACCCCCACCGAATTTAGACCCTTGAAACGTTCCCGGGCTCACGTTCAGCAAACGATTTTGCGTATCGGTTCGAGACAATTCCGTATTCAATGTTTCTATAAAAATGCGCAACGCAGCCTTACTTGCCGCATAGGTTGAAAAGAAGGGCGAGGACATAAACGCCGCAATGCTGACCATAACCGTAGTATAGAAAGCATCTTTTCCCGCAATCCGGTCATAGAAACGCTTAATCAACCGCATGGGTCCTATGGTGTTCACTTGTATCTGCCGCACCATCTCTTCTTCGGAAATATCTTCAAAAAGAGCCAGTCTGCCGAAACCTGCCGTAATCACCAACGTATCCACATCTGATATTCCATCCAATACCTCGTAGGAACTATCGGTTACATCCAACTCCACAAAGGCCATGTTGTCCAACATGATTTCGGGGCGCACCTTATCTACAATGGTAACGAAACGGTTTTTTGCCAATTCCATGGCAATGGCCAACCCCATACCATTGGCTCCACCCACAACAATTGCCGTCCTCACTTTATATCAGGATTGGGTTGTTTGTCTATCTTGGATGTAATCTCCTGATAATTCTTCAATATCTGGTCTTTGATATGGGTTGACGAAACGCCGTCTCCATAAGGGAAATAAAAGACGGTAACTCCCAGTTCCCGCAAATAGTCGTATTTTCCCGTCCAATCATCGCCCACCACAAACACATCAATATTGAGTTTCTTTACCAGCTCCGTATGATCCAATGTTTTTTGCGGAATCACAATATCGGGGTATTTCAGAGCCTCCAAAATCTGCAAACGTTCTTCAAAAGGAATAACCGGAGGTTTTTTATACGATGCCACCAATTCATCGGTCGATACGCCTACAATAAGGGTATCGCCCAAACCACGGGCATATTTAATCATTTTCAAATGATTACTATGAAACATATCAAATGTTCCACTCGTATAGACCACAACTCTACCGTTGTACATATCCCTATTATTTTTCTACAAATTTAGCAACTTACGGCATAGTGACAAAATCTTATCTTTGTATTCTAAATAGTTATTGAAATGGAAAAGCCCCTGTATCCCTCGCAATACCCCGAATACAATCCCGATGGAAGTTTACTTCGCAAACATCAAATGCGTATTCTCGACATCTTATGCGATGTAGATAAAATATGCCGCCGCCACAATTTGAAGTATTGGTTATGTAGCGGCACACTATTGGGGGCGGTACGGCACGGAGGCTTTATCCCCTGGGATGATGACATTGATATTGAAATGCCTATGGGTGACTATAAGAAGTTTCTCAAAATCGCCCCCGACGAACTCTCTCGAAATTTTGTCTTGCAGACAGACAAAACCGATTCCGGATACTTTTTCACTTTCGCAAAAGTTAGAGATCTGAACAGCTACATGGCAGAAGAGAATCACTTTGACCGTATATTCCAATACCAAGGCGTTTTTATCGACATCTTCCCGATCGAACGCACCTATCGCCTTTGGCATTGGATATCCCTAAGAACACACGGACGTTGTTATAAGGTGATGAAAAACAAAAGAAATTCGGACAAAGCTTGCATACGCAAGACAAGAGGCATTTTGAAAATAGAGAAAGCCGTTATTTATCCTGTTTTGCGTTTTCTGTCAAAAATAACGCCCAACACGCCTTTTTACGCTTTGGGCGTACCTTACGCCCTTGAGAGAAAAGACGATTATGTTTATCCTCTGCAGGAAATAAACTTTGAAGGACATTCATTCCTTGCCCCTCATAACACCGATGCCTACCTTAAAGCCCAATACGGTGACTATATGAAATTTCCGGCAACAATCCCCACGGCTTCACACGGATTTGTCCGTCTTGATTAGGGTACATAATTCTCGTAGAGCTATATTTCTCCCCAATACGCCTTCTTGTATCGGGAAGCAACGTTGCTTTCCGAATAGCACGTCAACACCTTTTCCCGGCAACTCTCCGAATAGTGCCGATACGCATCTTCCGGCAGTTCCAACAGGGTCTTCAAGCCGCACACAAGGTCTTCGGTGGACTTGTATTCGGCCACGTAGCCGTTTTTCTTGTGGTCGATCATTTCCGGAATGCCGCCCACGTTGAAGCCCAGGCAAGGCGTGCCGCAGGCCATGGATTCCATAATCATATTGGGCAGGTTCTCGAAGAGGGAAGGGGTAAAGAACATATCGGCGGCTGAATAGACTTGACTCAATACGGATTCTTCCTTTATATAATTAAGCGGATGCACCTTGCAAGGGAGCAAAGATTGCAGGGCGGCTGCGCCGTTTCCCATGCAGACCACTTCGGTGTTTTGCGAAAATTCCGCTTCCTCCAACAGTCGGTTGATGGATTTTACCATATAGTCGATGCCCTTGCGGTAGTCTGTCACATTGACGGCGCCCACTAAAATCAAACGTTTGTCGAGAGGCAGGTTCAAGGCTTGCCGGCAAGCGGTCTTGTCGAGCGGAGTAAAGACTTCCGTATCGATAGGGTTGGGTATGACGATGACGTGTTGGTTTTCGAACAGCGCGCCGGTGGAAGCGATACGCTTCAACCATTGGCTGCAGGTAACGAAGGTGATGTTTCGGGCGGCGAACAGTTTTTCCTTTTTCTCGAAAGTTCTCCAAGCCAAGTCTTGCTTTTTAGAGGTCTGCAAGACCGGGCAGTCGGCGCAATGGGTCTGGAATTTCGTACAATCGCCCGTGCTGTGGCAGAGGCCGGTGGAACACCATTGGTCGTGCATGGTCCATACAATCCGCTTACCGCTCCGCAGAATTTTTCTAAGGTTGCGCACGCTCAGCATTCCTTGGTTAATCCAATGTAGATGAATTATATCTGCCTCTTTAAAACACGCCAGTTTGGTGATATCGATGCCGGTATAGGCAGGGTCTATCTCGAACAGGCGTTTTTTTGAAAATCCGTTCCGGATAAAAATCAGAAGTCTTTCGTAAAGAAAGTTATACTTCTTACGCCATTTGCCGGGAACCTCAAAAACATCGGGATTGTCGGTGCTTTTGTCGGCAACCAACATCCTTGCCTCCACGCCGTTCTTGTTCAAGGCTTTCAGCAACCGGTTGGCGGCCACCGCCGCGCCTCCCGTCCGTTCCGAAGTGTTGACGATTAAAACCATGTTTCTTTCTGCTATTTAATTAAGCCATCAAAACTACCGCCCCAACATCCATTTCCAGGCAGCCACCACCTTTATCTGGGCTTCGTTCTGTTGAATAAGACCTTCTTCGTTGAGGGTTATGATGCATAAGTTGTGGCATCCTGTGGCCTTGGCGGCGGCAAGGATTCCGTTTACTTCCCGTTTGCGCGTGCCTTCATCCGACATATCCCAACATACTTGAATCAGTTGGTTCACTTCTCCGTTTTGTTGAAGCACGAAATCGCATTCGGCCAACGTTTCCTGAAAATAAGAAATCTTTTCGGACGGCCCGAGGTTCCGATGGAGATGTAAAAGCACCGTGTTTTCGAGCAATTTGCCGTTATCATCGCTTTGAGGCAGCAATACGGCGCTACGCAAGCCATTGTCGATGCAGTAATATTTGGGCAAAGCCTTCTGTTCTTTTGCCAACGAATGTTCGTATTTCGGTATCCGTATAAACAGGAACGTATCGGTAATATGGTTGGCCCAACGATATAGGTCGTCTTTACCTATCTTCAATCCCTGCGATTTTATATCGTTGTATATCGAGAGTATGGAAGTGGGCTTGGTGAGGTTGGCCATGATACGTTTTACAAAATAGCGCAGTACGGCGATATTGGATATCTGATAGTGTTCGGCGATATCTTTCAACAGCAAGGTATCGAAATAGCCGTGCAGCACCTTTAATTTCTCCGATTCGGAATCGGTGAGCACCACTTCCGGAAACGCGCTTGCATGCACATAGGTATCGAATGCGTTTTTTATTTTGGCTATCTCTTGCTCCAGATACCCTGAGGTAGAAATGTTCCTGAACCGGCAATATTCGTTGAACGAGAGGGGAAAGGTTTCGTATTCGAGCGGATAGCCGCGCAGGGCGGTGTTCAACTCGGTCGATAGCATGGTGGCGTTGCTTCCGCACACGTAGATGTTTTGGCAATACGTTTTGTACAGACGGAGTACAAAATATTCCCAATCCTTGATGATTTGGATTTCATCAAAAAACATATGCACTTCGGCGATGGGGATTTCGGGAAACATCTCCATATAGGCGGCGATGATGTCATCGAAATCACTGGAATCCATATTGTTAAGACGTTCATCATCGAATCCGAGCCATAGTATCTTTTCGGCCGGCACGCCCTGTTGCAATAGGCTATTGATGGCAATCATCATCATCGTGGATTTTCCGCAACGGCGAACGCCCGGAATCGTGATGATTTTTCGTTTGTCCGTAGGCAATTCGGCATCCCGAGGAATTACCTTAAAGGGCATTTCCTGCTGTTTAAGGGTTATCAACGATTTGATTACGTCTTTATTTACCATTGTTTCCTAAAATTTAGGACAAAAATACAAAAAGTTTCCTAAAAAAAAGGAAGCATCAGCGTTCAAACCGTATTCATGGTTTCGATTTTTCTGTTTGCAAAGATAAGTAGATGCCATTCGAAATCCGTTACGCCAACCCCGAAATATCTACTTTGTAGTAACCGGGGGTGGGGGTTTTCTTTTCGAGGAACATGGCCATATAGATGGGCGCGTAGATGATTTTACCGCTTAGATGCAGGTTGCCGTTGTAAAAGACAATGGCTTCCGGCAGGTCGTATTCGCCGCGTCCGGATTCTCCACGAAATGTTTGAAAGACATGCCGAACGTCCGGATCGAAAACGTCTTTCCGGTCTGACGGGCACCCGTCAACAAGAGCGCATTTTGCGAATTTTTATAGTAATTTTCTAAGTATTTTAAAATCTTTCTATTAATCATCTGTACGCCACTTTT
Organism: uncultured Bacteroidaceae bacterium; assembly: GCA_964436335.1. Taxonomy (GTDB): domain Bacteria; phylum Bacteroidota; class Bacteroidia; order Bacteroidales; family P3; genus Pullibacteroides. Next base: position 18,719 of record CAYTCD010000019.1, read on the forward strand.
CCAAGGAAAAAGTGGGCGTTTTTTGCCGCTTTTCCAAGGTCTTTAGATGTCGTTTCTGCCGTTTTTCCAAGAATCAACGGATTCTTTTATTTCCCTCCCGGAATCTCATTGGCTTCCTGGATGGGGGAGGGCAGGACTTCCTTAGGCTCCTTTTCGGCTTTCTTGGACTCCTTCGCCGCCTTGATGATTTTGCCCTTCTGCAGGTCGATCACCACTTCGCCCGATTGGTATTGCCCCGTGGCGTGCAGGTATTCCATACGCTTGAGCACGTAGTTGGTGTAGTCGTTGGCGTATTGGTCGCGGCTTTGGTGCAGGAGGCTTTCGGCATTGAGCAGTTCGGTCATCGTGGCCGTTCCCGCCTGATAGGCGTCGTGCTGCATGCGGTAGTTCTCGGTGGCGGTTTCAATCGAAAGCTTGGAGATTTCCACCTGATTGTAGTATTCCTCCAGTTGGTTGTAGAGCTGCTGCATCTGCACCGTCAGGAGTTCCCCCGCGTTGTCGCGCGTGTTTTCGGCCGCCTGCAGGGCCAGGTTCGCCTTTTTCATCTTCAGGCCGCCGCCCCACCATTTAGTGATGGGCACGTGAACCGCCGCCGTTCCGAACCAGAACGAGCGGTCGATGTTGTTCAGAAAGTTGTGGTAGGCAAAACCGCCGCCCACCATGACGTTGGGCAGGTTTTCCCCCAGGGCGAGGCGTTTGCGCAGGCGCGAGGCTTCCACGCTTTTTTCGAGCATGCGGAAGTTGAGGTTGTTGTTCAGCGCCGCCTGATGGTCGGTGCGGTAAGCCTCGGGCAAAACCAGCAGGTCTTCGTCCATCGTAACGATATCAAAACTGTCCACCGTGATGCCGATATACTGCCCCAGCACCATTTTGGTAAGGTTGATGCCGTTCCGTACCTGGATAAGCCCGCTTTTGACCTGATTGGCCTTGAGCGTTACCTGCAATTGGTCGTTGCGGCTCTTGACACCTGCCGAAACGGCTTCCGTCACGTCTCCGCTCAGATTGCCGAGCAGGCTGTCCATGCTCATCACCGTCTTTTCCTTTTCGCGCAGGTTGAGCAGCTGGCGGTAGTATTTCTCCACGGTCAGCAACACTTCGTCGTGGCTTTGTTGCAATTGGTAGGTCTTTACCTGTTCGCCCACCTTGTAGAGTTTCTGCGCGTTGATAATCTGCATGCCCATAAACACCGGTTGCACGGCGGTAACCGAAGCGCCCAGCCCCTTGTCGAGAACCTCCACCTGCTTGTGGCTGAGGTTGTTGAAGTTGTCGATGCCCTGCATGAGCTCGCCTATCTTTCCTTGGCTCATGATTTCTTGAAGCAGTGTCTGCACCGAGGGCGGCAGGCTTCCTATAAAATCGGGCGAAAGGGTAGGGATGGTGGGCAGGTTCACAAAATCGCCCAATTCTCCACCCAAGATGCCTTTATCGGCGATGAAACCGATGCCGGTGGCCTGGATGGAAGGAAAGAACTTGGCGATGTTGGCCTGGCGGTCGGCTTTGGCCATATCCGCTTCCAGACGCGCGTTTTTCATCTTGACATTGTTCGCCAAGGCAAGTTCCTGACATTCCTGCAACGAGAGTTGGCGAGGTTGGGCACAGAGTGAACCGGCGAACAAAGTGGCCGCCAGACCCCAACCGAATATGATGTTGCTTTTTTTCATCTTAGTTCATATTTAAAACTGCGGAAACCGTTTGCTGGGAGGCGGCTTTGTCGGAATGGCGAAAAACCAGCCAATAGGAAACGGGCAGAACGGTAACCACCAAGACCATCGAGATAAGCGAACCGAAGCAGATAACCGCCCCCATCGGAGACCACAGTCCGCTGCCGCCCAGAATCATGGGCACAACTCCCATCGAAGCCGCCGCCGATGTAAGGAAGATGGGGCGCATACGCCGTTGGGCCGAATGCACGGCGGCCTGATAGACGCTCATTCCCTCGTGAGCCCGCAGTTGTTGCGCGTAATCGAGCATGATGATGCCGTTGCGCACCAGAATCCCCATCAGCGAAACAAATCCCAAGATGGCCGTGAGACTGAAATCCTTGTTCAGGATCCACAATCCGAAGAATCCCCCGAAAACGCACAGGGCAATGGAGCAAAGCACCAGCAAGGCCATGTTGATCTGCTTGAAATGGAACAGCAGGATAAAGAAGATGATGGCGATGGCGATGCAAAGCCCGCTCAGGATGCGCGGGATATTGTTCTGGTCTATTTCGCGCGCGCCTCCGTACGAAACGGAAATGCTCTCGGGAATGTCGATCTGTTGGAGCTGTCTATCTACCGCGTTGGTGCGGTTGGTGGTGTTGTAGCCGCGAACCACGTCTGCCGAAACGGTAAGCGTGCGCACGCCGTTCTTATGCACGATGTTGCCGTCTGTCCAGTCGGGGGTGATGTTGGCCACCTGCCGCAGGGGAACGGGCTGTCCGCCGATCAGGGTGGGCAGGAATCCGTTGTTGACATCGGTCAGGTTGGCGGGGTGATCCCGGTCAGACTTGATGACCACTTTGATCGGATAGTCACCGTCCCAAAGCGTGGTGATGGGCACCCCGTCGCCCATCTGCAGCGCGATGGTGGCCGAAAGCAAGGTTTTGTTGATGCCCAGTCGGTTGGCTTCATCCTTGTTGATATCCACGTTGATGCCCGGCAGCGAGCCGTCGGAAGACAGGCGCACCATGCAGAGCCCTTCGGTACGGCGCATGATCTGCGCGATGCTGTCGGCCGTTTTCTTTAGTTCCCCCAAATCGTTGCCGCTCAACCGAACCTCGATCGGGCTGGCGGCTTCCGAATAGTCCATCTGTTTAAAACGGATCTGCGCCAAGGGGAAATAATCGGTGTAGCGGTTGGCGTATTCGTCCAGCAGCTGTTCGGTGGCCTTGGGGTTCACGGTGTTGACGATGAACTGGGCAAAGTTGCTGCCCCCGATCTGGGGTGCGTAAGTGGTATGGAAACGGGGCGAGCCGCTTCCCACGAATTTGGTGATGTAAGCCACGCGCGGGTCGGTCTGGAGAATGCTTTCCATGCTGTCGGCGATACGCGCCGTGGTTTCGAGCGCGGTTCCGGCCGGCAGGTAGAATTCAACGGCGAACTGGTTGCGCTCCGCCGTAGGGAAAAGCCGTTGCGGCAGGCGCGTCATGATGAAAAAGCCCAGTGCCACCGAGAAGAAACCTACGCCCAATGTCAGGCCGGGGCGTTTGAAGCATCCGGCCAGCAGTCTTTCGTAATGTTTCTGCACGATGTCCAAAAACGACTTGCGTTGCTTTTTCTTTTCGGCCGCCGCCTGTTGAAGCCCCTTGCGGATAAAGCGGTATTGCAGGTAGGGCACCAGCAGCACCGCCACCAGCAGCGACAGCCCCAGGGTAATGATGATGGCCCAGGGGAAAGACAGGATAAAGTCTTTGAACATTCCTTTGAACGTAAAGAGGAAAGGAATGAAAGTGATGCTGATGGCAAGGGTCGCGCTCAGAATGGAGATAAAGAATTCCTTGGCGCTGCTTGCCGCCGCCTGCCAACGGGGAACTCCCTCGTCCAGGCGTTCCATATAGCAGTCAACGATCACCACCGAATTATCCACAATCATCCCCAAGGTAACGATCAGAGCCGCCAGGGTAACCGTGTTGAGTTCGATGCCGCAAAGGAAAAACACGCCCAAACTCATAAAGATGGTGATGGGAATCGTAACGGCCGAAACCATCGCCATGCGCAAGGGCATCAGCAGCACGACCACCAGCACCACCGCCAGGATGGCGATGAGCAGTTCGCGTAAGAAGTTCACCACCGATTCCCTGACCACATGGCTTTGGTCGGTAACGCACGAAAACGTTACGTCAGGCGGCAGCTGGCTTTGGTATTCGGCAATGATTTTCTTGGCGTCGCGCCCCATTTTCACGATGTTGTAGCCCTGCCGCAGCTCAATCGACATCAGCACGCATTTGGTACCGTCCGTTTCGATATAGGAGGAAGGGTGGGCGTATTCCCGTTCAATGCGCGCCACGTCTTTGAGGCGCACCACATTTCCGAGCGGGTCGGCATACACGATCTGTTCGGCGATATCCCTTTCGGAAGCGAACGATTGGGAGATATGGATAGGCGCCACGAAAGCATCGTTTTCCACCTTGCCGCTCAGCGTGGTGAAGCCTTGCGAGAACAGGCGCGCCGAAAGGGTAGGCATCCCCATGCCGTAATGCGCCAGTTTGGCCTGGTCCAGATAAACCGTGAGCTGTTCGGATTGCGAACCCACCCGGCTTATCTTGCTGATGGCTTCGATATTGCGCAGTCGTTCTTCCAGCGCGTCCAAGTATTCGTCTAATTCGCGGTAGGTCTTGTCGGTGGAAGACAGGGTGTAGAGCAACGAAGATGTTTCGCCGAAATCATCCATCGCCAGCAGGGCCAGCACCCCTTGCGGCAGTTTGGTCTTGAACGCCTGCAAGCCATGCTTGAACTTGGCCCAGAAGTCGTTCTTTTCGGCCGTGCCGATGGTTTCGTTCAGGCGCAGCATCACCACCGCCATGCCGTCGCGGCAGTAGGTGTAGGTACCTTCTTTATCCACCTCCTTGTACGAGAAGATGAAATTTTCCAGCGGTTTGGCCAATTGCGCCTCTATCTGGGCGGAAGTGGTGCCCGGATAGACGGCCACGACCACGCCCTGGCGTATCGTAAAGCCCGGAAATTCCTGTTTGGGCATGATTTTGAGCGAATACGCCCCGAAAATCATCATGAGCACCACCACTAAAATCACGATTTGGCGGTGACTCATGGCCCATTCTATAACGCCTCCTTTTTTCATGGCTTATTTTTCGATTACGTTGGAACCTTCGCTCACTTTCTGCGAGCCTTCCACAATCAGTTTTTCCCCGCCGTCCAGGCCGTTGGTCACCAAGGTGCCGTTTTCGGTGAGTCCGCCCACGGTAATGATGCGTTTGGTGGCCATGCCGTTGCGCACCAGCCATACGAAAGCCTGCCCGGCGTAGTCTATCTGCACGCACGAGTTGGGGATGACGATGCCGGCGAGGTGGTTGTTTTCTTCCTTGATGTCCACCTTGCAAACCATACCCGGCATCAGTTCGTGTTCCGGATTCTCAATGGCGATCTTAACGTTGTAGGTACGCGAAATCGGGTTGGCGGTCACGCTCTTTTCGGTTATCCTGCCCGAAAATTTCTTGTTTTTCAAGGCGGGCACCACCAAAGACGCCTCCTGGCCGATACGGGTGTCGGCGATTTCGTTTTCCGGCACGGGAATCTTGACGTTGACCCGGTCGATGGTGACGATTTTCATCACCGGCGCTCCCGGCAGCACGGTAACGCCCGTTTCTATCTTCTTGTCGGCGATGATGCCGTCGAAAGGCGCTTTGAGCACGGCGTTCTCTAAATTTTTACGGGCGATGCCTTCCATGGCGGAAGCCTGTTGCAGTTTGGTCTGCACTTCCGTCCACTGTATTTCGGTCAGGCTGCCTTTTTTGTGGAGCTGTTCGTAGCGTTTATAAGCATCTTTGGCCTGTTTGAGCGTGGAAAGGGCGGCCTCGTACGCGTTTTGGAGCGAAACGGGATCCAGTTCCGCCAGTTTCTGGCCTTTCTTTACACTCATGCCGTCGGAAACATACACCTGCCGGATGCTGCCTGCCGCCTGAAAACTCAGCGAGGCCGAAGACTCTTCTTCCACCGTGCCCGAATAATTCTGTTCATAGTGCGAACGCGAATCCGAAACCGTCATGACCCGCACCGTCGTGCCCGCAGGGAGAGGGGTAATTGTTCTCTTTTCTTTGCAGGACGGAAGCAAAAGGAGCAGCATCGCTCCCGCCGCCCCTAACAAAAGGCCTTTCTTTTCCATGTTTATTCTACAATTACGATTGTTTGCAAATAACGATAAATGTAATGCAAAGGTAAGCGAGATGGAGGATTTGAAACAAGGTTTGTTTTTCGTTAAGAATGGTCTGTTTTTCCTTTTTTAATTTGGTGAAAAACCTGCGATCGGGTATCTTTGCTTCTTGACAGAAACAAGAAAAACGCTTATGACGGAGAATTTGCGTTCCGCTCCGGTCCGCTTGGACGGGGAAAGTTCCCATTTGGGCTATATCGGAGAAGAGGCGGTGATATTGAAGAACATGCGCCAGCTTGCCGTCTATCGTGCCGGTTCCCCGTCTTCGGAGATGTTGTTGCTGGCCCTTTGCACCAAAGGTTGTGTGCAGGTAGAAATAGACAACTACCATTATCAGGTGGACCGGGGAATGTTGGTGCTTATCCGTCCCGGTCAGGAGGTGCGGTTCAAGGAAATCAAGCCTCAGAGCGACGGTATCGGTATCGCTTTCATGCAAAAGTTCATACAGGAGGCCCTGATCGCTTACAGCGATTTATGGCCCTTGCTGCTCGAATTGGAGAAAAAGCCCTGCGTCCGCCTGAATATGGGCGAAATACACACCTTGGCGCGGATTCACCGGCATTTGTTCGAGTCGAGTCATTTGCCCGACCATCCGTTTAAAACGGAGATGCTGCGTTCGCTCATGAACGCCATGCTGTATCAGGTGGCCATGATGACTTGAATTGCCCTGGCGTGCGGAGAAGGTGGACAAGGAGGAGTGGCTGAACGGGTATG
>CAYTCD010000020.1:0-25153 GCA_964436335.1 uncultured Bacteroidaceae bacterium
ATAGGCGTTATCGCCGCTATTCTGGTTGCCTATGTATTTTTTCATTAAACATTCTTTTACAAAGTGGACGGTTGCGGTATGGACCGCCCTTCTGCCGTTTCTTTTCCAAATTCTGCCGGCACAGACCGGCTTCGGTTCGGTTCAGGTGATTTCTTCTAACCGGGAATACAGGGATCTGCCCGCCATCAATCTCAAGGGCGGTGATTATCTTGAGGTGAGCTTCGACGATCTGCAAGACCGCGACATGAGCCTGCGCTACCGGGTGGTGATGCTCAACACCGACGGCACGGTTTCCGACCTACGGGAAATCGAATATTTTTCGGGGATAAACAAAACCGATATCACCGAAGTGGACTATTCTTTCAACACACGCTCCAACTACGCGCATTATGCCTTTCGGTTTCCCGATAAAGGCAGAGGCGTAAAACTTTCGGGCGCGTACCGTTTCGAAATTTTCAACACAAACCGGCCCGATGACGTTTTGTTGCGTATTCCGTTTATGGTATGCGAGCCCTCGGTACAGATAGCCACCGACATAAAGGTGCCCATGCGCGTGGAATGGCGGCTTTCCAGACAGGAACTCGCCGTAGTGGTGGATGCGACCAAAACACCGTTCCGCATCACGCAGGCAGACCGTTGCCTGCAGGTTTTTGCCCAACAGAACATAAACACAATGACCATACGCCGTTTGCCGATGCTTTTTCAGGTAGGCAACCGCTACGAATACAAAGACAAGGCAGAGATGGTGTTCGACGGTCTCAACGAGTTCCGCAATTTCGATATCCGCCCCCTCAATTACGCCGGAAGGGGCGTGGAAAGGATGCACGTGTCCGGCGATAGGTGGAATGCCCTTCTGGAACGGCAGAAAAGCCGGGAATACACGCCCTATGTAAACAACGACGACATAAACGGCAATTTTGCAGTGAAAGCCGAAAACATGGAGAACTCCGCTCTGGAGGCCGAATACGTGAACGTGCATTTTGTATTGGAAGCCGAAAGGCAGCCCTTGCAGGAATATTATGTTATCGGAAAATTCAACGATTGGCAATGCAACGAACAAAGCCGCATGACCTATCTGCCCGCACAACGCGCCTACACGCTGAGTCTGCCCATCAAACAAGGATTCTACGATTACATGTTTGCCTGCCGTACCCAAGACGGACTGCATATTCCCTATGTGGAAGGCAATTTTCAGGAAACCGAAAACGATTACTATATCTATGTCTTTTATCGTGAACCGGGCGGACGTTACGACCGCCTTATCGGTATAGAGAAAACCAACAGCCGCAACAGATAAGCGTATGGAAAAGCTAAGGCAATTATACAGGGAGTGGAAAGGTTCGGAAGCCGGAAACGTAATGCTCCTGCCTGCTTCCGGTTCCCACCGCAAATACTACCGCATCGAATCGCAGGGAACAACGGTATTGGGTGCCGTAAACGAAAGTGTGGAAGAAAACGAAGCCTATCTTTCCTTTACCCGGCAATTCAGAAAAGAAAACCTGCCTGTTCCGGAAGTTTTGGCCGTCAGTGCAGACAAAACCGCCTATCTTGTGGAAGATTTGGGCGACACCACGCTGTTTTCCCTTTTGCCGGATCCTTGGCCGGAAACAATACCCGACACCATTCAACAGCTTTACCGCAAGGTGCTCGACAATCTGGTGCGTTTTCAAACCGCCGCCTTTCCCCAAGGACTGGACTATACGCATGTATATCCAGTGGCTGCATTCGACCGCACCGCCATGCAGTGGGATCTGAATTATTTCAAGTATTTCTTTCTCCGTTTGAGCGGCATTGAGTTTTCGGAAGACTCATTGCAAAGAGATTTTGACCGGCTTTGCGATTTTTTGAACCGCAAAAAACAGGTATATTTCCTTTACCGCGATTTCCAGTCGCGCAACATCATGGTAAAAGACCACAACCCATGGTTCATCGACTTTCAGGGGGGGAGAAAAGGACCCTTGGCCTACGATGCAGCTTCCTTGCTCTATGATGCCAAAGCCTCCCTGCCCGCCGGTTTCAGGGAAAACCTGCTGAACACATACATGGAAACGGCCTCCCGGTATATTCCCGATTTTGACAAAGCCGAATTCAAAAAAGAGTTTTATGCCTGTGTCTTGCTACGGATTATGCAGGCAATGGGTGCATATGGATTGCGGGGCTTTCACGAAAAGAAAAGCCTTTTTCTGCAAAGCATTCCCTATGCGATACGCAATCTGGCCTTTCTCCGCACATCGGGTCTTCTGCCTTTGGACATGCCGGAAATAGAAAGAATCATACGGATATTGGAAAAGTCGCCTTGGGCCAGGTTTTCCAAACCCGCCTCCCCTGCCCTTACCATACACATATGCAGTTTTTCGTTCCACAACGGATTGCCGCCCGCCCAAGACGAACATGGCGGCGGATTTGTTTTCGACTGCCGCTTCTTGCCCAATCCCGGCCGTTTGGCGCAATATAAAACGCTTACCGGCCGTCATCCGCAAGTGCAGAAGTTTTTTGCCGCGCACAATGAGATGGCTTCTTTTCTGCAAAACAGTTTTGAGTTGCTTAAACCGGCGATCCTTAACTATATAGAACGGAATTTCAACAGTCTCAGCATCGCTTTCGGTTGCACAGGCGGCCAGCACCGTTCGGTGTATTGCGCCGAACAGACCAAAATCTGGATAGAGCGCACCTTCGAGGTAAAAGTACACCTGAGCCATCTTGCCCATCCCGAGGAATCGGGCATCGTGCACGGTTGACCGAATCAGCTTTTTGGATTACCTTTGCTTTCTGTTAATTGTATCCCTTATGGAAACCAACGAAACGACCCCACAACAAAATTTTGATATGCTGGCCGGCATCGCCGCCTTTTTCCGTTCCATCAAAAACGGAATCGTGTGCTTTTTCAAATGGCTCGGCATAGCCGCGGTGTGGATTTTCAATGTCCATATCCGCTATTTTTTCATCTTCCTATGCCTGCTGCTCGCCTGCGGTATTTTTTTCCGATATACCCGCAACGAAGAAAAAACCATTTCGGGCGAAGCGATGGTATATTGCAACGGGTTCGACAACTTTACCCTGGATCAAGTGGTAACAAAGCTCAACGACGCTTTTCACCGGGGCAATACGGAGGATTTGGCCAACATGCTGCACCTTTCTTACGATGACTGCCGGAGACTGAAGGAAGTTTCGTTAAGTGTGGGCGTTGATTCCGACAATGACGGCCTTCCCAATAATTTCCGTCAAAAAAACAAGTTCCGCCCGGACACCTATACAAAAGGGCAAATCGTAAAAACCAAACAGAAAGGCGAAGTATTGGAAAGGATTCCCAAAGAAGTAAAGATTCCCGATCTGGCTTCTATCAGGATAAGCGTTGCCGGCCTTGAAACCAGCTTTTTCACAAAAGCGGCCGACACAATTCTATACTTCCTGAACCATCAACCCGATCTAACGAAACAATACCGTGCCTATATCGCGGGATTGGAACAAACCTGCCTGAACTATACACGCCAAATCACATTGCTCGACAGCCTGGCCAGCATCGAATACCTCGAAAACACCAGAAAGGCGAAAAGCGCGCCCCCTAAGGACCTTTTCATGGCCGGCATGCTATCCTCAAGCAGGGATCTCTCAGCCGAAGAGGTAAGCAAACTCGCTTCCCAGCACTCGTTCTATTACGAAGACATTCTTTCGCTCGACGAAGAACGCGCCAAAATACAGCAACGTTTCGAGATAGCCACTGCGCCTGTTTCGGTGCTTTCCGACTTCGTACCCCTTGCATCCTTCCATGTTTCCGCATGGAAACTCACCGCGCTTTACACTGCTATGCTCATCACCCTTGTTATAGGCGCTTTTTGGGATAACCGAAAAACAATTATCGCCTATATCAAGGAACAGCGCGGCAAAAGGATATAGCTACCGCAAGCCTTTCGCTATCTGTTGTACAGCACATACTTCCCTTCAAACACATCAAGGCACACGTTCTTGTCTTTTTCTACCTGTCCGGCTAAAATCATCTTCGACATCTCGTTGATGACATGCTGTTGGATAAACCGCTTTACCGGACGTGCGCCGTACTGCGGATCATAAGCCCGTTCGGCTATATCCTTATAAACCGCTTCAGCAATGGAAAAACGGTATCCGTTCTTCTCCATCATGGCCGCCACACGGCTCATTTGCAAACGTACCACATCCAAAATCTGACTGCGGTCGAGCGGCATGAACACAATGGTTTCGTCCACACGGTTCAGAAATTCCGGACGCATCCGCTGCCTAAGTTCCTCCAACACTTCTTTACGGCTTTTTCGTAAGCCTTTTCCTCTTCGCCCGGCTTCATATCCTCAAAAGCCTGCCGGATATGGGAAGCCCCCAGATTGGAGGTCATGATTACAATCGTGTTCTTGAAATCGGCCACACGCCCTTTATTGTCGGTAAGGCGACCGTCGTCGAGCACCTGCAGAAGAATGTTGAACACATCAGGATGCGCCTTTTCTATTTCATCGAGCAACACCACCGAATATTGACGGCGACTACCATAAGCGTTACAGTCTGCTTTTATTGGTATTCAGACATATCGATGCGCACCATCTCATTCTCATCGTTAAAGAGGTAATCGGCCAAAGCCTTGGCAAGTTCGGTCTTACCTACGCCCGTGGTTCCCAAAAAGATGAACGAACCGATGGGTCTGTTTTCATCACCCAAACCGGCACGGCTGCGGCGGATGGCATCGGAAATGGAGCGGATGGCTTCATCCTGTCCGATAACCCTTCGATGGAGTTCTTCCTCTATATGCAACAACTTTTCACGCTCGCTCTGCAACATGCGGCTCAATGGAATTCCCGTCCAACGCGACACCACATCGGCGATTTCCTCTCCCCCCACTTCTTCCTTTATCATCGAACCCTCTTTCTGCGTTTCCTGTAGCCGGGCCTTGAGTTCCTCCACTTTCTTTTCGGCTTCCTTGATACGTCCGTAACGCAATTCGGCCACTTTTTCGTAGTTGCCCGCACGCTCCGCCTGTCCGGCCTCGAACTTATACCTTTCGATGGCATCAAGTTGTGCCTGAATACCGTCAACCGTTTCCTTCTCGGCTTGCCAACGGGCCTTCATGCTGTCGCGTTCCACCGATAGATTGGCAATCTCCGCTTTGATTTCCTGCAGTTTACTAGGCTCTTTTTCGCGTTTAACCGCCTCGCGTTCAATTTCCAGCTGCCGGATCCGGCGTTCTATCTCGTCTAATTTTTCGGGCACCGAATCTATTTCCAAACGGAGTTTTGCCGCAGCCTCATCCACAAGGTCTATCGCCTTGTCGGGCAAAAAACGGTCGGTGATATAACGGTGCGAAAGTTCCACGGCCGCAATCAGGGCCTCGTCTTTGATACGCACATGGTGATGCGTCTCGTAACGTTCCTTCAGGCCACGGAGTATCGAAATGCTGTCTTCCACACTCGGTTCTCCCACATAAACGGTTTGGAAACGACGCTCCAAGGCTTTGTCTTTTTCAAAATACTTCTGGTATTCACCCAAAGTGGTGGCTCCCACCGCGCGGAGTTCACCCCTGGCAAGCGCAGGCTTGAGGATATTGGCCGCATCCATCGCCCCCTCTCCGCCGACTTCTCCCACCAAAGTGTGAATTTCGTCGATAACGAGAATGATTTCGCCTTCCGACTGAATCACCTCCTTGACCACACTCTTGAGCCGTTCCTCAAATTCGCCCTTGTACTTGGCACCCGCCACCAACGCCCCCATGTCGAGCGAAAAGATACGTTTCGACTTCAGGCCTTCCGCCACATCGCCGCTCACGATACGTTGCGCCAGTCCTTCGGCAATGGCCGTTTTACCCACACCGGGTTCACCAATCAACAAAGGATTGTTTTTGGTACGACGGCTGAGAATCTGCAACACACGTCTTATTTCCTCATCGCGGCCGATAACCGGGTCAAGTTTACCCTTACGCGCCATATCGTTCAGATCACGGGCATACTTGCTCAATGCCTGGTAGGTGCTTTCCGCATTCGGATCACGGGCGGCCGCGCCTTTGCGAAGTTCCTGAACGGCGGCCTTAATCTCGCTTTCCGACACACCGGCTTCCCTGAGGAGTGCCGCGGCCGGGGCATTTTGCTCCATCAAAGCCAACAAAAGCACTTCGAGCGTAACATATTCGTCACCGAAAGTCTTGGTCAGATTCTGCGCCTTGAACAGGATCTGCTCAGAAACAGGCGTGAGATAAGGTCTGTCCGTTCCGCTCACCTTGGGCATCGCCTCTATCCGTGCATCCACCGCACGGGACACGGACAATGGTTCCACGCCGGTTTTCTTGAAAAGGAACGGCAAGATATGTTCATCGGCCAGCAAAAGCCCTTTGAGAAGATGGACATCATCTACCGCTTGGCTTTGCCGGGAGGATGCTACTTCTACCGCTTTTTGAATGGCTTCTTGTGCTTTGATGGTGAAATTATCGAAATTCATGGTCTTGTTTTTTGTGTTTCGCCGCAGCCCCTTATAGGCAACGGCATCTTCCATCCAGTCAAAAACCTTGCCGAGAAATTATTCATGAAATTTTGTCATAATTGAAAGATTTTACAACGAAAATTATTGCCAAAATGACATAAAAACAATCCGCAACACATCGAAAGCAACGCTATGGAAACCTCATCGGCAAACATCCCGAAATTCTTCCTACATTTGTAGATACTGCTTAAAAAATGCAATCAAGACATTTCTTCAATGGCAAAATCTGCCTGAAAACACTTCTGTTCCTTATCGGTTGGGGAGGCGCGGCGAACCTCTACGCCCAATCCATCCCGGCCGACAGTCTGTCGGGACAAGTGGCGGAACTGAACAGGCTTTTCGCCAAAATCTACACCTGCCCGCCCGATGAACGCTGGAACGCGAGCGACAGTTTTCAACTGATGGCCAAAACGGTGATGGAAGACTATGCCGAAACAGATTTTCCGTTTGAACGCATCCGGCAGATCAACTATTTCAAAGCCGACGACGGCAGTTTCCGCATACTCAACTGGGGTATTCCCCACGAAGAAGGCACTGTTTCCTACAAAGCCTTGCTGCAGGTTAAAAGGGCGTCAAAAAAAGACCATGTGCTGTACGAGATGTCGGATATGTCGCTCTACCAGCCCTATCCCGAACAAATCACCTGCACGCCCCAAAACTGGTGGGGCGCATTCTACTACACCTGCATCGAAAAGAAAGCCGGCAGCCGCACCTACTACACTTTTCTGGGTTGGAATGCAGGACAGCCCCTCTACCAGCAAAGCGTTATCGAGGTAATGACCCTCAAACCCAACGGGGAGGTGCAGTTCGGGGCTTCGATATTCGGTAACCGCGGACGGATTCCCGGCACGGAAAAGATCGACAAGAGCCGCAAAGACGCCGACACAAAGCGCGTGGTGTTCCGTTTCGGAAAAAAAACGGGCATGATTCTCCGTTACGACTACCAAAGCTATGTAACGCGCACCGACAAAACAAAAAAAACGGAGAAGAAAGCCAACATGATTGTTTTTGACCGACTTGTGCCCGAACAGATGTCGATGGCCGACGATTACGCCTATTACATACCCGAAGGTGGCGCCTACCAGGCCTATGTTTGGGAAAACAACCGCTGGCGATTGGAAACCGATGTGATTGCCCGCAATCCTGACCCGAACCGGAAACGAAAGAAAAACACCCCGGGCGAAAGACGTTTCTTTACCGATTAACCTGTTCAAATGAAGCCAATCTCCCACCCCGCCTCCGGACTGGGGGCACAGATACGCCACGAATTCGAGACCCTTGCCGCCCAAAACGGGGAAGAGAAAAAGCGTGTCTTGCAGTCTTTTTTCAAAACCGGAAAAGGCGAATACGGCGAAGGCGATTTATTTTATGGCGTTACCGTACCGCAGACAAGAACCTTGGCCAGACAATACCAAAAAGAGCTGGAGCAGGACGGCGGGGCGGTCTTGAAGGAATTGATGCGCGACCCCCGCCACGAATGCCGGCTGTTGGCCTTGCTGTTTTTGGTGCGGCAGATGGAAAAAGCCGATGATGCGAAAGCCGACACCATCTACCGTTTCTACATGAAACACACGGCATATATCAACAACTGGGATCTGGTGGATTTGAGCGCACCGCAGGTAGTGGGCGCATTCCTCTTGCGCCGCAAGGACTGGAAGATACTCAGGGAATACGCCCAAAGCCCCCATCTTTGGACACAACGGATAGCCATGGTATCCACCTTCGCCTTTATCAAGGCCGGCGACACCAAACCGGTTTACGCCATAGCCGACCTTTTGCTGCAACACCCACACGACCTGATACAGAAAGCCACCGGCTGGATGCTCCGCGAGGCCGGAAAAAGAGTGTCGCACCAAGAAGAGGTAAGCTACCTCTCGCAAAAGCGCAAGGCCTCCGAACCGGCGCGCTGCAACATCATGCCCCGCACCATGCTGCGTTATGCCATAGAACATTTTCCCGAACCTCTGCGAACCCGTTTTTTAAAAGGCCTTGTCGAATGAAAACGATCTCTTTGCCCACACGTCTTTTTGGGGAAAGGATACACCGCCGCCTCTGGCTGTTCCTGCTCTCAACCGTACCCGTTTTCGGCTTTGCCGCCGCCACACCGCACATCACCGTCATCACCGCAACGGGTGGCGACACCGTGCGCACAGGCGTTTCCCGAAACGAACTCTTACCCGCCTACATGCTCGATACGGTAAAGATTCACGGCCGAACACTCACCGACGACGAAAGACACGCCTACCTGCGCATGGTCTATAATATACGCAAAACCTACCCCTATGCGGTATTGGCCAAGGAACGCATGGACCGCTACAACGCCCTGCGCCGGGAATCGGACAGCAAGAAGGAGATGCGCCGCTTCCTCAAGGAAGAAGAAGCCCGGATAAAAGCCGACTTTATGGAGGATCTCAAGAACATGACCCGCAGCCAGGGAGCGATTCTGCTCAAACTCCTCGCACGGCAGACCGACACCACGGCCTACTTTCTGCTAAAGGATTTCCGGGGGGGAGCAAAAGCGGCCGCCTATCAGACCATTGCGCGTTTTTGGGGGTACAACCTGAAAGACAACTACGACCCCGACGGCAAGGACAGCGATATCGAAATCATCGTGAAACTGATCGAACAAGGACGGATTCTCCCCATCACCCCCAAGGTTAAGCCCGCAATAGCTCCCCAGGCACGACCTTCCAAGCGAAAGAAAGACGGCAACCGAACCCCTCAAAAAAGATGAGACCATGGCACGCGCAAGCAGTTTTATAGATTACCTCTGCCAACACATCCGGCAATTCAACCTCCAGCATACCGACCTGCACGTGGTCTTACCCTCCATCCGTCTGGAACGGGTGCTTACCCGCCGGCTTATCCGTATGGCCGAACAAGAGAACCGGCTGCCCTGCTGGCTCCCCCGTTTTGAGACCATAGACCGCCTTATTGCCGGATTTTCAGGGCTTCGCAAGGCCGACCCCACCGAATCGGTGGCCATGCTTTACGAATGCTATTGCGAAGTGTACCGCCAACAAGGCGAAGAGCCGCTTTCTTTTGACCGTTTCCGCGAATGGGGACGGATGTTGGTGTCCGACTTCAACCAAATCGACAACCAGCTTGCACCCGCAGACGAAATACTGCATTATATCGCCGAAGACAAACGCATCGGCACATGGCATCTTGACCTTAACGAATCTTCCGGCAAACTGCAAGGTGCCTATCTGCGATTCTACCAAAAACTGGGCGACATCTACACCCTCTTTACCCGAAAACTGCTGGAAAACGGTTGCGCCTATACCGGTTTGGCCGGCAAAACGGCCTGCGAGCGCATCAATACTGAAGCCGACCGCATCGGCCCGCATACATTCTACCTCTTTGCCGGTCTGAACGCACTCACCGCCGCTGAAGAAAAAATCATCAAGACCCTAATCCGCCGAAAAAAAGCCGAAATCCTTTGGAATGCCGACCGATACTACCTTACCGACAATCCAGAACACGAAGCCGGTCATTTTCTGCGCAGATACAGCCGGGATGCCGACCTGAACCATCACCTCAAGGAAGAAGACATCGCCGACCGCATCCGCCACACCCGCATCGAAATCATCGCCTGCCCGCAACACACCGGACAGGCCAAAACCGTAGCCAAACTGCTCGACTCACTGCCGGATGCAAGCGACATGGCCGTAGTGCTCAACGATGAAAGCCTCTTTGCAGCCGTTATGAACGCTCTTCCGCCACGCTTTCCCTGCAACGTAACCCTCGCCGGAACCTTGTCGGGAACGCAGTCGGGGGCGTTGTTCACCACACTGCTCCGGGCGCGGGAAGAGGTCTGTCTCAACAAACAAAGCCGTATCGCCGCGCCCGTGCTGCTGGCCCTGCTCCGCAATCCACTTTTTGAAAGGCTTACCGGCAACAGCCAAACGCCCACGCAAACCGGCAATGGCAAGAGCGCAAGCGCCCGTCAGGCAGAAGCCATTCTTGCCGGCCACCGTCTTTACTTTTCGGAACCGGAATTCCGGGCTTTCTTTCCTTCCGGTACACCGGCTATCGAATCTGTCTCAGCCTTTATTTTCGAGAAAGACAGCGTCAAATCCGCACAAGGCGAGAGAGTGGAAGATCCCGTGCGTGCCATTGAACACCTGCGGCAGTTAGCCCGCCTTCTGTTATCATCTTCCTCCGGCAAAGAAAAAGACGGTCCCCGGCAGGGATGTCTTTTCAACGATACCGGCACCGACACCCCCCTCAGCCTCTTTGAGCAAAACTACTTGCTCCGTCTTGAAGAAACCTGTAGGGAAAGCATCGAAATATGGAAAAGATTCACCCATATCCCCATCGGTTTCTCCACCCTCCGTTCCATCCTTTCCTATATTCTTTCCGGTATCGGCCTCAACTATACGGGCCAACAGGAAAACCACCTCAACGTGATGGGGATGCTCGAAACACGCGGCATGCACTTCCGCCATGCCTTCCTGCTGTCGATGAACGAAGGCGTGTTGCCGGCCCCTCCTGTCAAAGACAGTTTTCTGTTACACAGCATTAAGGAACATTACGGCATTCCCACCGAAACCGAACAGACCGCCATGCAGGCCCACCACTTCTACAGTCTCCTGCAAGACTGCGATCAGGTAACGCTGCTGTATGCCGCGGCCGAATCCGACGCAAGCTGCGAAAAAAGCCGTTTTTTGCTGCAACTTGAACACGAACTGCCGCAAAACATCACCATACGGGAAGAAAACACCTATGTTTTTCCGCTATGCAACCCCCGCTATTCTTTTGGAGAAACGTTACGCATTGCCAAAAGCCCTCTCGTGCTGAACACCCTCAAAAGCCGCCTGGCCAAAGGCATTTCCTATTCTTCGCTTTCCTGCTGGCTGCAATGTCCGGCCAAATTCTTTTTCAACTACATCATGGGGTTGGGTGAACCGCCTCAGGCAAGCGACGAACTCACCCCCGATATCAAAGGGCGTGTCTTTCATACCGCCATGCAGACGTTCTTTGAAGACAAAGACGCGCATGGCCATAGCCGCCTCAACCGCCCGCTGACCCGTAAAGACGTGGAAAATCTGCGTGAAGAGAAAGAAAAACTTTTGCAGGCCGCCATCCAAAAAGAGTTTCCCGACGGCTATTACGACCATGGACGGAACCTGCTTGCCTACCGTGAAATAGATATTTGGATGGACCGCTATGCGGCCGCACTGGAAGCCGAAATAGAAGCCGGCCAGTTGCAGGTGCTGGAATGCGAGAAACGTTTCGATGCCGATCTCTCCGACCTGATACCCGGCCTAAAGCTACGGCTATATGGATTTGCCGACCGCATAGATCTCTATGCGCCCACCGTGGAGGAAGCCGGAAAAACCGATTCCCATCTGCGCATCATCGACTACAAAACAGGCAAGATCAAGAACCTGCTGCCCGAAGATTTTACCGAACTCACCGAACCCGATGGCGCACAAGCGCTACAATTGCTGCTGTACATATACCTCTACCGCCTCACCTATCCCACCGATCCACGCTCCGTGAAAGCCTGCATCTGTGGACTGCGCGAAAAAGGCCGCATGCATGCCCTCGAAGGACCGCTGGTGGAGAACATTCCTCCGACCGAACTGACAGCCAACATAGCGTGCTTTCTCAAAGACAGCGTAAGCCAGATGCTAAATCCCGACCTACCCATCCGTTGCACCGACAAGAGCGAGAACTGCCGCTACTGCGACTACCGGACCTTTTGCCAACACCGCAACACCGAACAAGAATAAGCGCCCATCATGGAACAGAACCACCTTCTCACCCTATACAAGGCCTCGGCCGGAAGCGGCAAGACCTACACCCTTACCCGGGAGTATCTGCGGCATCTGATGAAACCCGGCACCCTGGCCCGCCATATCCTTGCCATTACCTTTACCAACGCCGCCACCGCCGACATGAAGCGCAAAATCGTGGAGACGCTGCAAACCATCGCGCAAGGCGATTACGCCGACTGGAAGGATCTCCTGGACCCGAAAGAAATGCAGAATCTCCGCCTGCATCCCCAAAAGGAGAGCCAGATAAAGGAATCCCTATGCGAACGCGCACGTGGAAAACTGCAATACCTGCTGCATCACTATCAGGATTTTTCCATCAAGACCATCGACAGTTTTGTGCAGAACCTTGTGCGCCCTTTCGCCTTTGAACTGGGACTACCCCAAAACTACACGCCCGACATAGAACTCGACCGTCTCGGAAACGGAATCACCGAACGTATCATAGAAGAATGCGGCACACCCGGAATGGAAGCCCAGACCGCCCTGTTGACCGACTTTCTGCAGCACCGTAACGAAAGCGAACGTAGCCTCAACATCAGCCAAAGTATCCTCGGTGTCGTGAAACTTTTATTTTCAGAAAACAGTTTCGATGCACTCGAGAGCATGGGCCATCTTTCCTCAGATGATTTCCGGACCATTATCCGTAAGATAGAAACCCGATGCAAGGAAACCGAGACAACTGTGCAGAATCTTTTGCAGAGCGGTTGCCGGCTTGTAAGCGAAAACGAACTCGACGCCTCCTGCTTTCATGAAGGGAAAAACGGACTTTACGCATGGTTTTCAAATCCCGATATACCGATAAAAAAACTGGCCGCCCCCGGGGTGAAGGTGCGCAATTGCGTGGAAAAAGGCATCTTGAAAAACGCCGGCCCGATAGCGGAAGCCCTACGCGAAACCTACGATTCGATTACACGGATAGATTGGGGGCTTTACCACCTCTTGCAGGAAATAAATCATTCCATCTATGCATTGGCCCTGGTGAACCGTGCCGGTGAAATACTGGAGGAAATAAAGGAAACCACCGCCGTGATCCCCATTTCGGAATTCAACCGCCGCATCGACAAAGCCCTTTCGGCCGAAAACAACGACTTTATTTTTGAACGGAGCGGAGCACGCTACCGCCATGTGTTCATCGACGAGTTTCAAGACACTTCGCGCCTGCAATGGAAAAACCTCCGTCCGCTTATCGAAAACAACCTTGCCCAAGGCAACGCATGCCTTATTGTGGGCGACCCCAAGCAATCCATCTACCGTTTCCGTAACGCCGACATAGAGCAGTTCGTTGATCTCTGCCAAGGCAAAGGCGAAGTGGCGGTGGAGGTGAAGAACCTGCAAAGCAACTGGCGTTCCGAAGCCGGCATCATCGCCTTCAACAATCTTTTTTACCGGTTCATCAAAGAAACCTATGCATTTTCGCAAGCCACCCGAACCGGTGCGCCAAGCCTTGCCGAAGAAATCTTCAGCCAACACGAACAATTCCACAAACTCCACACCGACGCCCTGCCCGAAGCTGACCCACAGGCAGTACGGATATTCCTGGCCAAAAACATGGGTGGCGAACCGCTCACAGATTGGTATCTCACCCAAACCCTATCCATCGCCCGCCGGTTTCCGCCCGGCGATGTAACCGTGCTTTGCCGCAAGAACAAACACTGCAAGCTCGTGGCCGATTTTCTGGTAGCCAACGGCCTCAAGGTTTCCACTCCCGATGCCCTGATTATAGGCCGACACGAAGGGCTGCAGCTTACCATAGCCAGTCTCCGCTATATGGAAAGCGGAGAAAAGTTTCACCGTGCGGAAACCTTTTTTTGGGCCAAAAGGCTTGGATTCTGGCCCAGCGCCAGCCTGTTCGACACCTCAGACGACCTTTACGGCGAATGGAAAGACCGTTCCTGTGCCATCCGCTTTAAAGAACTCATGCACCTGAACGAAAGCCCGACCGAGCTTTACGACACCGTTGAAGCCGTGCTGCGCTTCTGGCACATGGACCGCCACGCCGACCGCTATATCCTTTCCTTTTTGGACATCGTGCAGAAACAGTCTTTCGGCCGCATTTCAGATCTTTTGGAATGGTGGGACACCTATGCCCTCTCCACCCCCGTATGCGCAGGCAAAGACCCGGACGCCATACAGGTAATGAGCGTTCACAAATCAAAAGGACTCGAATTTAAAGTGGTTATCATGCCCTTTATATGCGATGTTCCTTTGATGACCGAAGAACTTTTCTGGCTCCCGCCCGATTGTCTGCCCCAAGACATAGGCCTGCCCACCGCCCTTGTGCGTTATGTGAACGCCATTTCCGACAGTGTGGCCGGCCCTGATATGGCGCACGAAAAACGCCTTATCGAAATCGACAACCTCAACGCACTCTACGTAGCCACCACCCGCCCCTGCGAAAAACTCTTCCTTATGGCCTCCATACCCGGACGCGCTTCGGAAACATTCAAATCGGAAGATGCCATCGCCCGCTTTGCCGATGCCTTTCCCGAATATGTAGAAGCGGTTGAAGACGGCGCGGAACTGCCGGCGGATATGCCGGCGGCCGAAACGCCAACAGCCGAAACGGCCGTTTTTTCTGAAGAAAACGTTGCACTGGAAAGCCACCCGTGGAGGGAAAGGTTTGCCGCCGCCCTGCCGCCCCGGGAAGAAACGCCCCAGATAGCGTGGGGCAACTTCATGCACCGCGCCCTTTCGCTTATAGAAACCTTTACGCCCGAAAACGCGGCACAAAGCCTTGAACGTGCCCTGAACGAATACCCGCAGTTCAGAGAACGCCGCACACAAGCCCTCGAACGCCTTCACGCCCTGCTTTCCAACCCTTTGTTAAAACCTTATTTCAATAATCAATACATTGTAAAAACCGAAACCGGCATCGCCGCCGCGCCCAACAGCATCCACATTCCCGACCGCGTGCTGATCAAAGACCGCACCGCCGTTGTACTCGACTACAAAACCGGCAGCCCCCACCCCCAACACAAGGAGCAAGTATCCGGCTACATGAACCTGATTCAACAAATCGGCATGGAAACTTGCCGGGGCTTCCTTATTTACATAAACGAGGACATCAACGTAGAAGAAATCCCACCGGCAAACTAAGAACAGATTCCTGCCTATCCGGACAAGTTATCCACAAAGCACACCTTCCTGTTGATAAGTATTTCTTTTAATACTTGCATCTTAAACCTATCTTTGTAGGGTTATAACACTTTAGGTTAAGTAAAAAAAAATCACAATCCAAATCCTTACCCTATACCGACGTTAAACCCTAAACCCCTCATATCATGAAAAACGTAAAACTATTTTGGCGTTTGTCGGGATATTTCCTGATATCCGCATTGTTCCTCGGCCTCGGCAGCGGCACGCTCCGAGCACAAGACACCTACAAAAAAGTATCTGCTGCTACCGAGTTGATTGCAGGAGACGAAGTTATTATTGTTGCGGGAACAAACGCCTTTAATGGAGAAATTTCCAGTTCTCCTTGGGGCTTGTACGTACCAGTGAATGTATCTAGTGACGAAATTACCGCTACTGTAGGAAGTTCTGAAGCGGACCATTCCGGTCCACGCCCTTTTATTGTTGAACTTGACGGAGAAAAGCTTTCTCTTCGCGATAAATTTAGCAATAATTATCTGTCGGGCACCTCTGGAACTAACACTATTTCGTATTCGCCCTCACAGGTAACCGTAACACTTACAACGAGTGGTATCCATGATGTTACCGCCAATGCAAATTTGCGCTTAAATGGTACCAGTGGATTTCGTTTCTATAAGAACAACGGTACCACAGGAACTGTGACGGCCCTCTACAAAAAGCAAGGAGCCGCTTGCGAACCGGTGTCTAATGTACAGGAAAGCATAACAGCCACCTCGGTCACTTTAAACTGGAACGCGCCCGCTTCAGTTCCTGCCAATGGTTATAAGGTAACCATTACCGATATGAACGACGATAGCGAGGTTGTAAGCGCCACTGTAACCGAACCGACCTATACCTACAACAACCTTCAGGCAGACTGGGGTTACGAATACAGTATCGTTTCGCTTTGCAGTGAAGCCTCCTCCAGTAAAGCCGTGACCGGTGAGTTCGAAACCCCTGAGGCCAATGCCAAAACGCTTAATGTAAACATGGAAGGCGAAATGGAAGGCGATAGTTATATCGGCCCCATCACCTTTGCCTTCGAGACCGGCAATTTTACACTTGGCATTGACGGAAAAATCTCTTACATGATTACGAGTGACGGTGATTATGAAGCCATGGATGACATCACAGAAGAAACGCTTGTCTTGAATGATCTTTCGGTAGGTGCGTATGAGGCAACTTTTTCATTGGTCGATAATGAAAATCAGGTTTTAACTCCTAACGTTGAAGTAACAAAGACCTTTTCCGTAAAACTGCCCACCGTAAAGGCCCCCGGATTCAGCCTTGAAGAGCAAGCCGCCGCCTTTACCGAGGCTCAGACGATTACACTGAGCACCGCCACCAACGGCGCCACAGTTCACTACGCCATCAACAACGGCGAATTTGCCGATTATACGGCTCCCATCGTATTGGATAAAACCGGCACCTTTACCATAAAGGCCTTTGCCACCAAAGCCGGCATGGACACCAGCGAAACAGTTTCCAAAACCTATAAACTGAAACTGCCTATCCCCGGAATCGTAGTATTTGAAAAAGAACTTACCAGCGCTAATCTCGATGAAGGCTGGGAAGCAGGCTCAATCTACACAGACGGAATCGGCATACGTTTAGGCAAAAGCAAGGAATTCGGTTGGATTCAACTTCCCGAACAGCATCTATTGAACAAGTTCACGCTATATCTGGTAGCACAGCAATACAGCAACGATGGTACAAAACTTACCGTAACGGTAAACGGAAAAAACGCCCAAACTACAGAAGTGCTGTCTTCCGTGGCAGAAGAATACGTTATTCCCTTTACCATTGCCGGGAATGAAACCGTTTTTGCCGACATCAAGATAGAAGGCACTTCAACGGGAAACAACGCACGTTTCTACCTCAAGACCATCAAAATTTACCAAGCCACCGAAACGCCCGAAGAATGCAATATGGTGGAAGGTCTTGACGATGATAACCGTTTTGAGGGAACCACAGCCACCATTACATGGCAGGTACCCACACCCGCACCGAAAGTCGGCTATGCCATCGAAGTGCGCACCGATGATGCGGCCAACACACTGATAAAACGGGATACGGTAAAAGACCTCGAATCTGAATATGCCTATAAATTGGAAGATCTTACGCCGAGTACCGACTATGTATTCACCATTACCACACTTTGCGCCGCCGACAGGGCTTCGGAACCCGCCGACCTGCATTTCCACATGCCCGCCGCCGACATGCCCACCCTTAATATCGACAGGCCTACCGGAGGCGTAATCAGAAGGGCAAACGTAAGTTTCGAATACAAGATAACAAACTTTAAGCTTGGCATGGATGAAGAATCCGACGGTCAGGTTCAATACATCATCAGGGGTACCAATCTGTCTGAACCGATAACCGGTCTCTGCACCGATACCGCTTTTGAAAAACAGTTTACCCGCTCCGGCAAAGACACCGTATGGCTCGAATTGATGGATAAAAACGGAGACACTTTGACCACACGCGTAAGGGCGCGCCGTACCTTTACCATCGATTTGCCCGATGTGGCCAGACCGCGTCTCACCCCCACGGCAACCACCCATAAAGAACCCATCGGAGTGGCGATACTGTGCGACACCGTAGGAGCCACCATTTACTATTCGTTGAACGATGCTCCCTATCAGGTATATACAGATACGGTTAAACTCACCGAAGAAGGCACCTACACATTCACAACCTTTGCGGTAAAACCGCTGATGGACACCAGTGCCGTTTATACCAAAACCTACACGCTGAAATTCCCCACACCGCTCGACCCCGGCGTTCTTTTCTATGAACCCTTTGACGGGCTTGAAGGTGCCGGCGGTGATATCAGTACCAAACTTGATGATTACACGGAACTTCCCGGTTGGACTGGCGAAGCGGTTTATATGCAGGTGGCCGGCATCGCAAAAATGGGAACGGGTAACAAGAATGGCTACTTGCAGACTCCGGCTATTGAGCTGACCGAAGGCGACAAATACCTGCTTTCTTTCGACGCCCAGGCCTGGAATAACGATTCTGATAAACTCACCGTGACGATTGGCGAAACCGAATATGAAATTTCCGGTTTGGTGAATAACGAAAATGTCGGCAACAACAATGCGCCGACCCAAATGAATACC
Source organism: uncultured Bacteroidaceae bacterium (assembly GCA_964436335.1). Taxonomy (GTDB): domain Bacteria; phylum Bacteroidota; class Bacteroidia; order Bacteroidales; family P3; genus Pullibacteroides. Next base: position 18,533 of record CAYTCD010000020.1, read on the forward strand.
TTCGAAAAGGAATTCACTGCCACCACTGCCACCACCATTCGTTTCGCAGCCAATGGCACAGTGGGCAAGAGCAGATTCTTCCTCGACAACGTTAAGGTTCAGGTAGCCTCGAACGATCCTGCATTCCACGTATCTTCCTCCACTTTAACGATGGCTACCGTTCAAGGAACGCCGGTAAGCAAGAAAGTTACTGTAACGGGACGCAACCTTACCGACGATATTACCGTTACCTGCCCCGAAGGCAACTTCAGCGTAGAACCCGCCACCTTGACCAAAGAAGCCGTGATGGGCGAAAACGGTGCGGAACTCACCGTAACCTTTAACGGTAATGAGGCTACCGCTACCGAAACCATTACCTTGACTCACGGCGAACTTATCAAAACCATTGCGGTAAGTGCCACTGCAGAAACAGCCGAAGCTGTGGAAAACCTCGCCGCCCTCCGCGAACAAGATGCGGATGAAAGCACGGTATATACAGTAAAGGGCGAAGTAGTGGTTACCGCCGTTGACGGCATCTCCACATGGGCGCAAGATGCCTCCGGCGCCATTCTGATTTACGGAACCACCGGTCAGCAGTATCAAGTGGGCGACGGCATCACCGGTATCTACGGCACATTAAAGAATTACAACGATTTGATTGAATTGCTTCCTTCCGGCAACCAGCCTGCCGCCACCACAAATGGAAATAAGGTTACGCCGCAGGTGGTTACCATAGAAGAACTTGATGAAAATGCGGCCGAATACAGTTCCCGTCTTATCCGTATCAACGGTTTGACCTTGAACAATGCCGAAGGTATCTGGACGGGTTCAACCAATTATACGGCCACCGATGAAGACGGCAACGAAATCACCATCCGCACCACGATAACCAAGGGTAGTTATATCAACGAAGAACTTCCGGAAGGCAAGTTCGACCTTATCGCCATTGCAAGTATCTTTAAGGGTACGGCGCAGGTTTCGCCCCGTATGGCCGAAGATATCATCACAGATGGTAGCGGAGGCGATGATTGTGGTGCTCCCACTGCCCTGAATGTGGCTATTGACCAGGAAAACCTTACGGCTACGGCCACTTGGAACGGTTCGGCGGCAAACTACCGCGTGGTGTTGATCAGCGGCACCGATACGGTGGAAGACGCTACTGTAAACAACAAGACCTATACCTTTACCAAGGCCGAAAGCAATGTGGAATACGGCTGGGCTGTGGCCTCGGTATGCGAAGACGGTAAGCTGGTTTGGGCCAAGGGCAACCGCTTTACGATTCAGAAAACCGGCATCGAAAACGCCAACGCCTTACAGGCCGATGTTTATCCCAATCCTACCGACGGTGTGGTTTACATCCGTTTGGCCGAAAATGCCCGTATGGAAATCTTTACGCTGGGCGGCATGGTGCTCCGTAGCGAAGAACTCGTGGCAGGCAGAAACGAAATCCGCCTCGGCCAGAGCGGTATCTACTTTATCCGCCTGAGCAATGGCTCCGCCGCCACGGTTAAACGGGTAGTGGTAAGGTAATCTTGTAATTGTTACATAAACCCGAATAAAAGGGGCTTCGAAGAATTTTCGAAGCCCCTTTTATTTTGGGCCGTCGGTTGGTATTGGGAAGGTATGGAATTTTCCGTATTTTCGCACAAAGGCATTTCTTGAGGCCAACAACCCTGACCATGAAACTCTGTATAGCCGAAAAACCCAGTGTGGGCCGTGAGATAGCCCGCGTGATAGGCGCCACTACCGCCCATAGCGGCTATATGGAGGGCAACGGCTATTGGGTTTCCTGGACCTTCGGCCATCTCTGCACACTCTTTGAACCCGACGACTACACCCCCGACTGGAAACGTTGGCGCATGGAGTTCCTGCCCATGATTCCACCCGCCTTCAAACTCAAACTGATTCCCGAAAAAGGCAGTATGAACCAGTTTGCGGTTCTAAGCGACCTCATCTCCCGTTGCGAAGAAGTGATCAACTGCGGTGATGCCGGGCAGGAAGGAGAAGTAATTCAACGTTGGGTCATGCAGAAAGCCGGGTGCAAGGTACCGGTAAAACGCCTGTGGATTTCTTCCCTTACCGAAGAAGCCATCCGGGAAGGCTTTGCAAAACTCTATCCCGCTTCGGATTTCGACAACCTCTATGCCGCCGGTTCGGTGCGCGCCATCGGCGACTGGTTGCTGGGGATGAACGCCAGCCGCGCCTATACGCTCAAATTCGGCGTGCCGGGGCAAGTGCTTTCAATCGGGAGGGTGCAAACCCCCACCCTTGCCTTGTTGGTGGAACGCCAGAACGCCATCGAGAACTTCAAGCCGGAAAAATTCTGGGAACTGCGCACAATTTACCGGGGCGGCACGTTTACGGCCACCTCCGGGCGCATCGCCACCGAAGAAAAGGCCAAGGCCTTATGCGATGCCGTGGCCGAAAAGGATATCGAAATCACCAAAGTAGAAAAGAAAAAAGCCAAAGAACATCCGCCCAAACTGTTCGACCTTACGTTGCTGCAAGTGGAAAGCAACAAGAAATACGGATTTTCGGCCGACCGTACCTTGCAGATTATCCAGAACCTTTACGAAAAGAAACTCACCACCTATCCGCGTGTGGATACCAACTTCCTACCCAACGACATCTATGCCAAGTCGGCCGGTATCCTGCGGGGCCTTACACCTTACGCCACCTATACGCAGCCTCTCCTTGACGGCGGTCCCTTGCGCAAGAGCGGAAAGGTTTTCAACGACAAGAAGATTACCGATCACCACGCCATTATTCCCACCGGCGAATTTGCGGCGGCGGGTTCATTGAACACAGAAGAAAAACAGGTGTTCGACATGGTGATCCGCCGCTTCATCGCCGTTTTCTATCCCGATTGCGAATATGCCAACACCACGGTAATGGCCAATGTGGCTTTAAAAGACACCTTAGTCGCTACAGAAAGCCTTACTGAAAGCCCGGAAACAGCCACAAAAACCAAGAAATCTAAAAAAGCGGATGACGCTAATGTGGAATTCAAGGCAAGCGGCAAGGTAATCACCGATCCAGGCTGGCGGGCGGTATTCCCGGACAAAAACCGGCGGGAAGACGAAGACCGGGACGATAAGGAAGACAAGGAAGAGAACATGTTGCCCGACTACCGTGTGGGGGAACGCGGTCCGCACCAACCCGAAATCGTACAGAAACAGACACAACCGCCCAAATACATGAGTGAGGGCGACCTGCTCAAAGCCATGGAGACGGCCGGCAAATCGGTGGATGACGAGGAACTGCGCGACCTGATGAAGGCCAACGGCATAGGCCGCCCATCCACCCGTGCGGCCATTATCGAGACCCTTATAAAACGGAACTACGTCTATAAGGACAAAAAAAGGATTCTTCCCACACCTATGGGACGGAAACTGATAGAGATCATTCCCAACCGACTGCTGAAATCGGCCGAACTTACCGGCCAGTGGGAAAAGAAACTGCGCGAAATCGCCGATGGCAATTACGCCCCCGCCCAGTTTATGGAGCAACTTAAAGGCATGGTATGCGCCGTAGTGGACGAAGTGCGCCGCACGCCCCGCACTGCCTTGGGGGTAACCGAATCTCCCGCTCCCTCAAAAACGGCTGATAAGTTGTTAGAAAAAAAAGTTCCGGCAGCCGGTGGCGATTGAGTATTGTTGGTATCTTTGATTTTTGAGGGAACGGTTCACGTAATTGTGTCTATAGTGCACAGGCCGCCCCCATGCACAAATATTTAAAAGCATAACGACATGGATTTTACCGCAAAATTGATTCAGATCAATGAGCCTGTAACGGGAGAAGGAAAAAACGGCCCTTGGAAAAGACAGGAATATATCTTTGAAACCGAAGGACAATATCCGCGCAAAATCTGCACTTCGGTCTGGGGTGACCGCGCCATTCAAGACCCTTCCATCATGCAGATAGGCAATGTGCTCAACGTGGCCTTCGACTTGGAAAGCCGCGAATACAACGGACGTTGGTACACCGATGTGCGTCCCTGGAGGATTTCCTTGCCGGGTGCGCCTCAGGCCGCTCCGACCAATTTCGCCCCCCAGGGTGGTTATCAGGCCCCGGCCGCCGCACCGGCTTCCGCTTCGCCCGTAACACCCGAATTCCCCACCGCAGCGGCCGGTGGAGACGCTGCCGACGACCTGCCTTTCTAACCGTTGCCAGATTCTCCGGTTACCCATGAAAACCGCGCATTCCCCGGCCTCCGACAAAGAAAATTTCAAGCCCGGCACCTTGCTCTACCCGCTTCCCGCCGTATTGGTGGGTTGCGGTGGCTCGCCCCAAGACTACAACCTCATCACCATCGCCTGGACGGGTATTCTTTGCACGGAGCCGCCCCTTTGCTACATAGCCGTACGCCCCGAGCGTCATTCCTACGGACTCATTGACCGTTATGGAGAATTCACCATAAACCTCACCACCGCCTCCATGGCCAAAGTTACCGATTGGTGCGGCGTGAAATCGGGTCGCGACTTAGATAAATTCGCCGAATGCGGCCTTAGCGTACAAGCCTGCAAGGAGATAAAGGCCCCTGCGGTCAAAGAATCCCCGCTGAGCCTCGAATGCCGGGTGCGTCAAAGGATTCCCCTCGGTTCACATGAAATGTTCATCGCCGAAATCGTCAACGTATTGGCCGACAAAAAATACCTAAATCCCGAAAGCGGCAAGTTCGATCTGGCCAAATCGGGTCTGTTGGTTTATGAACACGGAAACTACTACCAAACCGGAGACTATATCGGACATTTCGGGTTTTCCGTACGCAAAAAGAAAACGCCCCGACGGTAATCAAGCCCGCACTGGCACAGAAACTTCACTTTCACACCACAAGGCACGCCCCCATACATGCAGGCAAGACGGATCTTCCGCCCCCAACACTGCATAGGTAACCCGTATCTGGCCGTTTTCCATGGGTTCTGACAGGAACCGCACGACAAAACAGGCGTCGGGTTTCAGTTCCCGGGCATACACCACTTCTATCTCGGTCATGCGGTAACGGCTCGTAAAAGCAAAATCGTGCGCATCTATCATGCGCTGTATATAGGAACTTTGGGTAAGATGCCCGTTGAAATCGATATCCGAATAACTCGCCTTGTATTCCACCGGCCGGCTCCAAGAGGCATCCGGCACCAGCCCCGCCTTTTGTTCGGCACGGTTAAGGAGCGAGGGGCCGAAAGGCAGCGCTTCCTCATATAGTCCGCTTATCGACACCATCCTTTCCGTAGGACGTTCGGGACGCATGGCGCGGAGGTTCACCATCATCCAATCCGTATAGGCAAAAGCGCGCAGCCTGCCGTTGAGCGGTCTTTCCCCGTATTCGGACCTATAGTTTTTTTCTTCCGGATTTTCGGGTGAACTCACTTTATACACCCGCGGCACCAAAAGCCCCGAAAAACGGGGATTCCAAGTTTCAATCCACACATGCTCTTCCTGACGGGGCATATCGGGCATAAAGAGATGTATGCGCCGCAACATCCATGTAAAGCCGTCTTTGTTGAGCGTGGCCACATCGGCTTTCTGCTCTATGGTGTGCATTTCGGCCACATCGTTGAGCAAGTCGCACAAGGTTCTTACCCGCAAACGGTTACGGATGTCGGTATAATGATTGTAGATTCTGACGGATTCTCCGTATTTGCCTATGGCCATACCGCGTGCTTAAACTATTTTGTTCCAATACAGGCTTCTTCCCAAAAAGCGGAACCCCACATAGCATTTTACCCGCAATGTCTGCCCGTCTTCTTCAAAACGCACAAAACAACGGTAGGTCTTTCCGGTAGATGGGTCGTAGATTCGTCCGTTCTCCCATTGACCGCTCTTGGCATCGAAGCGAAGCCCCCGCACAATCACCAAGTGGGAAAGGGGGATATGCCGGTAGGCCGCACGGGGGTTGTTCACGTCGGTTCTTGGTTTTCCCAGATCATCGGTGGGTTGCTCCATCCATACGATACGTGCCTCGTAGTCTCCATTGTCGGCATTGTAGAAACTAAGATGCACCGTTTCCTGACTCCGGTGTTCGTAAATCATATAGATACCCAGAATATCGTCGGCAACGACTCTGCCCTTGCGGTCGGAAGCCTGCCCCCAAAGGGGTGGCAGCAGCAGAAGCAACGCAAGATATCCTTTCCACATAACGGTATTCTTTATCAAAGGCGCGAAGATAAGCCGCAACGCTTCTCTCCCCTTTTTTTTTCAGATGAAAAATCCCGGCTTCCATATTCCTCGCTCTCTCAAAAGAACATAAAGCCATTCATTTCATGCACATTACACACCAACAAACCGTTCTAAAAAAAAACGCGCTATTTTTACCGAATTTCCGACGAAACCACACCTCCCGACCGGCAAGGTAAACGCAATTTCGTATCTTCACACCCGAAACCGTGTTGCAAACGGCCTCGACAAGAATCACAAAAAGTTTATTCACTGACAAATGGAAAGAAAATACAGCGATTACGGCATCATTCTGCTCAAAGGTGCCGCCATGGGTGCGGCCGATGTGGTTCCGGGCGTATCGGGCGGTACCATCGCCTTCATCACCGGAATCTACGATGAACTGCTCAATTCCATCAAAAGCATCAATACCCCAAACCTCAAACTCCTCCTCAAAGGCAAGGCGGGCGCATTCTGGAAAGCCATAAA
>CAYTCD010000021.1:0-24566 GCA_964436335.1 uncultured Bacteroidaceae bacterium
CGAAAAGAGCCGCAATATGGAATTCGGTATCCGTCAATATCTGAAATCAAATGTGGTTGAGGGCTATATAGATGTGGCGGCTTTCCATCAATACTATTGGAACTATATCGAGTTCTTTATGGGGCCGTGGAATCCTGTTTCAACGGCAAGTCTGCCAGATTTGTATGGGTTTAAGTTTTTTAATACAGGGCGGGCTACCATCAGTGGAGTAGAGGCTAGTTTTATGACGGAATGGAAGATTTTGGAAAATCTGCAATTGCAGTTGCAGGCCAATTATACGTATTCGTTGCCGGTATGTAAAGAAACGGATAAGGTGTATACTAGTACAGTGAATCCGGAAACGGGGAAGGGGAAAGATTATAAATACAGCAATTCTTCATCGAATACAGAAGGGAATATCCTTAAATATCGAATCCAGCATATGGCTAAGTTCGATTTGGATGTTAAGTTTTGTAAATATTTCTCGATTGGAGGAGGCATTCAGTATATGAGTGCGATGAAGAATGTAGATGGAGTATTTATTGAGATGGATGCCAATATCCAAGATGACGCGCACAATTGGGTAAGAGATAATTTTCGGATGACATTACCTTTTGAAGGAATGGATGAGTTCATGAAACAGCATGCATGGGGTTCATTAGTGTTGGATTTACGTGCTAGTATCAATATCAATCGTTTTACCGTTTCGTTTGTGGTAAACAATCTTTTGAATGCCGAGTATTCGTTGCGTCCGCTCTATATTGAAGCACCACGCACCTATACTTTGCAAATCACCTATCGTTTTCAGGATATAAATCCTGTTACATGGTTCAGGAGAAACAAGGCTGATGTGGCAAGACTTTAATTAAGATTTAACAAACGTAAAATAAATTAATTAAGCAAGATGAAAAAGACGATTTTATTCTTAGGCGTGCTTTCCCTTTTGATGGGAAAGTCGATGGCGCAGAATCAAGCTTTACCTGACGGTAAGTTTGAACAATGGGAACAAGGAAAACTGTATGGGGATGCTGGTACCTACGATGATTTGGCACATCCTTTTTGGACTTCATTGAATATTTTGGCGACATTGCCTCCTGATTTGTTTACCGGTCCGGTAACGCTTTTCAAAGATAAAGGTCGTTCAGGGGCAGATGATGACTTTGCGCCCAAATTGGTTTCTGATTTCTTGCACTTTGGTGCAGACAAGGAAATTTTTCTACCGGGAGTAGTTGGTGCAATGACTGTTTTGATTGATGAACAGACAGCTACTTTTGGGCGTCCGTTTAGGAGCCGTCCTACCGCACTCAAGGGATATATGAAATATCTTCCCGTGAACGGCGATAGCGCGAGCATCTTTGTGAAAGTTTACAAGTATAACGAAGAAGGCGGCAAACGTGTGACTATCGGTCAAGTTGAACAGATTTTCCACGACAGCGTGAAGGATTGGACTGCATTTGAGTTGCCTATAGAATATCATGCCGATATGGAGCCTGATTCTATCACGGTACTCTTTGTTTCGAGTGCCGGTTATGATTTCGATGATTTGTTCAACTGCAAAGGTCAGGTGGGCAGTACGCTTTGGGTAGATGATGTGGAATTCGTTTACGAAGGTGATGAACCCGGTCCTTCCACCAACAACGAAAATACGGTATTGGCCGCTTCCAAACTCTATCCCAATCCTTCTTTCAATGGCATCTTCAACCTGAATGTGCAGGAAGCTTGCAGCATGGAAGTGTTTGCGATTTCGGGTCAGTCGGTGATGCAGCAGAACCTCATGGCGGCCGGCACGTATACGGTTGATTTGTCGCGTTTCGCTCCGGGCGTTTACTACATCCGTTTGACGAATGGCGAGGGCGCTGCGGTCTTGAAAGCGATTAGACGATAGGCATAGAATTCTTATGCCGTGGAGCATGAAAGCTCCGATATGTAAAACTGCCTCCGGATATTCCGGAGGCAGTTTTTTTATGCCCCAGCGAAACTCGACAACCCATGTTTTCCCGACGAAATTTCGGTAATTTTTCGTGTAATTCTTTATTTTACTATTTTTGCTTGTATTTATTTGATTATAATAATATTATAGCCTTCTTTGCGAGGTGATGGCAATATAGGCGATGAAGTTCGGTAGATTAAGGAGGAAAACGGAAGTGAAAGCGTTCTAAATTTGTTGTGTAGTTGAAGAATCATGAAAAGAACATTCAGGATTTTTTTGTCTTTGATACTTGGCGTGTCGGGAATCCTTTTCTCCGCACCCGTTCAAGCACAAGAAACAACCCTCTATAATACGCCGCAAGCCCCCAATTTCGATTTTGAGGTATGGGATAATCCCGAACCTTGGGGTTGGAATTCGAGTTCGTGCTTTGAGGCGGGAAATGGTCCTAGTCAAGAGAAAAGAAATCAATCTGTTTGGGCATCCGATGATATTCGTCCACAAAGCAAGGGGAAAACATCGGCTTTTATAAGGAATACCAAATCTACGTGGAGGCGCTTTAATTCTGTATTGGTGTGGCAGGGGCTCTATGTGGACGAGACAGAAATAATGGGTACGTTAACGACAGGAACATTATATTACTACAATGAAAGGGGCGGTAGTCCGACCAGCAAAGAGCACGAAAAATCCTGCATCTATACCAATACCGGTGATGGTTCCAAACGTTGGGAATTTACGGGACGTCCCGACTCGGTGGTCTTTTGGGCCAAGAAGGGAATTAACGAGAGGCGTCCGGCAGACTTCACGATGTATTTGCACAATAATGCCAAATTGGAAGACCGCAACCCCAACGGAACGTCGGTGGGCACGGTTATCGGTTCGGCTTCCTGCAAAATCACGAATACCGATTGGAAACGTATCAGTCTGCCCATCGCCTACCAAAGTCAGGACAATCCTGCCTATCTGTTGATGAGCTTTACGGCCGGCAACAATTTTCGCGAAGTGGTGGAGGGCGATGAACTTTGGGTGGACGATATATTGTTTATTTACAATCCCATTCTGCGCATCGATACCGTAAGCCCCTTGCAGGTGGCGCATCACGGCAGCCAAAACATTGTCTTGAATGTTCCCTACACGTTTTATTCGGGCACCCAAGACCCCGTGAATCCCAACGCTCAGAACGAACTGCGCCTGTATATCTCGGATGAGAACGGAAGTTTCGACAATAAGACGTTGTTGAAAACCGTGAATGTGAACGGAGGCGACAATATCAAGCATCAGGGGCATATTCAGATTACCTTGCCTGCCAATACCGTCGATTCCGACAAGTACAAGATTCAGATAGAAGCTTCCAACTATCCCTTGCAAAGCAATATCGTGGAGCTGAACATCTACAAGCAGTGGTATCTTACCATCAAGGGCACGGAATACGGCACCGTCAATGCGGTGGAAAAGCAGCTGTGCCGAGACCTCAGTCTGCAGACCGCACGCGCCACGGTGAACAATGCGGAGTGTCGTTTCCTGTATTGGGAAGAGGGCGGAAAAATCGTGGAGGGCGCCGGGGCGGAATATTCGTTCATCATTACCCAAGACCGCAATCTGACCGCTGTTTTCGATACCACCTTTACACTTCGTTTTGCCCAACCGGTGGGCGCCACCGCCTATTTTGCCAATAACAACCTCACGGAAATAACGCTTGTGAACGGCGATACGGCCAAAATGCGCGCCGATATCAACGATGGTTATATCTTCAAGGGCTTCCGCTTGGGCAGCAGAACCTGGAACCTGACGCAACCGGTGCTGAACTATGTCGTGGCGCGGGGCGGAACCGTGGAGGTGCTTACCGACAGCATCCCCTACGAATACGAGTTTTCGGTATATCCGCACGCCAAATTAGGAACGGCGAGCGGAAGCGGTACCTACAAGCATTTCGGCACGGTGGTGGCCGTGGCAAGCCCGAAGGAACCGAGGGAATACAGCCATTTTTTGCATTGGGAAGACATGGAGGGCAATGTGGTGGGCACCGATTCGGTGCTGCGGATAGAGAATATCCACCAGGGCGGCAGTTACCGCGCCGTTTTTGAAGAAACCTTTCATCATGTGAACCTGAGCGAGAGCGATCCTTTGGACGGCTACACGCTGCAATGTTCCCAACGCAAGGCGGACAGTTCGTACAGTGCGTTCGACCTCACCACCATCGGTCTGCGTGCCGTGCCGGCACGGGGCATCGAATTCCGGCATTGGGAAGTAACGAGAAACGGACTTTCCAACGGCATCATCGAAGATAATCCCTACTATCTGACGCAGAACGCGCACTTGGATGCCGATTATGCGTTCAAGGCCATTTTCGATACCCTTACCTATACGGTGACGGTTTCCGCACAGAACGGATATGCGGAAGGTACGGGCACGTATATGTACGGCAAGAGCGTGGTGTTGCGGGCCACCCCCGATAAGGGCTACCATTTTGCAAGATGGCAGAGCGGTTCTCACGTTTTGGGAACGGCCGACACGCTGTTGGTGCGGATTATGTACGACAGCGTTATCACAGCGGTTTGCGAACCCAACGAATACGCGGTTAAGATCGCTTCCAACGATGCGCTTTTGGGCCGTGTGGATATGCCGGGCGGATTCTATGCCTATGGCAGTGTGCTTACCTTGAACGCGCTTCCCGCTCCCGGCGCGGAATTCCGTTATTGGGTGATAGACGGCGACACGCTCGGAGAGGCTTCTCCCTATGTGCTGCGGGTGGAGGATTCCTGTCAGGTGCTGGCGATTTTCAGCCATACCCGTGTTCGGGTGAGCCTTTCTTCTTCCAACAGTCTCTACGGACAGGTGCATGGCGCGGGGATTTACGAATGGCACAGCCTGGTGGAAATTGTGGCCGAGGCCTTTCCCGGCTATAGGTTTGAAGGCTGGCGTACCCAGCAGGGAGAAACGATTTTGCAGGAAACGATACATATTTCTCAGATAGAGGGCGATACGGTTTTGACCGCTTGGTTCTCTCCGCTTACGTTCCAAGTGGAATTGCAGGCCGAAGCGGAAGGCGATGTATGGGTGGGAGACCCTGCGGAGCGTTTGCGGAAACGGCAGGTGGAATATATGGATTACGTGCAGATTCATGCCGTGCCGCGTAGCGGTTATGAATTTACGGGTTGGTACGACAGGAACGGCAATCTGTGCAGCACCTATCCGCAGGAAGGCTTTCCGGCAAACCACGATACGGTGTTGACCGCGCGTTTCGTGCCCGTCCGCTATTCGGTGAGCCTGTTCGTGAAGCCTTTGGAAGCGGGCGTCTTGAACGGAAGCGGGCGCTATGCCGCCGATACACGGGTAACCATAAGCGTGGACACATCCGACGGCTATATCTTTTTGGGGTGGTACGAAGCGGATACGCTGTTTGAAACGGCTTCGAAATTCTCGCTGAAGCTTACTTCCGACCGCTATTTTGTGGCGCGCTTCAAGGAAAACCGATATGAAATCAGGTTGAGGGCCGACAACCCCGCCAAGGTGGATTCCCTCTATGGGGCGGGCGAATACCAGTATGCCTATAACGCCAATGTCTATGCCTATGCCGCCAAGGGCTACGAACTGGCCTGTTGGCTCAACAAGGAGGGCGATACGGTGAGCCGGCAGAATCCCTATCTGCACGATGTGGAAGGCGCCGAAACCTTGACTGCCGTGATGCGCCCGGCCAAACTGAAAGCGAAATTCAGCATACAGCCCGATGATGCGGGGCGTGTGCGTTGCGGCGAGGTGTTCTATGGTGAACCTGCTTCCGCAACGGCGCAAGCCTTCTACGGCTACAGTTTCTCGCATTGGGAAACCCCGGAGGGCGTGCATGTCGGAGGGGCTTCCACCCTTGGTTTTACGGCTAAGACGGATACCTGCCTTGTGGCGGTTTTCGACTCGGTGGAATTCCTGATTACGGGCGAGTCGCAGCATCCGCTTCGGGGAACGGTGACCGGCGGCGGCTCTTACAAATATCTTTCCTCCTGCACCTTGGGCATCTCCCACGACCTGCGTTATGATTTTGTCGGTTGGTATGACAAGCAGGGGCGCATGTTGAGCCGTCAGCACACTTGGACGTTTACGGTTACCGAACCGCTGCAGGTCATCGCCCGTTTCGAACCGCTGCCCGTGCTCACCAATCTTTCGGTATCTCCCGAAAACAGCGGCATCATCCGATACAAGGGGGGGCAGATGCAGGGCGAGGTAAAGGTACTTTACGAAGACAGCCTCCGTCTGCAGGCCGTTCCCGCTCAGGGAATGAAGTTTGTCAAATGGACGCGCGTGGATGTTACGGGATTGGAAGAAGAATGGGATGATGAAGACAATGTGTTTTTTCCGCAGGGCGGAAGTTCGGTGACGGCGGTTTTCGACACGATGACCTATCCGGTATCGATTTCGGTGGAACCGGCCGGAGCGGGCAAGGTGCAGGGCGGGGGTGAATATAAATACGCCTCTTTTGCTTCGTTGCGGGCGGAAGCGGACACGCACTACCGTTTTTATGCGTATATGGCGGGCGATGAGGTGATTTCCTACGACAGCGCGTATGCGTTGCAGGTGGATTCGGCTATGGAGATACGGGCGGTGTTCCAACCTCGTTGCTATAAAGTAGAGTTGACGGCGGCGGTGCTTGGAATGGGACGTGAATGGCAGTTTATTGGTACGGGCTTCTATCCTTACGGTAGTACGGTTTCCATAGACGCCTTTGCAATGAGCGATGACAAGGAGTTCGGTCGGTGGAGCCATGACCCGGTTAAGGGGGGGGATACGGTTGGGTTCGAATCCAAGATGAATCTTCGGGTGGAAGGCAATGAACGTCTGTTCGCCATCTTTAAAAAGGCGAGCCGTAACCTCAGTGCCGAAGTGGTAGGCAAGGGACGTGTGTTGGGAGAAGGTTCCTATACGTATGGCGATACGGCGGACTTGGTGGCGGAAGCCGCTTTCGGCTATCATTTTACGGTATGGAAAGAACACGGCATGGAAATTGGCCGCGAAGCTGAAATCTCGCTTGCCATGCGTAAGAACCGCGATATAGTGGCGGTTTTTGAACCCGATACCTTCCAAGTGCGTTTGGCCTCGAGGCTTGAAGACGTGGAAGTGTTCGGCTCCGGTGGCTATGTGAACGGAAGTCAGGTGAATATCTGGACGGGCGGCACGCCGGCCGGATACCGCTTTGCAGCTTGGAAGAACGAGGCGGGCGAAACGGTTTCGCAGGAATCGGATTTCGTGTTGCCGCTCACGCACGATACGGCCTTGTATGCCGAATGGCAAGCGGTACGCTACCGCATCGACCTGCGGGCCGAGGGAGAGGGCGAAGTGGCGGGGAGCGGTGAGTATGGTTTCGATACCGCCGCCTTGCTGATGGCTACGCCGGCAGACGGCTACCGCCTCCGGGCATGGTATTGCGGAGGCGTTCTGTTCTCCGAAAAAGATACGCTGGTATGGGCCACCCTTACGGATTTGGCCTTGACCGCCGTTTTCGAAAAGGACATTACCCCTGCCGAACCTATACTGAACAGGGCGGAAGGCGGCGAAATTGCGGTGATGGAGGAATCGGAAAATTCGGTCACGGTGAACTTGCAGGCCACGCCGAAAGAAGATTTCCATTTTGCCTACTGGAGCGTGGGTGACAGCGTTGTCGGCACGCAGGCACAGATGGAGGTGAATAGGGAAACCGCTTCGCGCACGGTGGCGCATTTTATGCCCGACACCTATTTTGTCAAGTTGCGCAGTTCCACGCCCGAGGGTTTGAGCGCGTTGAGCGGTTCGGGTTCGTTCCACAAGGGCGAAAGCGTCAAGTTGAAAGTTACGGTTCGGGCGGGCTACGAATTTTTGGGTTGGTTCGAAGAAGGCTCGGATACGCCGCTATCGGTTCAAACCGAAGATACCCTTACGGTTTCGCACTCGATGAATCTCGATGCCAGAACCCGTAGCATTGCTAAGTAATAGGAGAGAGAACGATGAACACACACATATCTTTGGGTAAGTTATTCGGACTGTTTCTGTCGGTCCTCGGTCTTTTTTGCGTGCTGCCGGAAGTTTCGGCGCAGTCGATCAACGGAACCCAGCAGTTGCTTAACCGCGGTTTCGAAGACTACGACAATCTGGGTTCAAAGAACGTGGAACCGGTGGGCTGGAATTCGTTTATGACCGCCAAGACCGCAGGCGGTATCGTGGATCAGGGCAAGGATCAACGTTTGGAAAGAACAACCGAAAGAAGACCGGGCACGGCGGGAATGTATGGCATGCGGGTTTATTCTACCAGTATAATCGGCATCAATGCCAACGGTAATGTCACCACCGGGCGTATCAATATGGGAAGTGCAACGGCCACCGATGCCAGCAACTATAATTTTACCGACCGTGCTGCGGAAGGCTTTAATTTTCCGTTTACGGTGGTGCCGGATTCCATGGTGGTATGGGCTAAATATGCGCCGAACAGTGCCTCCGACCAAGGGCAGGTAAAGGCGATTATCCATAACGACAATGCCACGATAGACCCCGGAACGAATATGAACCAGGCCGTGGCCATCGCCTTGGTCAATCCCACCAAGCAAGACGGGGGCTGGGTGCGTTACAGCGTGCCGTTCGACCGCAGCGGCTGCGGCAGCAAGGATGCTCGTTATATCTTGGTTTCCATCACCACCAATAAAACGCCCGGCGGCGGTGCGGCGCAACTTTGGGTGGACGATATCCTGTTTGTCTATAATCCTACGATAAGCCTCAACAAACTTCCCGTTACGAGTTTCAATATGCGTAACGGCGCACCCACGGTCAGCATTCCGTTTACCGTGAAGGGAACGCTTGCGCTCAATGCCAATTCGGCACAGAAAAGCCGCGTGGTGGCCGAACTTTCGGATGCCGATGGCAATTTTTCCAATCCGGTGGTTATCGGCAGCATGGAAACCGAGGAAAGTGGCGTGCTGACGGCCACCATTCCCGCCACCACACCTTTGGGCGAACACTACAAGGTGCGTTTGCGCGGCGTGGACCGCAACGTGTTGAGCGAGCCTTGCACCGAAGACATCGTGCTGATGCGCGGTTATACGATTTCCGCCCAGAGTGCCAACCCCGACCAAGGTTCGGTGACGGGTAGCGGTGCGTATAAGGAAGGTGGCGAGGCGGTGGTAACGGCGCTTCCTTTTACGGGCTATCATTTCGACCGTTGGGAAGAAAACGGAGAAACGGTGGCCGGTGCAGGTGCTACCTACCGTTTTACGGCAGACCGCGACCGAACCTTGAAAGCCTATTTCGCCATCAATACCTACCGTCTGGAACTGCTTGTGGAAGGAAACGGAACGGTGGGCACCCAATCGGGAAAATATACGTTCGACCATAACGCGCGGGTACGCTTGGAGGCCTCTCCCGATGAGGGCTATGCGTTCGACGGGTATTATTCGGAGGGTGTGTTGCTTTCGCAAAACGAGAACTATCAGTTCAATATCGTGCAGGATATGCGGATTACCGCCAAGTTCGAGCGCGAAAAGGTGAGCATTGCGGTTTCCACGCAGCAATCCGATTTGGGAAGCGTGAGCGGAAGCGGTCTGTATGAATCCGAAAGCACTGTGCGGGTAACCGCCACGCCTAAGCCCTATTGCCGGTTCGTGGCGTGGATGGAAGGCCGGGATACGGTGAGCAAGGACCCTGTCTATACGTTCACGGCGCAGAAACGGCGTGTCCTTACGGCGGTCTTTACGCAGGAATACCATACGGTTTCGGTGTCGTCCAATATCGTGGATGCCGGTATCCTTTCGGGCGGAGGCCGTTATTCCGCGGCCAACGGCAATACCACGATTATCCTGCAGGCCGAGCCCAACCGAGGCTACGAGTTCCTGTATTGGAAGTCGGATAAGGACGGACGGGAATATGAAGACAATCCGTTTACGGTGCTGGAAGAAGGCCGCTTGACGGAAGACTTGTCCTATACGGCCTGGTTTGCCGTCGAAGAATACAATATTGCTTTGGAATCTGTTCCCGCAGGGGCCGGAACGCTGGAGGGCGCGGGCATCTATCCGTTCCGTTCCCATGTAACGCTTCGTGCCCGACCGCTCGACCACTACGATTTTGTGGCCTGGGTCCGCATCGACCACGGATTTTCGGATACCGTGCGGCAGAATCCTTTGGTGTTTTCGATCGAAGAGGGCAGGGATAGGCGGTACAGGGCGCTGTTCTCGCTGAAGAAGCATGAAGTAAGCCTTTCGGCGCAGCCGGAAGCATACGGAACGGTAAGCGGTGCGGGCGTGTACTCCCATTTCGATACCGCCGTTCTGCAAGCCGAGGCGAAAGCCGGTTATGAATTTCTCTATTGGGGCGTGAGGCGCGGTCTGAATATCGACAAGGTTTCGGAAGAAAATCCCTGCAAGGTGGAAGTATTGCAGGATATGGCGCGGATTGCCGTATTCAGCGAACGCCGCAGGAACATTCAGGCCGTGAGCGTGCCCGCCCAGGCCGGCAAGGTGCAGGGGCAAGGCCTGTATGCTTCGGGTTCGTATGCCCTGTTGACGGCGGAACCGGCCTATGGATACCGCTTTGTGCAATGGGAAGACGCCCGGCAGAACGCCGGCTCCAAGGACAGTCGCCTGAACCTGCAGGTAAAGACCGACACCACGGTCTATGCCCGTTTTGCGCCGTTGCGCTACACATTCACCTTGATGACCGAGGGCTCTTCCCCGATAGGGCAGGTGCGTGTCGGCGAAGGTTCTTTCGGAACCATGCACATCCGGGAGGTCTATTACGGCGATACCTTGTATCTGGAGGCGAATCCGGTTAAGGAGGGCTATGCGTTTACCCAATGGCGCATGTTCTACACCAAAGACGGCAAAACCCGAGACTCGCTCTATTCGCGCAGCATGCAGACCACTTGTGTGGTGAACGGAGAGACCCTTATCGTGGCCTATTTCAATCCCAATTCGCATCACATATCGGCCACGGTGGCCCCGCAGGCTTCGTGCGGCGAGGTGCTCAACCAAGGCAACTACCGCCACGAACTGTGGATGGAACTGGAGGCAAGGCCCGCCAAGGGTTATGCTTTCGGCTATTGGAAAGATGCCGAGGGCGACATTTTGGCGGAGAAATCCGCCCGTCTGCAACTGCAATCGCTCGAGGATATTTCGGTGCAGGCCGTTTTCGTTCCCGACTCCCTGCAGGTGGAAGTGGAAACCTGGGGTGGTAGGGAACATGGCGGCGTGCGTGGCGCAGGCCTCTATGAATACGGCAAGAATGCCACGCTGGAAGCCGAACCGGCCTACGGTTATGTTTTTGCAGGTTGGTATCGGGCCGACGATACACTGCGGCAGCAATGCCTGTCGGAAGACAATCCCTATGTCTTTGCCGTGCGCGGAGAGGAACGCTTGGCGGCCCTGTTCTCTTTAGATAAATTCTCGCTTTCGGCAGCCGTGCTGCCCGAAGGTTCGGGCAGTGTGCGCGGCACGGGCCGTTATTCCTATCTCACCGAAGCCATTCTGCAGATGGTACCCGCCGATGGTTTTGCCTTGAAGTATCTGTTGTGGGAACGCGAAGACGGCCAATACGACACCTTGCGCGAGACTTTTGCGGGCATCCGGATGGACAGGGATTATCAGGTGCGCGTGTATTTTGAACCGACTCCCTACACCTTGCAGGTGTTCTCTTCCAATACGGAACAAGGTCGGGTGCAGACCGGCGCCGCGTTCACCCAATTCGGCTATGGAACACCGGTTTCCCTGAAGGCGACGCCCGAACCGAACTATGCTTTCTCCCAATGGCGCGACGCTTGGGGCAAACGTTTGTCACGTTCGGCGGAATACACCTTCCCCATAAGTTGCGATACGCTGGTGTATGCCGATTTTGTTCCGGAAACCAAAAGGTTCAGGGCCGAATCCGAAGATTTGCTGCACGGGTATGTGGAGGCCTACAACAACCGTCCTTCTTACGGTAGCATGGTAACGGTGAAGGCCGTTCCCAACGACGGCTACGAATTCGACCGTTGGGTATTGACTTCGGACACGAATACGGCGGTGTCGCATTCGTCCGTTCTGTCGGTATTCGTTACGCAAGACACCTCATTCGAGGCCAGATTCAAACTCACCCACAGGGAAGTGCGGGTTACGTCCAATATTCAGACCGCCGGCATTGTGTGGATGAAAAAACCTGCCTACGAAACAGGGGTATTCGGTTCTCGGTATGCCTATGTAGTACATGGCGATTCGATAAGCCTGTATGCTTATCCTGCCGAAAACTACAACTTTTCATCTTGGGTAAAGAAAGACGCTTCCGGTCAGGGTGGCATCACCTTGGGAGAAGATACCGCACTGATTATCGAGGTGAATGAAGATATGAATATCGAAGCCGTTTTTGAACCGAAACTCTATCAGGTGAAGGTACAGGCCGAACCTTCCGCATTCGGCAGCGTGTCGGGCGGCGGTATGTATGGCTATGGAGAAAACGTCACCGTCAAGGCCGTTTACGGTAACTATGCGTTCAAAGGCTGGAAAACCGCCGATGGCTGGATTTCCGACAGCCCCGAATACACGTTCACGATAGGCGGAGATACCACGCTTACGGCCTGTTTCTCGCAGGATACGGTGCACCTTACGGTATATGCCGAAATCGGCGGCCGCGTTTCCGGCGGGGGCGATTATCTGAAGGGCAGTGCGGCGGTGCTGGAAGCCGTGTCTTCCGGAAAATATGAATTCGAGGCTTGGTATGATTTACAGGGAAGTCTGCTGAGTCGGCAGAATCCCTATACGTTGACGGTTGATGAAAGCAGGTCTGTCCGTGCCGGATTTACGCCTGCGGTATGGAATATCGAGGCCGATGCCACCGAAGGAGGTACGGTTTCGGGCGGCGGCAAGGCGGTGCAAGGTTCTACGATGCTTCTGACAGCCGAGCCCGACTTGGGTTATCGTTTTGCCCGTTGGCAGAGCGAGTCGCAGGAAATCGACGGACAGCGGGCCTTGTTGCCGCTCCTGGGCGTGCAGGCAACGGAAGATATGGCGTTTACGGCGGTGTTCGAACCCTTGAAATACCGCATCGAAACGGTTGTGTCTCCGCTCGGAACCGGCACGGTGACCGTGGGCGGCACGTTCGATTACGGTTCTACGGTTTCGTTCGAAGCCAAGCCCGCCGCCAACCAAGTTTTCCACGCATGGACCTTGAACGGTAAGGAAGTGAGCACGGAAGCCATGCTGAAGACGGAAGTGAAGGAAGATGCCGTTTATGTGGCGGTGTTCACGCCTAAACGTTATAATGTGGTGACCTCGGTGTATCCCGCACGCGGCGGTGTGGCGTATGGCGGTGGCTCCTATTATTGGGGCGATACGGCGCAGATAGGCATCTACCTCTACGACAGCGTTGTCTTTAAGAATTGGAGCAATGCCGATTTCGTACAGGTGAGCAATCAACCCGAATACAGCTACTTGGTTACGCAGACCGAGATATTCACCGCATCGGTGGATGCCCCCGAAGTAATAACCAAACCTAATGATACGATAGTTATGCCTGTCGGCCGTCTGTTGGTTTATCCCAATCCTTTGTCCGGCAATGAGGAACTGCATATCAAAGCAGGAGCGGAAAGCCTGATGAGTCTGCGGATCTTTACGCCTTCGGGCCGCTATATCCTGTATCGGAAATTTTCGGAGAATGGAGAGCAGGAAGTGTGTCTGCATTTGCCGAGACTGTCGGCCGGATGTTATTTTTACGAAATCAAATTGGAAGACGGTTCGGTGGTGAAAGGAAAACTGATAAAGTTATAGCCGATACCTTTGACAGGGAGTGCGGATTGCCGGTAAGGCGGTCCGCACTTTTTTTTCTGTGCACAGGTTAAACCGTTTGCGAAATTAACCTGCGGTTGTGAATGGAATGCGGGGAAAGGGCGGTTTTTGAAACACACCTTGCTGTATTTTTGCACCGATAAAGTATGTGAACCATGAAAGAGATAGATTTGAGCCGCTATTTTACCCCTTGTCCTTATATGGAGGCGGGGACTTTTTATATAGACAATACCGAACGATTGGGCAAACGGGTGGAGAAATATACGGTGGAGGAACACTTCCCCTCGGTAGAGGGAGCGGACGTGGTGATTATCGGAATGGAAGAAAGCAGGGGGGGGCTACAAGGCAATTCCGCCCCCTTGTATTGCAACGGAGCAGAACAGATACGGCGGGAACTCTATAACCTCTATGCCGGTTCTTCTTTCGGAAAGATAGTGGATTTGGGGGATTTTAAATGCGGCAAAACCTTGGATGACACATTTTTCGCCTTGAGCGAGGTGATAGCTTGCATGACGGCCCAGCATACGGTAACGGTTTTGGTGGGCGGCACACAGGATCTCACCTATGCCGCCTATCGCGCTTATGCTCGTCTGCACCGTATGGTCAATATTCTTTCGATAGATTCACGGCTCAATTTGGCCGACGGTATCGATCAGGAATTCGATCCGGTGAATACGCCCGTAACCCATCGGGCCTATATGGCCAGGATAGTGGTGGAACCCGATAATTACCTGTTTAATTATTCCAATTTAGGGTATCAAAGTTATCTGGTTGACAATGACGCGATCCGTTTGATGGGCCGTTGTTTTTTCGATGCTTGCCGTTTTGGCAGACTGCGCGAGAATATACAGGAGTCGGAACCCTATATCCGAGAGGCGGATTGTGTGAGTTTCGATTTGAGTGCGGTAAGGAAAAGCGACAGTCCGGCCAATCCTTGGGCGCGGCCTACCGGCTTTACGGCCGAACAGGTATGCCAGATGGCCCGTTATGCCGGGATAAGCAAAGATGTTTCGGTGTTCGGTTTCTTTGAGTACTATCCGGCTCTGGATACGGCGGGTGCTTCCGCGCAGTTGATTGCCGAAATGATATGGTGTTTTATGGACGGCATGGTGCATCGTATCGATGACCATCCGTTGGCTGGTTCGGAATTAGAGTTCAAGACCTTTATCGTGCAGAACGATGAAACGGAACAGGATCTCACTTTTCACAAATGCAAGCAGACCGACCGATGGTGGTTGGAATTGCCTTGTTCCAAAGAACAGAAGGAACACTATGGTCGCCATTGCTATATGGCCTGCTCCTATCAGGATTACCAAACCGCGCTCGAAAAAGAACTTCCTCCGCGCTTGGAAGCCGCTGTCCGTAGGCTTAAATAATCTTCTTTACCGCAATATCTCGGCTGTCTGCACCGGTAGATAGATGCCTTTGCCGTTATAGAGGCAGATACCCGGTAAACGGAGCGGCTTTTTATTAAGTTCCGCATAATCTGTGTTCGGGAAAACCTTCAGCGTTTTCCGCTTTGCCAGTTGTATCTCCACAAACAGCGGATCTTCCGATTCGGGTGGGTTTGTGCTTTTGAAAACCGGCCGCACCGTTTGCATGGGAAAAACCTTCTCAATGGGTTGGTAATAGAGGGCTGTGAGCGAATCGAGGTTTCCCAGGCCGGCTTCGCGGCAAACGAAAGGCGCGAGTTCTTCGTTGTCTATGATTCCCTTCAATTGTCTGCCGAGCGGGTGATACATGGCCAAAAAAACATCACCACCGTTGTGTCCGTAGGTTGTCCAACCTAAGTAAAAATGCGGATTGATAACCTGTGTCAATGCCCGGACGCTTTTTTTAGAGGCCTTGTGTTGAATGAATACCGTTGCCAGACGCCATAATACACTGTCGTGTATCGGCTGGAGGCCGAAATCGCCTTGTAGCGCCATTCCCAAACTTTTGGCCATTGCGGCCGTATCGTTTGGATAAGCGGATAGAAGGCGGCGGACCGTTTTTTCAGCGCTTGCCTTGCAGTTTTGGATGGGCGAAAAAAGTTCTTCGGCGCTTGTGGCGGCATAGCCCGAATTGAGTCTGCGGTTACCGAGGCTCAGTCCGCCGGTCTGATGGTCAGGTACCACGATAACCAATGTTTGTCCGTCTCGTTCGGCAAACTGCATGGCGGCGTTTACAGCGCGGTCAAAGGCGAGGAAATCGAAAACGGTGGCGGTAATGTCGTTGTTGTGGGCGCCCCAGTCTATCTTGCTGCCTTCCACCATGAGAAAAAATCCGTTTTCGTTTTGCGAGAGCACTTCAATCGCCAAACGGGTCATCTGTTCCAAATCAGGCTGTTCCATGGGGTTTCGGTCGATTTCATAGTCCATTTCTTTCGGAGAGAACAGTCCCCATATCTTTTGTTTCCCATTTTGTACGGCTTGCCTCGCTTCGAGAAAATGGCGGGTATAGAGAATGCCGTTGCGTTCCAGCTCTGCCTGTGCGGGGAAGTCTGCGCTGTCGATGAAATAACTGCCTCCGCCTAGCAAAAGGTCGCAAGGATTATGTACCATCTGCTTGGCGATACGGGCGGATTGATTGCGTTTGGGGGTATGCGCCAGAAAATCGGCTGGCGTGGCGTGAGGAAAATAGCAGGTAACGACCATACCTGTGGATTTTCCTTGCAGTTTGGCCGCTTCCAAGAGTGTAAACATCGGATTGAAAGCCCATGCGGAATCGGTAAGGAAACGTTTGCCGCCTTTTTCCATACTCCATGCGGGGTAGGTGGCTACAAAACCGTCTTGGGAACGATGTCCGGTGGCGTAGGTGCTGCCCGTAGGGGCAGAATCACCGATAGGGCTGTCGGAACAATAGGTCTTTACCAAACCGCAAATCCGGCTGTCGAGGGCAAGCGGAACCCCGCCGTTCATCCATCTTCCGATAGAAAGCAGTTCGGTACTGCAACCGTCGGGTATCATCAGAATAACATTTTTGACAGGTTGTGCGGCCGATATGGCGTATCCTAACATACACATCAGAATACCGATTGAAATCCGTTTCATCAATAAAAGTTTAGTAAAAACGTTTCAAAGATACGAAAGTCGAGAGCAGAGACAAAGTGTGTTTCAACCATCTTGGGAAAACAGCGGCATGCCGCCGTTTGTTTTTCAGCGAGGAAAACATTACCTTTGCCGTCCTTTTAACCAATAAAAACAAAAAACATGCCTGTAAGAATCAGACTGCAAAGATTCGGTAAGAAGGCTGCGCCTTTCTACCACATTGTAGTAGCGGATGGTCGTGCACCTCGAGACGGGAGATTTATCGAGAAGATAGGCACGTACAACCCTATGCAAAATCCTGCCAAGATTGAATTGGATGTGGATAAAGCCGTTAATTGGATGCGAAACGGTGCGCAACCTACCGACACCGCCCGTTCTATCCTCTCTACCAAGGGTGCAATGTTGAAGCATCATTTGCTCAGAGGGGTTGATAAAGGTGCTTTCTCTGCCGAAGAAGCTGAAAAACGCTTCCAGGCTTGGGTGGCCGAAAAGGAATCCAAGTTGCAGAAAGTGGCGGATGAAAGCAAATCCAAGAAAGAAGCCGGCCGAAACAGCCGTCTTGAAGAAGAAAAGAAAATAAGGGAAGCTATCGCGGCCAAGGTGGCCGAAAAGAAAGCCGCCGCGTTGGCCGCCCAACAGGTTGCCCAGGCTGAAGAAGCCGCGCCTGCTGAAGAAGCCGTGGCGGAAGAGCCTGCAACCGAAACGCCCGCCGAAGCATAAACGGGTGATACGGTCTTTTACGAGAGAGGAGCGTTCCGTTGAGGTGCGCTCCTTTTTCTTTTGTGTTCGCTTGGCTAACTTTGCGCCATAAAACAGAAATCATGCTGCACGCTCTTTTTGTATGGCTAAAATCCATGGGCGACCTATTGGTGATAAAGGGTTGGAATGCCTCTCTGGTACGGGTTCTGTCGGCTTTGTTCATTATCGCTGTACTGGTGGCGGCCGCATTGGGTATCTATTGGTTTGTGCGCTTGGTGTTCCATAAGATACTGATGGGAATCAAACGCAAGCGGCATAAGAAGTGGCCGGAAATCTTTATAGAACGCAAACTGCTCCACTATTTCTGCTATTTCCTGCTTGCAGTACTCTATCGCAAGATGGTACCCTATATCTTTGAGGAGCTGCCGGGTTGGATTCCCTTTATGGGCAAGCTGTTCTCGCTGGTTGTATTGGTTTTTGCCATGCGGGTAACCACCGGCTTTCTCTGGGTTTTCTATGATCTGTACAGAGTGAAGATGCGTGAGCAGCCTATCGCGATGAAGGGATTGATTCAGTTTGTCTGTATCGGGGTGTATTTCTGCTCGGCCATTATTGCCATCTCGATTTTGATAGACCGTTCACCCTTGGTTTTTATAGGCGGCTTGAGCGCGGCTTCGGCCGTGTTGATGCTGGTGTTCAAAGACAGCATTACAGGATTGGTGGCCGGCGTTCAATTGGCACGCAACGACATGGTGCGTATCGGCGACTGGATCACCATGCCCGGGCAAGGGGTGGACGGCACGGTGATTGATATTTCGCTTACTACGGTAAAGGTGAAGAACTTCGACCTTACGGTCATTATGGTTCCCGCTTATCTGTTGATCACCCAGTCGGTGCAGAACTGGCGCGGACTGAATGTGTCGGGCGGACGGCGCATCATGCGCAGCGTCTATATCGACATGACCCGCATTCAGATATGTACCCCCGCCATGTTGCAGCAATTCGCCTTGATTCCTGCCTTGAAAGAATTTATGAGCCGCTATGCAGACGATACCGCCGCCTTGCCGCTTACCAATGTGGAGGTGTATATGAAATACATGGAAGATTATCTCCGGCGGCATCCCGGCATACAGCAGGGTAGCGATTTCTATCTCTTGGTACGGCAGTTGCCGGCCGAAGATATCGGACTTCCCGTGCAGATCTACTGTTATGCCAATACGCCCGTGTGGAAAGACTATGAAGCGATAGCCACTCAGATAATGGCTCATGCGTTGGCTGTTTTGCCGGCTTTTGGTTTAGGTATCTACGAAAGGTCCGCCCAACCAGACCTGCGGGAGTTGGATACCGCCCGGATCACCCGTTAAGATGATGCAACGACCCTAAATATCTGCAACCATGAAAAGAACGTCAATACAGATCCGTTTTACGGATATCGATGTTTTCGGCCATGTGAACAATGATATCTATGCAGAATTGTTCGATACGGCCCGTTACACTTTTATCAAAGACCTTTTGCCGGATCTGGATCCTAAGGGAAGATCTATCGTGTTGGTTCATCTGGATACGGATTTTCGCAAACAGATTCTCTTTACCGACAGGATTTGCGTGGAAACGTGGATCAATAAGGTGGGAGAACGCAGTGTGGGAATGGGCCAGCGTATTGTGAATGAAGAAGACGGCAGTGTCCATGCGGAATCATCCAGTGTACTTTCTACCTACGATGCCGCATTGCAGCAGTCTTTTCCCATGCCGGAGAAATGGCGAAAGGCGTTGGAGGCGATAAAAGAATAGGAGGGCGGAGATGATAAGTAAGGAATCCTGTTACTTTTTGGGGAAAATCGTACGGACCTCGGGTCTGAAAGGGGAGGTGTTCGCCTTTTTCGATGTGGACAGTCTTTCGGATTATGCCGGATTGGATTCAGTGCTTGTGGAGATAAAAGGGGCGTTGGTGCCTTTCTTTGTCGAAAGCATTCAGATAAGGCACAATGGGGCCGTTATCCGGTTTGAGGACGCCACCTTGGAGGAGGCGCAGAAATGGGTGGGATGTGCTTTGTACCTGCCTTTGGATACCTTGCCGCCGCTTACGGGCAACAAGTTTTATTATCATGAGGTGATTGGTTTCGAGGTAGTGGATGAACAGGCTGGCGCGATAGGCCGCTTGAACGATATTATGGATAATGCCGCCCAGCCGGTGATGTGTGTGGCACATTCTTCAGGCAAAGAAATCATGGTGCCGCTTATCGATGAATTTTTGACGGAGGTGGATCGGGAGAGGAAAACCTTGCGGATAAAGGCTCCTGCCGGATTGATTGATTTTTACCTGCAATAGTTTGACGTATGCCGCCTTTTGCGTTCAAGCGTTTTTCGTTGCAACACGAAAATTCATCGATGAAAGTGGGAACCGATGGCGTATTGTTGGGGGCATGGACGCAGTTGCCGGAGAGGGGGGAGGATTATCCGATATTGGAGGTGGGCTGCGGTTGCGGCCTTGTTTCCCTAATGTTGGCCCAACGCCTTTCCGTGCGTGAGGGAGAGGGATGGAGTCCTATCCGTGCGGTGGATATCCATTCCGCTTCATGTATAGAAGCCGCCGGCAATGTGGCGCGGTCTCCTTTTGAAAACTGTGTGGAGGTGGAACAGGCTGATTTTTTGCATCTGCCGCCTTCTTATGAGGAGGGCTCTTTCGGGCTGATTGTTTCTAACCCGCCTTTTTTCAGCCATGCACTTAAATCGCCCGATAAGAGACGGAATATGGCCCGCCATAATGATTCTTTGCCTTTCGGGGCCTTGGTGCGGGAGGCGGAAAGATTGCTCTTTACGGGGGGACGCTTGGCCTTGGTGCTGTCGCCCGAAGCCTTCTACGAAGTGTCGTCCTGTATGTGTATGGAGCACCGGATATGGCGGCCGCGCCGTATCACGCGTGTGTTTTCCCGTCCGGGAAAGCCTTGTGAGCGGATCTTGTGCGAATGGGAAAAGACAGAAAAAACGGTTTCTGTATGCGAAAACACGCTGTTTATTTACCGTCAGGATGGAAGTTATGATGAAAACTACCGGAATTTGGTACGGGAGTTCTATCTGTGGGCGTAAGGATTTTGGCATTGTCTGAAAAATTAACGAACTTTGTATATTGTGGCTGAAGGTGTAAGCCTGCCGCGAGTCTGAAATAAAAAAACGCCGTTGCATGAAAACCGACAAATCATTGGCCGGATTGCAGTTGCTCAATTGTGTCAAAGTGCTGGAACGGGGGCAAACCTTGCTGTATCCCACCGATACCATCTGGGGGCTTGGTTGCGATGCCACCAATGCGGATGCGGTATCCCGTGTCTATCGGCTCAAGCATCGAGAAGAAGACAAGAGTTTTATCATTCTGGTTGATTCGATTGAGATGCTACGGTGTTATGTTGAGTAAATCCCTCCGATGGACTACGATTTGATAGAGGCTATGGACAATACGCCGATCACAGTGATTTATCCGAAAGGAAAGGGATTGCCCGACAATGTGAAAGGAAACGACGGCAGTGTGGCCATCCGCTTGGTGAAAAACCTGTTTTGCGCCCGCTTGGTAGGGCGTTTCGGTAAACCTATTGTATCCACTTCGGCCAATCTTTCGGGACAGCCTTCTCCGCTTTCCCTTGCCGATATAGCGGACGAACTTCTCGTATCGGTGGATCATGTAGCTATCGTGAAGGAAAGTGCCTCGAGCGAATTGCGACCTTCGCGCATCATTAAGTTGGAAACCAACGGAATGTTCAGTATCATCCGCGATTAGGCTTCTTTGTGGGCGCGATCCGGTATTGCATGTATGAAAAAAGGATTCTTTATTTCGGTTTGTTTGTTGCTGTTGCTGGTTCAGCCTCTGCGGGCGATCAGTTTCAGAGGACCGAAAGTGCCTAATACACCGCTTTACGACAGCCGTCTTTTCCATTTCGGCTTTACCTTGGGACTCAACTTCATGAATTTTTCCATCAAGTCCGACAAAAATCTCGGTTTTGAAGGCGATACGCTTCTGGGAATCCGCAATGCCTTTCAACCGGGGTTCTCGGTGGGCGTGGTTACAGATTTGCGTATGGGCAGATATTTCAATCTGCGTTTTATCCCTACGTTCAGCTTGGGGCAACGTGCCATCGAATATACCATTGCCCGTCCTGGCACGGAAGTGATGAAAGTGAACAAACAGGTGGAGAGCATCATGGTGCTGTTGCCGATCGAGGTAAAATGGAAGGCCGCCCGTATGGTCAATAACCGTCCCTATGTTACGGCCGGTTTTCAATATACGCTGGATATGGCCACCCGAAAGTCGAAAAAAAAGAATTCGGACAATCCCGACGATGAGGTGAAGCTCAAATTGGGCCGTCATGATTTCGGGGTGACGGTGGGGGTGGGTTGGGATTTTTTTCTTCCCTACAACAACAAACTGGCGGTGGAGCTGAAAATGTTTTTTGGCTTGCGGGATCTGTTGGTGCGTGAACACGATATCTTTACCGATAGAATAAATCATTTGGGAAGTCGGATGTTGCAACTGAACATCACATTCGAATAAGCGGTCGCCATGATAGAACGGTTGCAGCTTTTCCTTTCACCCCAAGCCGTTTCGGATCCGGGCTTACGCTATGCCAAGGTGGCGGCGGTCTTGAATGTATCCGTTTCGGAAATCACCCATGTGTCCATGCTCAGGCTTTCACTCGATGCCCGTTCCCGTATTCCGCGCTATGAGGCGATGGTGGAGGTTTATACCCGTCCCGATGTTTTTGTACCCGAAAAATTCCACTTTTCGATAGCACGTCTGCCGATAGAGGCACCGCGTGTGGTAGTGGTCGGCATGGGGCCGGCCGGGATTTTTGCAGCCCTTACCTTGGCTGCCGCAGGGGTAAAACCCATTATTCTGGAAAGAGGCAAGCCGGTACGGGAACGCAAACGCGATGTGGCACGGATAGGTCGTGAAGGCGTGTTGGATACGGAGTCGAACTATAGTTTCGGCGAGGGTGGCGCCGGCTGCTTTTCGGACGGAAAACTTTACACGCGTTCCAACAAGCGGGGCGATGTGCAACGGGTTCTGCGCACTTTTGTGCATTACGGAGCAAAGGCAGAAATCCTTTATCAGGCGCATCCACACTTGGGCAGCGACAGGATGCCCGGCATGATAGAGAGAATGCGGGAGGCATTGTTGGAAGCGGGTGCGGAAATTCATTTCGGGTGCTGTATGACGGGCATCCTTGCGGATCGGCAGGGGAGATTCAGGGCGGTGGCCGATACGCAGGGCCGTGAATACGGAGGCGCTGCCTTGGTACTGGCAACGGGAAATTCTGCCGGCGACTTATATCGTTCCCTTTATGAAAGTGGTTTCAGAATAGAGGAAAAGCCGTTTGCGATGGGGGTCAGGCTGGAACATCCGCAAGTTTTGATAAATGCCATGCAGTATAAGGGGGCGGAAAAGAAGATGCCGCTACCTCCTGCCGAATATGCGTTTGCCTTTAAGTGGCAGGGAGGGGGTGTGTTCTCTTTCTGTATGTGTCCGGGTGGGGTTGTTGTGCCGGCATCCACTTCACCTGCAGGACTGGTGGTGAACGGCATGTCGGATTCGGAACGGAATTCTCCCCGTGCCAATGCGGGCTGGGTGGTGAGTGTGGACAGGGCGGTTTTGCAACGTTATGGTTATCTTCTACCCGATACTCCTTTGGCATTGCTTGATTTTCAAGAACAGACGGAACGTCGGTTTCTTACTCAGGGGAAGGGTTTTATGGCTCCGGCGCAACGGCTTACCGATTTTATGAAAGGAAAGTTGAGCCGAGATCTCCCGAGAACCTCATATGCACCAGGTGTTTTTGAAGCACCGATGGATGCTTATTTGCCGGCGTTCATTTCGGAAGCCTTGCGCGAGGGTTTCCGGCAGGCGGGACAGAAGAAACCTGCTTTTTTGAGCGAAGAGGCTGTGTTGTTGGGCTTGGAATCGCGTACATCTTCGCCAGTGCGGATTCCTCGAAATCCTGAAACATTGGAATATGAAGGTATGCCGGGGCTTTATCCTTGCGGGGAAGGGGCCGGTTATGCCGGGGGAATCACATCTTCGGCCATTGACGGCATCAACTGTGCCGAAAGGATATTGGCAAAATGGAATAGAAAAACGGTGTTCGGCTTGCCTGAAACGGCATGAGAACAGCGGAATCTTCTTTAAGGCAGACTGCACTGGAGAGGGCCCTATAGGAGGATAGATAAAAGGTGTAACAGAATATCGTAATTTAGCACCATGAAAGGAATTATTTTGGCCGGTGGCGCCGGAACGCGCCTGCACCCGCTCACGTTGGCCATGAGCAAGCAGATGATGCCCGTCTATGACAAGCCGATGATTTATTATCCGCTGTCCACACTGATGCTGTCGGGCATCCGCGAGATACTCATTATTTCCACGCCGCAAGATTTGCCCAATTTCGAGCGTCTTTTGGGCGACGGAAGCCAGATAGGATGCCGCTTTTCGTACAAGGTGCAGGAGGTGCCCAACGGTCTGGCGCAGGCTTTTGTGTTAGGCGAGGAATTTATCGGCAAGGACAAGGTAGCCTTGGTGCTGGGCGACAATATCTTTTACGGAACGAGCATGCAGGCCTTGCTGCAATCCAACACCGACCCGGACGGCGGCGTGGTCTTTGCCTACCATGTGGCGGATCCGGAACGCTACGGCGTGGTGGAATTCGATAAGGATATGCGCGCCATCTCGATTGAGGAAAAACCGGCCAAACCTAAATCGAACTATGCCGTGCCGGGGCTCTACTACTACGACAATTCGGTGGTGGAAGTGGCCAAGAACCTCAAGCCCAGCGCGCGGGGCGAATACGAAATCACCGATGTCAACAAATATTACCTGGAAAAAGGCAAGTTAAAGGTAGGGATGTTGGGCCGCGGCACGGCCTGGTTGGATACGGGTACTTTCGAATCGCTTCTGCAGGCGAGTCAGTTCGTGCAGACCATTCAGCAACGGCAGGGCCTGATGGTGGGCTGCATCGAGGAAATCGCCTACCGCATGGGATTTATCGACGCCGCGCAACTGCGCGACATCGCCCAACCTCTCGTCAAGAGCGGCTACGGCAAATATCTGCTCGACCTCGTGCGGTAGTTTGCCCCACAGGAAATCAATACATCAACCCAAACGCCCAGAGGGGTATTTCGTTTTTGTAGCCGTGT
>CAYTCD010000022.1:0-23424 GCA_964436335.1 uncultured Bacteroidaceae bacterium
CGGCTGGTTCGAACGCATCGCCGGCCTGATTGTGGGTACGTTCACGCAGATAAAGAAAGGGGCGCATCCCTATACACGCGATGTATGGGAAATCATCGGCAGTTACGCCGCTCCCTACGGTTATCCCGTCTGCTACGGATTCCCGGCAGGACACGTGCCCTACAACCGCGCCCTGTATATGGGTATTCCCGCCTGCCTCGAAGTCGATAACTCGGCACAGAGCCCATCACAACTATCATTTTTACTGTAAATGAACACCGATAAGCCTCTCTTCACCCCCCAAAACGAAAAGGAACTAGAGCTGTATTCGAGCGCGTCCAGCCTTTCCGATATGGAAATCTTTATTTTTCCCGAACTGATGTATGCCCTGGTGCTGGCCAATATCATGTCGCCCGTCCTTTGGAAATGGCGAAAAGAAAAATGGTTCGAGAATATTGAGAAAAAATCGCTCAACTACAAGATAAACCGCATCAAGCAATATGTGATGGACCACTATGTTTTCAACCTCGATCTGGAGACATGGGGTCTGACCACGAAAGACAAGGAACTGACCCGTTTCAAAGCCTTTATCGACCCTGCCGCCCTGGCGCAGTCGAACGCGCTTTTCGGCTACGAGGGCGATAAGTATTATTACGATGTGGATATACGCCGGCACTTCGGCCTGGACAAATACGATGCCGACACCGTGCCTTATTGGAAAACCGAAACGGTGGAAGCCATGGACGCCTTCCGCTTTAAAGACGGCTACACCACCGGCGCGGGCGAATGCGTTTCTCTGTCGGCGCTCTATGTGGCGGCGCTGTTCGTGGTGGGGCGCATTCCACTCGACAACATCTTTATGATCGCCACCCCGCTCCATTCGCAGAACTTCATTGCCGAAAAAGACGGTTTCATCACCAACAACCGCCGCATCGTCACCAAGAAGATGTGGTACAACGGCACCGAACTTTCGGCCAAGGCAAGGCGGAGCATCGAGAACGAGAGAATCACGATTGTGTCGCACCTGAGCGGCGTGGTTCACACGTTTTATAAAGAAGCCGGCATGAACCCCGAAAGGTTCGACTATTTCAAGCGGAATTTCTGCGATTATCTGGAAGCCGGCATCAACTTTGAATATTGCGCCAACTTTCTTTACAGCCGTGAATGCTACTGGGGGTGTTTCCAATACCGCCATATCCGCAACGGGCGCGAATGCTACATTCCGCTCAACTGCATCTTCAACACCCAGCGTTCCAGCAAGAACCGCTTCGACAACGAAAGCCGCCAGGCCTTGCTCGAAGAGATGGACAGCCAGTGTTTCTCGCTCTCGCCCATCCAAGACCGCATCCTTATCAACGAGATAGAAGATTACCTGGCCGCGCATCCCAACCAAAGTTTTGAAAGCCATACCGGGTTCTTCTCCCAAATCCTGCAAGGGCAATGCTGTGTGGACAAGCAGAAGATGATTGAGGAACTGGGCGCGTTCCTCAAGATTACGCCCCGTTTGCCGGATGCCGCCCAAAAGGAGTTCGTTTCCTATCCCGAATTAAAGGTAACGCCCGACCAAGAGCGCGAAGAAATCTGCCGATACCTGCATCAGGAAGCCCTAAACGGGTATTCCCTGGCCATTCTGAGCCTTTATGCGTGGCGCGATATGGAGCACACCGACTGGCAACCGTTTATCAAAGCCGCCCTTGAGCGCAATCCCGTCTGCTGCCTGGCGGCAGGCGAACTTTCGGTGGAACAGCTGGCGGCGCAGGTGGAAAGTTTTCCCAACCAATCCATTTACGAGGGCAAACGCCTGGCGCAACCCGATGAAGTATGGAATTTCAGGCGGGGCGACGGCATCGAGAAAGCTCTCCTGCTGTTCGATATCCTCAAGTATCGGAATCCCGGCCTGCAAGGACATCTTGAAATCAAAGGCGCGGACGTGGAACTGAGCGTGCACGAAAACGGAAAGAACTCCGCCGTTTGGCGTTTTGTTTCTGAAAAACAGCTCGAAAAGTCGCTTTCGTTGTAGATGCTCAGGCTTCTGCGCTCGATTTTTGTATCTTCAACGAAGTTGAACTATCTTTGCCGGTTTTCCGCGCTATCGGTAACAGCGTGGTGGATAATTAAAAACAAAAAACACATCAACAATATGAAAAAACTGTGCCTGGTTCCCCTCGCCGCCCTGCTGGTATGGGGAATGTCTTGCAAACCCAAACAAGTGGAAAACATGCAATCATTGGATCTGTCCAATTTGGACACCACGGTCAATCCCAAGCAGAACTTTTACCAATACGCCTGCGGCGGCTGGATGGAAGCCCACCCCCTTACCGGCGAATACTCGCGCTACGGCGCTTTCGACAAATTAGCCGAAGACAACCAGGAACAGATCAAGAGCCTGATTGAATCCTTGGCCGCCAACGTAAAAGGATCCAAAGGAGAAGCCTACCAAATCGGCACGCTCTTCAACATCGCCATGGACTCGGCCAAACGCAACGCCCAAGGGGTTGAACCGATCAAGGAAGACCTCGCTGCCGTAGCCGCCCTGACCAACAAAGAAGAAGCCTTTGACCTGATGTGCCGCATGCACCTGAACGTGGGTAATCCTTTCTTTGCTTTCTATGTAGCCTCCGACCCGGGCAACAGCAAAGAAAACCTGTTTCAGTTCTATCAGGCCGGCACCGGGCTTCCCGACCGCGACTACTATCTGAACAAAGAACACAAGGCCATTTTCGAAGCCTATCAGAAACACATGCAGCGCATGTTCGAACTCTGCGGTTTTTCGCAGGAAGAAGCCGCTGCCAAGACTCAAAAGGTGATTGAACTCGAAAAGGCGTTGGCCAAGGTTCAGTACGACCGCGTTTCGTTGCGCGACCCGCACCTGAGCTACAACAAGATGACGGTAGATGAATTCCAGAAACTCGTGCCCGAAATCGACTGGAAAGCCTATCTCAAGAACATCGCTCCCAATCACGAAATCACCGAACTCTCGGCCGGCCAGGTAGATTTTATGAAAGGCATGGGCAAACTCTACGCAAGCACCGATCTGGAAACGATGAAGGCCTACTTTGAATGGAACATCATCAACGCCGCCGCCTCCGACCTGAGCGACGAACTCAACCAAGCCAACTTCGATTTCTACGGCAAAGTGATGTCGGGTCAGACCGAAATGAAACCCCGCTGGAAACGTTGCGTAAGCGCCGTCAACAGCATGTTGGGCGAAGCCGTAGGCAAGCTGTATGTGGAAAAATACTTCCCTGCCTCCGCCAAGCAACGCATTACCAAACTGGTGGATAACATCCGTTTTGCCATGGGTGAACGCATGGCCGCCAACACCTGGATGAGCGATGAAACCAAGGCCAAAGGCCAGGAAAAACTGGATGCCATTCTGGTTAAGGTGGGTTATCCCGACAAATGGAGAAGCTATGCCGATCTGGAAATCAAAGACGACAGCTATTGGGACAACGTAAAACGTTACGCCCTATTCGAAACCCGCTATATGCTCGACAAACTGGGCCAACCGGTTGACCGCGACGAATGGCAGATGACCCCGCAGATCGTCAACGCTTACTACAACCCCACCACCAACGAAATCTGCTTCCCGGCCGCCATCCTGCAACCTCCTTTCTTCTATGCCAACGGCGATGACGCCATCAACTACGGCGGTATCGGCGTGGTGATCGCGCACGAACTCTCGCACGGCTTCGACGACAAGGGCCGTCTTTTCGACAAGGAAGGCAACCTCAACGACTGGTGGCAGGAACAGGACGCCAAGAATTTCGATTCCCGCGCCCAACTCTTGGTTGACCACTTCAACAATATCGAAGTGTTCCCCGGCATCATGGCCAACGGTTCGCTCACCTTGGGCGAAAACATTGCCGACAACGGCGGTCTGAACGTTTCTTTCGCCGCCCTCCAGAAAGCCCTGCAAGAAAAGCCCGAAGGCGATATCGATGGCTTTACGCCCGCCCAGCGCTTCTTCCTTTCGTATGCCACGCTGTGGGCCTCGAACATCCGCGATGAAGAAATCAAACGCCTCACGATGCTCGACGTTCACTCCCTTGGCAAGTGGCGTGTCAACGGAACGCTGCCCCACGTGGATGCTTTCCTGGAAGCCTTCGACATTCAGGAAGGCGACCCCATGTGGCTCGCTCCCGAAAAACGCGCCCACATCTGGTAAGCTGTATTCTATAGTAAAAAAGCGGATGCTGAAATTTCAGCATCCGCTTTTTTTTGTCATTTCGTTTTTTATTGCGAGATTTTCGTTACGAAGTTTGCGCAATATGGCGGAATATCTCAGAAACAAATTATTTTAACCCTCCTTGCCGATAGCTTTCAGATAGCAGGCCCGGCAGAGGGGTTCGTAGGATTCGGTCTCGCCCAACTGAACAAGGTTCTTGCTGCCCGAAAAACGGTGGGAATACTGCGCCGGATTGCCGCAATGCACGCAGACCGCATGCACCTTGGTAACCGATTCGGCAATGGCCATCAAAGCCGGCATCGGACCGAAAGGCCTGCCCTCGTAATCCATATCCAGCCCCGCCACCACCACACGGATGCCCTGGTTGGCCAGACGGCTGCACACCTCCACGATATCGCTGTCGAAAAACTGCGCCTCGTCGATAGCCACCACCTCGGCATCGCTCACATGCAGCAAGATTTCCGCCGCACTCTGCACCGGCAGCGAATCCACCGCCGTTTCATCGTGCGAAACCACCCGCACCACATCGTAGCGCGTATCGATGGCCGGTTTAAAAATCTCCACCTTCTGACGGGCAAAACGGGCACGCTTCAAACGGCGTATCAGTTCTTCGGTCTTTCCCGAGAACATGGAACCGCAAATCACCTCGATGCCACCCGCCGGACAATGCACCCAATCTGAACCGTCAAAGTACATATTTTCTGTTAACTCTTTAATGTTTAAAAATAACCGGCAACACGCACCAAAGCGTTGCTAAATTACAATTAATTTGCGGATACGGAAGTTTAACTTTTTCGAGCAATGAAAAACAAGAATTTACAGCTCTCTCTGATTGAAAACCTTGACAATGTGGTGGCCCGCATTGAAGAAATGGTAGTAGAACCGACGGCCCTGACCCGTATCAATATAGATATTCTCAAAAACGATATCCGTACTTTATACAAGGTGGTGTGCGAAATAGAACACACCGAATTGGAATCGCCTATCGCAAGCGTGCATAAAATGAAAGATTCGGTAAGCGAGCTCAAAAAGAAACTCACCGCCTTGAACACCGAACCGGAAGAAATTCCCGAAAGCCCTGTTTTCCGTCCCGTGGTGGAGGGTGAGGAATCCTCCTCACCGGAAGAAGATTTTCTACCCAAAAGGGAAACATCCGACAACTACAACGAACTTCCGCAACAAGGAGATGCCGAAAAAGAACCCGAACCGACCATGGAGACTGAGATTGAGATTG
The DNA here is from genome assembly GCA_964436335.1 of uncultured Bacteroidaceae bacterium. Classification (GTDB taxonomy): domain Bacteria; phylum Bacteroidota; class Bacteroidia; order Bacteroidales; family P3; genus Pullibacteroides. Next base: position 5,403 of record CAYTCD010000022.1, read on the forward strand.
AATCACAACCGGTTGCCGTTGAAGAAGCTCCGCAAGACTTTCAGGAAGAACCTGATCTTTCAGATTTCATTCCGCGGGCGGATGATGAACCGACTTCTTACGTAACCAGCCTTACCGCCATGGCCCAGGCCAAGGCCGGAGAGCAGGACATGTCTCAGGTAGCGGTTTCCTCCACAGCCATGCCCGATGAAAACGTGGTGAGGCAAGTAGAGAATCGTTCCGATATATTCACAAAGTTGAAGGAGACCGAAGCACTTCCTATCTCACAGGCACAGAACTCACTCAAATCGTTGGTAGATCGCCTTAAAACCGGAAAAACTGTCAACGACGTACACCAAGCGCCTGTAACGGATTTCCGTTCCTTAATCGGCATCAACGAAAAATTCCTGTTCATCAACGAACTCTTCAAAGGTAACATCAAGGAATATGGGGATATGCTACAAAATCTCGATGCAGCCGAAAATGAGGAAGAAATGAATATCGTGATGCAGCCGCTGGCGGAAAAATACAATTGGAACGAACAGTCTCTGGCTTATATCACGCTGTCGGACCTGCTCAAGAAAAAATTCGGTGCCGAGATTTCCCGCTCCGCAAGTATATAAACGGCCTCGAAAAAAAACTTTCTATATGAATTCCAATGGCAAGCTCATCGTTTTTTCAGCACCCTCCGGTGCAGGAAAAACCACCATCGTTCACCGCCTTTTGGCTGAATTTCCGCAACTTGAATTTTCAGTATCCGCCACATCCCGCGCCAAACGACCGGGAGAAGAAAACGGAAAGGATTATTATTTTCTTTCGGTGGAAGAATTCAAGCGATACTGTGCGGAAGAAAAATTCCTTGAATGGGAGGAGGTGTATGCCAATCAATTTTACGGCACATTGATGCGCGAAGTGGAACGTATATGGCAGGCCGGCGGTCATGTAGTCTTTGATGTGGACGTGCAAGGCGGACTCAATATCAAAAAGAAATTTCCTGAACGGACGTTGGCCGTCTTTATCCAACCTCCTTCGGTGGAAGAATTGAAGAAACGCCTGCTGAAACGAGGCACCGAGACCGAAGAAAGCCTGCTGAAACGCGTGGGAAAAGCGGAAGCGGAAATGAAATTTGCCTCCGGATTCGACAAAATCATCATCAACGAAGATTTGGAAAAAGCTGTGGCAGAAACCCGTGCTGTGGTACGCGATTTTATAGATAAACCGCTCAATTAAGCGACCATGCGGGAAACGATACTTTATTTCGGTTCTTTTAATCCCGTACACAACGGACACATCGCACTGGCTCAAGCCGTTGCGGAACGTAACCCCCAAACGGAAATCTGGTTTGTGCTGTCGGCACAAAATCCCTTTAAAGAGCAAAACGCCCTTTGGCCGGAAGCTCTCCGGGCGCATCTGCTGGAAAAATCATTGGCCGCCTTTCCCTCTTTTTCTCTCTGCCGTGCCGAACTTGAATTGCCACGTCCTTCCTACACCATAAACACCCTGCGTTATCTGCAAGAAAAACATCCTCACACTACATTTTCGATTCTGATGGGCGAAGACAATCTGGCGGGTTTACACAAATGGAAAGATTACGCACAAGTACTGGCCTTATGTCGGGTATGGGTATATCCACGCACACAGAACAAAGCTCCCCAATCTCCAACAACCCGCTATGAGGCCTTACGCCTCTTTCCCAAGCGGATTTCCATGCTTGAAGACCTGCCACTTCTGGATATTTCTTCTAGCCTTGTTCGGGAAAAGATAAAAAAGAAAGAAGATGTTTCCTCCCTTGTTCCCTGGCAGACGGAATGGCTTTCCGATTTGGAAAGTACGGGCAAGCCCGCTTAATACTGCAACAGTGAGAAAACATCGTAGTCGGAGCCTATCTTGTTCCGACCGTTCAAACCGGCCAACTCCAACAGAAAGCAGATCCGGATATCGCTTACGCCCAATTGCTTTATCATTTCCAATGCCGCTACCGTAGTGCCGCCGGTGGCCAGCAAATCGTCATGAAGCAACACCTTATCATCAGGTAAAAGCGCGTCTTTATGGATTTCGATGCTGTCTTGACCGTATTCCAACTGATAGGTATATTGTATTTTTTCGGACGGAAGCTTGCCTTTCTTACGGATGGGAACAAAACCCGCGTTAAGTTTGTACGCCAATATGCTACCGAAAATAAAACCGCGTGATTCTATACCCACCACCTTGGTGATTCCCTTACCCGCATAGCGTTGCACCAAAAGGTCGGTAGCCAGTTCAACGGAGCGGGGATCCTTAAAAAGCGTGGTCAGATCCCTGAACAAAATACCCTTTTTCGGAAAATCCTGTATATCACGTACCTGTCTTTTCAAATATTCAATGCGTTCCATAATATCTGTTTCTTTTTTCTCGGACAGGCCTCCCTATCCACATAAATACCCGCCAACAAGACAGGAATCCATAGCAAAGATACAAAAAGTCGAGTGCGCAAAAAAAAGTGCCCGGCAAAGAGAACTTCCCGGACACTTTCTATCGTTTATACACTTCGTCAAAGAGACACTATTTACGCTGTCCCATCTGGGCATCCAATTGGAACAAAGCCGTCTGACCGAACTTCTCGATCTTGGAAACGATATCCGAAGCCGTAGCTTCTTCTTCTACCTGTTCACGGACAAATTGCCAGAAGAAGTCTTCGGCGGCCTTGTCCTTGTCCGCCACAGCCATATCCAACAGTTTGTTGATCATTTCCGAGACACGGCATTCGTGTTCATACACGTGTTTGAACATGACCATAGGCGTTTTCCATGTACAGGGAACTTCATCCACCTTACCCACTTTGGCGGTGCCACCACGTTGAATAAGGAACTTGGACATCATGTAAGCATGCTCGGTTTCTTCGGCCGCCTGTTTCCTGAGCCAACTGCCAAAGCCTCCGAATCCTTCTTTTTCGCAGAAAAAAGACATGGACATGTACAGGTTGGCCGACCACATTTCGGCGTTTATCTGTTCGTTAAGCGCCTTTTCAAGTTTTTTTGAAATCACCATGGTTTTAAGTTTTAATGTTTATTTCCGACAGGGTTCTTGCTTTTGAATACAAGTTTGCCCTACGGAAAATCCGAACGCAAAACTATTAAAATTCGCAATACAATGATACACCTACTCCGGCACGTAGATAATTTCGCCGTTCTCAAGCTGGTAGGCCACTCCCACTTTCTTTCCCTTTTTTCCCTTACCGTCTTGATTTTCGGAAGGTTTGTATTTATTAACCGTTTGCCCTTCCTTGGTGATGATTTCCATGTTATCCTTGCCCGGATTCTTCACGATGGTGAAATCTTCCTGAGAAAAAATCTCAGTCATGTTGAATTTGAACACCAAAGCCACCATCAAGGCCACGGCAAACACCATGGCCACATCAAAAAGATTCGACAGCATGGCTACCGGATCCTGATCTTCATTGTCTTGCAACACGCGGCGTCTCATAGGTTAAAAAATTAAGCTGTTTTCCGTTGTTTCATCAACTGGCTCACAAAATCGAGCCGCACCAGGTCTTTTTGTGCCCAACGTTGTTTGGCCTGATACAGCACAAAACCAACCGCTCCTGCAAACAAACCCAATACCGTGGTAGCGAAAGCCACCTGCATGTTATAGGCCATAGAAGCGATATCGCCCGATGAAAGTCCCGCCAAAGCCGGCCCCATCGGTATCAACGTACCCATCAATCCCAAAATAGGACCGAATTTAACCAATATCTTGGCCTGATCCAGTTCCTTTCCCAATGCAAGTTCGTATTCGGAAACAGTCTTATTTATCACCGCCTCGTTATAATCGATATGCGTGATATTTTCGAGGCACACGATAAAGGGATGCGCGGTCATTTCTGCCGGAAAAGCCAATTCGGCCACATTGCCTTCGTTCAGGTTTTCCATAGCGGTACGCACTTCTTTTTCCATTCGGGAACGTTGCACATACTTCGACACAAAACCGCCCAAAAGAAGGATACTGCGTACAAAGAAATACAAAAGGCCGATAACCACCGGTATCAGAAAGCCATTTGCGATCCAAAACATCAGATTTGATAACGTATTCATTTTTTCTTTTTATTGATTCTACAAATATTCATCTCTCTTTTTTATCGCCAGATAGGGCTTTAAGCCGGGAAAGCAACCGAAAATAGCCCATTCCGAACAGAGCCGCCACCGTAACCGTTGTATAAAGCAAACTTTTCCAATCAGGTGCAGACGAAACGGAGAATAAAACGACCGATGGATGAAAAACAGTACTGCTTACCATCAACACAAACAGCAGCAATTCAACCATCAACAGCAATTCAGTACGCAACTCCGTTTCCGGAATGGCCGCCCGCAACAGATACGAACCGCCTCCCATCAACAGAAACGCCGACAAAGCGAACACCGTTCCCACTATACTGAAAGACGTTCCCGCAAATGAAAAAAGTAGCACCAGATAAAGATAAAACAAAGCAGGAAAAACCATCAGCGCCGGTATATATTCCAATATCCGGTAAAAGATACCGCGTTGCAAACCGAAACTCTTTTGCATTTTGGCCGCCGCAAAACCCAATGTAAAAAGCATATGTAAGGTAAGCAACACATTGAGGTTCTGCATCACGGAAAAATCGGCAAAGGCACGAATCACGCTGAGCTTGTTTATCTGTACAGCATAACTGCCTGCAAAGAATACAAACAATGCGCACATCACGGCAAAAACGGCCGGATAGTACTTGCCGGGAGCAAGGCTATTGCGAAAGACTCCCGCAATCAGACACAACAAGGTCATGAGAAGGAGAACGCTTTCCATCTTCTTATGCGTTTTTCTGTTTCTTACGTATCAGAACCACCGATGCCACCACGGCCATCACTGCCACAACACCGAATATCAGAAGGATAACGCGGGTGCTGTCGAAACTGCGGGGGCGGGCAATCTCCTGCCGTTCCTTTTCCAATACCACCGACTTGCCGTTGTCGGTCATCGGTTCTGCCTGCAAGGTCTTGCGTACCTCATCGCGGTATTGCCGGGCTTGTTCGGAAGTGAGTTTCTGCGCTACAAAATCCTTCAAAAGCGCATTGCCACAAGTGAACCCATTGCAACAGGCACCGTATTTTTTCACCAATTCGGCATGTACGCGGGCAATATCGGCCAATTGTGCCTCGGAAGCCTGCCAATAGCCCTTACGGGAGGTCTCCAGCATTACGGCTGTTATTTCCTGCAAGGCCGCCGGACTTTCGTTTTCAAAAAAGTTCCTTATACCAAGCCCGTTCACATCTTTTATATACACATCATACACCTGATTCCACATTCTATTGTCGATCACCGAAGGTTTCATCACATTCCAGCCATAGGTGTTCTCCACCAGTTCAGTAAAGCCCGCCGCCGCACTCGCCCCGCCTTTCATCTGTTCCTTGATATAGTTAGGATTGAAGAACGTGGTGCGTGATTCAACCCCGATAGCCGAGCGCAAATCTTGCACGCGGGCATTGTAACGATTGCGCAGGTCGTTGAAATAGTTGTCAGGGTCCTTTCCTGTAACATTACGCACGGTGAGCGTAAGTCCTCCCATGAATTCATACACATGATCGAGACTCAACGCACCCCATGTGTTGCTTTGACGCGGTTGCACCACCACATCGGTATTCTGCAGGGCCGCCTCGAAAAGCCCTTCCTTGAAATCGCCCCAGTCTTGCGAGGAAGCATACATCGCCCCCATGTTGTGAAGATAGGTTTCCGATATTTCCGATTCCTTTTCCCAACGGTCGCCTGCCTGCACCATACCGGTAATGCCGGTACCCGAACTACCGTTGAGGCCTCCGAACACACGGGTGGAAGAAAGTTCGCGGGCTTCCTGGGGGCTGTAACCCTTCTCGAGCAACACTTTCTCGGCCGCCACATTACCTTGCGCAACAAAATTTTCGCCCTTATCGGGTGCAGCGGCCGCCATCAGGATAGCCCTTTGCAACAGTTCAAGACGGGAAGCCGCCAAATCGCGGAACTGCCCCGAAGTCTGCACAACCACGTCCACACGAGGGCGGTTCAGTTCCTCCTGTGGTATAAGCTGAATGTCCAGTACCCGTCCAAAACGGTCTCGCACCGGTTCCACGCCCAACAGATAGAGTATCTGTGCCAAAGTTGCACCTTCGCTCTCAATAAAGCTACCTGACCACAGCGTAAAGCTCACCTTTCCCGGAATCCGTCCGTTGTGGTTGGCGGCATAGTCAGCCAACATTTCGTCGGCCATCTTCCGGCCTTTTTCCCAAGCCGCCGCTGTGGGTGTGGTTTCGGCATTGATGGCATACAGATTGCGGCCTGTAGGTAAAGCCGAAGGGTTGGCGATGAAATCTCCGCCCGAAGTGGGTACCACATAGCCACCCGACAGCGCATTGATAACCGACTTCAATTCGTATTCAGGGCTTTTTTTGAGCATCTGCCGGCATTCATTCACTTTTTCCAACGAAGTTTTCAGCATATGGACGGCTTTCCACACAGCTTCTTCCGCCGCATCCGGTTTACCCTGTTTCGGCATCCCCTGAGGATGCCGGTTCTGCGCCGTCATCATGGCCATAGGCGGTATTCCTGCCATCTGCATCTGCCCCCAGGCACAAGCCTTTTCATATTCCTCCGGACTAATGCCCCAGTTCAGGATAAGGCTACGGATATCCGTAGCCGGATTATCGAGCAGTTTTTCAATGGCGGCCTCAGCTTTGGCATAATAGTTTCGGGCGAAGAACGTCTGATTCTTGAGCTGACTTCTTTCGACGCGACCTTTGGCAATATCCACCTCCGCCAGATTGAAAGCCAGCGGGTCTTTGCTCATGAGCCGCACCGAACTCAAAATCTTGCTTTCCGTAAAGGGTTCACCCAAGGTATAAAGACCCGCCCCTATCTTTTCCTGCACCAGTTCTGTGGCAAAATTGTCTATCTCCTGCAATTGTGCCAAGGTATAAGGCTGTTGCAGGTTGCTGTCCAGTTCCAAATCTCGATGCAGCCCCATCTTTACGGCCATCTTCTTGATTTGAAGATTCTTTTCCGGCATAAAACTTTCGTCTTCCGCCTTGGCCAGATAATCCCCGAGCATCGACTGCATGGTGGCCACGTCTCTACCCAAGCCACTTTCCATGAACGGAGGACTCAGGTGGCTTACCGTGGTGGCATACGCACGGCGTTTGGCAATCATAGCCTCGCCCACATCGGCAATCGTATAGATATAAAAATGCGGCACTTCGCCCACCAACCTGTCGGTCCAGTCGGCCGAACTCAAGGCCACCTGCTTGCCCTGTACAAATTCGAGTGAACCGTGCGTGCCGAAATGCAGCATCGCATCCGCGCCGAATCCGTTGCGTACCCAGAAATAAGAAGCGATGTAGGGATACGGTGGTATCTGATTGGCGCCATGCACCGCCTGGAAAGAATTTTCTCCCGTTCCCTGTACCGGTTGCGGTAAAAGCACCACATTGCCGAATCTGACACAAGTAACGGCAATCTGTTTTTCCCCTTCTTCCGTACGGGTATAATAATCGCCCGGAACTGCACCGTACTTCGCTGTAAGTTCGGCATACGTGGCCGCCGGCAATTCAGCCTTAAGCCATGCGTCGAAATCACTACCCTTTACCCACTGCGGATAAATAGAAGCGATATAACGGGCCATGCTGCCTTCGGCATAACTGTTAAAGACCGGGGCGCGTTCCATCAATATCTTCTCGAAAGCATCCACCGATGCAGGCAGACCACTCACATCATACCCTTCCTTCTGCAAACGGCACAAGAGATTGTAGAGTGAGGGCACCACTTCCAGACCGGCTGCCGTCAAAGCCGCCGAACCCGGTCCTTTAAAATAATAAACAGCAATCTTCTTATCCTTATTGGCCTTTTCCTTAAGCCTCATATACGCCTCCACCGTACGGCAGAAACCTTCGAGCCTTTCGGGAATGGTCTTAAACAGATAGATACCATCCTTCTCCTTGTATTGCGCAATAAGCGCATAGGGAAGAATACCGCCGTCGAGTTCGGGCATCACTATGCTCTGACTCAGGAAACCGCCGCTCATGCCCTGTCGGTCTGCCATCCAGCTTTCGTAAGTCGCATTTACTGTAAGCGGACAGAAAATCGGAATATTGCGTTCCTGCAACCAATAAACCGCGCGGTCACCCTGCCCCATAGCCAGACGGCCGTGTGGCAGATAAATCACCGCATCCGGTTCTATTTCACGCAGAAAGTCCAGCCGCTTGGAGAAACTGGCAACCGGATACATTCTGTACCCCCTGTTCTGAAACGCGATGATAAGGGAGTCCAGATGTTCGGTATTGGTATTGAAAGGTCCGGCGATACCAGTAAGCAAGGCGATTTTACGCTGTCCCGCTTGATAAAGTCCCTGTTGACTGAGATAAGCCTCGTATTCGGACACAGAAGCGAAACTCAGGTCTTCGCCTACATGAAAAAGGCAGTCGGAACTGATGGGTTTTACAGGGTTCACATCTCCTGTAAACAAACTTTTACCGCAAAGTTCCTTGCGGATGTAGTTGAAAAGGCTCCGGTAGTTCGCCGTTCCGCCATTCTCCAGATAGGCCTCGATCGTACCACCTTGTACACTGTCGAGATTGCTGATATCGTTTTCAGGGCTGGTTACGGCATAACTGTAAACAGGCACGCCTTTGTCGGCAAGCCGTTGCAGTATGGCGCGTTCTTCGGCCGTAACGCGTAGGCCCATACCAAACACCAACACCGCATCATATTTTTTGATGCGAAAAATTTCATTCACGCCTACCGGACGCACCTTCACAAATGCGTTCTCTGAGGAACGAACCATTTTCGCCACTTGAAAATCCTGAAAATTAATAAGCGCTATTTTGGTCGGAGATACAAAAATAGTATATAAAATACTCAAAATTATTACAATAAATGCAATACAAGAGATAAAACATAATTTTTTTTGAGTCTTCATTGGTTTCGAGATTATCGTTTTTCTATAAAAGATCCGGCAGTATGATTCCGCCGTTTTTGCTTGCCTAAACCTACCAATCTGTCTATATCCACCGACAGCGACACGTAATAGGTAAGTCCAGGAGAGGTAGAAGATACTAAATCGTAATTGGAAGGCCTGTAATTAAACAGATTGTCCAAACCCATATTAAGCGATATGGCTTCCAGAAAACGATGGCTCATGTTGAGTTTCCACATCGTGTAGGCCGGATAATGCACCTTCTCGTAGATTGTGCGGCCTTCTTCATCCTGATCATTGGTAGCCGCCACCGTATGCAAATCCGACAATACGCGTCCGCTCAGCGATACACTCAGACTATACCAGGCTTTCTCAAAATGATAATCGAAACGCGCCACCCCTGTGTGCGGACGGGCGTAGCTCACATTCACCCCGCCTTCTTTCTGCCGGTCGAACACATAGGCATAACTCAACTTTATGCCGAAACCGTAAGGCAACTTCAGCATAAATCCTACATCCGCCCCAGCCGTGTGCGACATGTTCACATTGCGATAGAAAGCAGTGTCCTGCATCAGATTATAGACCGTGGTGATCTTGTCCCGCGTATGGCAGTAATAGCCGCTTGCTGTAAGGCTAAAATTTCTATGGGCATACTCAATGCTCAGCATCACATTCTGGCTCTTTTCAGGTTTCAGATTCGGATTCCCGTAGATGATGAACCATCCCATGCCTCCCATATCGTAGTTGGAATACATCTCCTTGAGCGATGGAGCGCGGAAGCCGCCCGCATACGAAAGCCGCAACGATACTGGCTTTATTTTATACATCAGCGAAACCTTGGGGGAAAGGTGCGGTAATCTGAACCGGCTGTTGTAGTCCATCCTGAGCCCATACACCAGAAACCACCGCTTGTTGAAACTAATATCATGCTGCGCATAGGCCACCGCCGTATGCGCCATGTAATTGCGGTATGCCCCATTTTCCGCTGTATCGAACTGGTTCGACATCAAGGTCTCGTTAAAGTATTCCACTCCTACCATAAGTATGTTTTCGGCCGAGAAACCATAATCGAACTGCACGTTCGCCTTGTTCTGCATATTGCTGTATTCCTTGTCGGAACGCCCTGCACGGGGAAAATACTTATACTTGTCGTAAAGATCGAATGCGTAATCAGCACGCAGATGCGCCTTTTCGTTGATATCATAGGTAAGCACCGCCCCTGCCGTACCGTCTATATAGCGGTCGATACGGGTTTGGGAATAGTCGCGTTCCCGGTGATAAAAGCCTCCCCGTAATTTAAGCGAGAGATTGGGCAAAAAATCATAACGGAGGCTTTGGTTGACGTTGAGGGTACGACCGCCGTAGATATAAGAAATTGCCGAAGCTGAATCTTTTCCACGCAGTGTATAGGTGTCGATGGTCTTATACGAAACGCCGGTCATGCTGTTGAACTTCTTTTTATCGAAACCCAGCGTAGCCCCGTATTTCTGTTCATTGTGTGAACCGTACCGCCCGTTCAGGTTGAGCGACCACGGCTGGTCTGCCTCCTTGGTGATGATGTTGACCACTCCGCCTATCGCATTGGAACCATAAAGCGCCGAACCCGCCCCACGCACAATTTCCACCCGCTCGATATTGTCCATGTTGAGCCGTTCGTAGTCGATATTGTTGAGGCTCTCGCCCGCCATACGTTCCCCGTCAATCAGAAAAAGCACATCGCTTCCGCCCATGCCCTGCATGTTCATCACCACCTGTCCATCCATCTGCCGGCTGAACTCCACCCCCGGAATTTCGGTCTGCAACACATCGGCAATCGTGAGTGAACCGGTTTTTTCTATCTCTTGTGAAGAAATCACCGTGGTAACCACCGGTACATCCTTGAGCATCTTGGGTGTGCGGGTTCCGGTTATCACCACCGCATCCAACTGCGACTGAGTCGGATGCAACGTAAAATCCACCGTGGTATCACGGTTTATCCGCACTACCGCATTCAAGGATTCATAACCCGTGTAACGCACGGAAATACGATAAACACCCCGGGTGGAAAAATTGTATTGATAGCGACCATCCACTGCCGATACCGTTCCTTTTCCCAAGCCTTGCACCTGAATGGTGGCCATGGGCAACGGGGAGCCGTCCGCATCGAAAATACGGCCGCTCAAACGCTGCGCCCTTCCCCACGACAGGGAGACCGCCAATATCAAGCATAGATAGAGTATCCCGCGCATCACCCGTACCCTCATGAATTCAAAACGGATTATTCAAAAGCGGGAAACACATAACTGAATGTGGCGAAACCCGTCTTGTCCTCCGCATCCTTGTACGATGCAAACTTGATTGTGGCATATCTGCCTTCCTGGGTCCTTACCACATATACGTTGTTCTTCACCGTATAGACAGGAGGCATTCCGGAACGTTCCACCCAAGCGTTCAACACAGGGTTGATTTCCGATTTCTGATAACCGAGAATTCCTTGCATCATCTGACTCATGTCCACTATCAAGGTGGAATCGGTCATAACATCGGAAACAAAATCACCGGAAGGCAATTCCGTAAGCGCCGCCAAAGAAGTGGCTTCCGTCACAAGGGCCGCACCACGGTTGGTCTTTACGTTTTCACGGTGCAGGGCGATATCCCATTGGGCAGGCGCATCCTCTTCTACGCCCAAGACAACAGGCGTACGCGATTCAAAGGAAAGATAAACCCATTGGTCATAGGCACTCACATCCACATCGGTCAAGGTAACAGTGTTCCCTATGTTAGTTGTGGGGTCTTTTTTTTCAGAATCCTTACATGAAGCCAACAGCATCATCGATAACAGAACTGTTCCTGAGAGGTAAAACAATGTTTTCATTCGTGTATGGTTTTAGTGTTAAAATCGGATGCAAAATTGGCGATTCCCGCACATGCGGACAATACACGAATGTAGGTATTTTTCAAGAATACGCTACTAAAAAGTAGGTAGGCCTATCATCTGCCAACATCGGCGGACATAAAGCCGGAAGCCTGCACCGGTAAGCATACGGTATGCCTCCTTGCCAGTGCGAGGCATCCCCCGAAAGACTACAAGAAAAAGGGCTCTATTCCGGTGATGTCGGGCAAAAGCGTCCGCAAGGCCACTTCCACGCTCTGCTTGATGGTGGCATGGGCACGGGGGCAGTTGCCGCAAGTGGTCTTAAGCCCTACCTTGGCCTTGCCATCTTCGGTGATTTCGTAAAACTTCACTTCGGCGGCACATTCCTCAAAAAGCGCGGGGGATATCTTTTCGCACACCGCCCGTTCCGCCTTTTCTTCCAATTCCTTTATCGCTTGCTTATCCATGTTTTTCATCTTTAAATCAAGGGGGCAAGATAACGGGTGAGCGCGTAGCCTCCGAAAAAGAGCCATATATAAAGCAGAAACGCCAGCAAAAACGGACGCGGCCCGGCTTTCCTGAACTTGTCGAAACTCGTTTCGGTGCCCAGGGCAGTCATGGCCATGGTGAGCAGGAAGGTATCGAAAGCGTTGATATAGCCAATGCCGGCAGCGGGCAACCAATTGAGCGAATTGAAGCCTATCACCGCCAGAAAGATGAACGCGAACCAAGGAATGGCGATTCTGCCTTTCTTGGCCTGCGGCTGCGTTTGCGCCACAGCGGTTTCTTCCTTGGGGCGAACCGTAAAGGCCATTACCAACAAGACCGGCACCAGCATAATGACCCGTATCATCTTGACGATGGTGGCTGTGTCTTGGATATCGTTGCCCATGGCGTTGCCCGCCCCCACCACGTGCGCCACCTCGTGCAAGGTAGCCCCCGTGTAAAGCCCCATCTGTTGCGGCTCCAGCCCCAACCAGCCGTTGCGGTATAAGAAAGGATAAAGGAACATGGAAACCGTGCCGAATATCACCACCGTAGAGACCGCCACCGCCGTTTTATAAGGCTGGGGCTTTATCGTGGCATCCGCCCCCAAAACCGCCGCCGCACCGCAGATGGAACTGCCCACCGAGGTCAGCAAGGCCGTGTCGCGGTCCATCTTGAGCATCCTGCCGAACAGAATGCCCAAGAAAATCGTGCCGACTACAATAACGGCATCCACCGTCAAAGCGCTCCACCCCACTTCCAGAATGTTGGCTATCGTGAGCCGGAAGCCGTAGAGGATAATCCCAAGCCGCAACAACTGTTTGGCACTGAACTGAATGCCGGGAACCCACGATTCGGGTAAGCGTTTGCGCCAAGTGTTGGCATACACCATCCCCAACAAAATGCCGACAATGAGCGGACTGAACGACAATTTCTTGACAAACGGCAACTCCGCTATCAGAAAGGCCGCACAAGACAACAGGGCGATAAGCAACACGCCGTACAGCATCTTGCCCCTCGCCTGGCCGATCTTTACCATATCTTTGACAATTTAATGGTTATACGTTATTTCTATCGGCAAAGTTACCGAAAAGGATGGTTGAAAACCAACAAAAAAAACCGGCCGTTCAGAACGAACGACCGGCAACCAAAAACTAAAACTATGAAAATTTCGTGACACCGGTGGGATTCAAACCCGCAACCTTCTGATCCGTAGTCAGATGCTCTATTCAGTTGAGCTACGGTGCCTTTCAATAGCAGGGGCAAAGATACGCATTCTTTTTCATACTTACAACTTTTCCTGTCTATGGCCATCTTTTTCGTATCATAGTCCCTATTCCACGTTTAAAAAGTAGTTCAAGTGTATTTAATTAGACACCACCTGTATCATCGAAAAAAATTATATATTTACACACTTGAACCGGAGGTCTCTTTTCGGGTAGAAAAGAAGGACGGGTGGAAGCAGGATTATTTATTAAATTTAATACATTTTATCATGAAAAAACTGAAATCCCTTTTGGGTACGGTAGCGTTTTTGGCAATCGCTTTCACCGTATTGCCTTTGCAGGCTCAAACGCCAGTCAAGACCTATTTCAACGAAAATTACAGAAACGGATCCGATTCTCGCTATCCTGGTTTGAATCCTCAGGTATGGGATCTGTCGGCCTGTACAAATGTTACGGCAGAAGATGGTCCGTTGTATTTTGTGCAGATGGAAGACGGTTCGCTATGGGGAGGTTGGCTCTATGACCCGAACGGAGATATTCTTGAGGGCGGTGTTCCCACTCCCTTAAACGGTGATTATAACCTCATTTCAAAACCGATTACATTGGAAGCCGATGCGGCAAACGTGGTGGAAGTGGATTTTACGTACGCGACTTCTTATCTCGGACATACCTTCAGTATCCGCGTGAGAGAAACGGGTGACACAAAATGGGAAGATGTAGTGTCAGTTAATCCTTATACGAGCACAAGCCCCTTGATCGCGGTGTTGCCTTCCAAATGGAGCGGCAAAACCATTGAAATGGCAATCGTTTTCAATGTCCAACTTCAGACAGGTTATCCTTATTACTTCTTGATGGAAGGTATCCGTTTTCTGGCATACGAAAACAAACCGGTTATCGCCACCCAAAACGTTACCCCACCTTTTGCCCATGGGAACAACATGGATTTGATATTGAAGATCTCGAATCCCGCTCCTGTTTCGGTAAGCAGTGTGAGCTATGTGTACAGCATTGATGAGGGTGAGGAAAAAACGTTGCCGTTCTCTATCAATCCGAGCATGGATATGACGGAAATGGTTCGTGTTACGGCTCAGATCAGCATGGAAGGTCTCTCATACGACAAACATACCCTGAAGATTCGGGAAGACAATGTAAACGGTCTGGCTTATGAAGGTCAGACGTTGGAAATGAACTTCACCTATGTGGATGCGTCCACGCTCACCTCGACCTATGTTCCCGTTTTTGAAAGTTTCACATCCTCCACGTGCGATCCTTGCGCAACGGTTAACGCTGCATTGAATCCCACACAGAATGCATTAAGGGATGCCGGTGTACTCAATGTTGTTAAATACCAGATGAATTGGCCCGGGAATGGAGATCCCTATTACATTGCGGCAAACCAGACCAGAATGCAGTTTTATGACGGTCTTTTTGGCTGGGACGGATCTTGGTCGGTACCGACACCTATTTATAATGGCCTTGAAAATGTAATGGATTGGCCCGGATTTTCTTGGTCGGACATAGCCGATCTGCTGCAAGAAAGGGCAACGGAAGACCATCAGAAGAAGGCACTTATGGATATCCGTATCACCCATGCCTCGTTAGATGCTTCAAAAAAAATGACAATAAAGCTTGAAGTAACGCCCAAGGTAACCACCCAAGCGAAGGTAATCGTTGTGATTGCCGAAGGTACCACAACCGGCAACAGAGGCACCAACGGAGAAAAAGAATTTCATCATGTAGCGCTCAGGCTTCCGGCCAATGGCGAGGTAAGGGAATTTGAAGCCGGCAAGACGGAAACGTTTGAATACACGGCCCGCATGCAAACCACTCATATGGAAGAAGCAGACGATTTGGAAATACTTTGCTTTATTCAGCACGAAAGCGGTTATATCTTCCAATCTTCTTCTGTTGTAGAAGGCGGCGTGGTGGCAAACGAAGTAGAAGTGTTAGGTGATATCCGCATATATCCCAACCCGGCTGCCGAAAATGTAACGGTCGGCAATCTTTCGGACGCCGATGTTGAAATGTTTGATATCACAGGTCGTCGCGTGTACAAAAATGAAGGTGTAAACGGTAACTTGCAGATGACACTGACCTCTTTTGCCGAAGGATCCTATGTGATCCGTGTCACCCAAAACGGTAAAACGGCACATCGAAAACTGGTAATCGTGCGGTAAGCGAGAAACCTTGAAACAAAAAAAGACCGCTGAAAAGCGGTCTTTTTTTTGTTTGTGGCACGAGCTGGAATCGAACCAGCGACACACGGATTTTCAGTCCGTTGCTCTACCAACTGAGCTATCGCGCCTTGCGAAACGAGTGGCAAAGGTACATCAATCCGATCAATAAAAAAAATCTTTTCTTACTTTTGCGCTTGCATTCCTCTTTCCTGAAGTTTTTGGCGATGGATTGACATATTGAAAACAAGACGCTTATGGCATCTTCGAATTTTGTGGATTACGTAAAAATCTTTTGCCGTTCGGGTAACGGAGGCGCCGGTTCACGGCATTTTTTCCGCAGTCGTAAAAATCCGCGGGGAGGCCCGGATGGAGGGGACGGTGGCCGCGGCGGACACATTATCTTAAAGGGGAACGCCCAATTGTGGACCTTGCTGCACCTTAAATATACCAAACATGTTTTTGCCGAAAATGGAGGTGGCGGCGGAGAAAACCGCAGTACGGGCGCCAACGGCAAGGATGTTTTTGTGCAAGTTCCTTTAGGCACTGTTGTGCGCGATGCAGAAACGGGAGAGGTGGAGGCCGAGGTTACACAAGACGGTGAGGAAGTGATTCTGATGCGGGGTGGACGCGGAGGCAAGGGAAATGATTTTTTCAAATCCGCCACCAATCAGGCACCCAAATATGCCCAACCCGGAGAAGAAGGCATAGAAGGCTGGAAGGTTCTTGAACTGAAAATCCTGGCGGACGTAGGCCTGGTGGGATTTCCCAATGCAGGAAAATCCACACTGCTGTCGGTGGTGTCGGCGGCCAAACCCGAAATAGCCGATTATCCGTTCACAACGCTTGTGCCCAATCTTGGCATGGTGAGTTATCGGGACGGCAAGTCTTTTGTAATGGCCGATATTCCCGGCATCATAGAGGGGGCTTCGGAAGGAAAAGGATTGGGCTTGCGCTTTTTGCGTCATATCGAACGCAATTCGGTATTGCTGTTTATGGTAAGCCTTGAAGACGAAAAAATGAGCGTGGACAGACAATACACCGTTCTTTTGGAGGAACTCAAGAAATATAATCCCGAACTGCTCGACAAACAACGAATCTTGGCGGTAACTAAAACCGATTTGCTTGCCGCGTCTGATTTGGAAAAAGAAAAGAAACGGTTGGCGAAAAAACTGCCGGCCGAATTACCCTGTGTCTTTATTTCTTCGGTGGCCGGTATAGGAATGGAGGCATTGAAGGATACACTTTGGAAAGCACTGAACGCGTAAGTTTCCATACTCCCCATGCAAGGAACAATCCCCACAGACATCCGCAGATGATATCGCCTAAATAATGTCTGCCCAGATACACGCGACTGTAGGCGATGCATGCCGCCCAAAGAAATAAGATTCCATAGCGAAAAACCGGAAAACGCTTCTTTAAGGCCATTGTAACATAAGCGGCGATGGCAAAGCAATTGCTGGCATGGGAAGAAATAAACCCGTAAAGACTGCCTCTTCCTGCCGGCAACCTCACTATTTCCGATAAGATGGGATCACGGCTGGGACGAAAACGCATAAAGACGTTTTTGAAAAAATGCACGCTGGTCCAATCGGATAAGGCAACCAGTAAGACAACGCCCAAAAGAACAATCCATGCCGTTTTTCTATAGGCATAGAGAATCAACCCTATCAGTAACACATAGAACGGTATCCAAACCACTGTGTGGCTTAAGAACTGCATTACCGGATCCGCCCAATCGGCGGCACATTGGTTGATGGCCACACTCCACTGTTGGTCTTGTTTGATGATTTCAGAAAGCAAGGTAAATCACTTTTTTGGTTTCAAAAAAATCGGAGGCTTCGCTTAAGGCAGTTTCCTTTACGGTATCGGTGGTAGCCGTATCTGGTCTGTAGAGCGTAGGGATTTCGTATTCGGTGATCCTACGCCCGAAAGGTTGGATTTCCTGGCTTATATCACCGCCTTTAAGGTAGAGTATGCCATTGGGAAGTACGTTTTTGTGTTTTTTAGCAATACGCCCCGATACCCATCCGTAAAATTCGGGCAGACGCGTTACGGCACGGCTCACCACAAAGTCGTACGATTCGCGCAGGCTTTCAGCCCTGCATTGCATGGCATGCACATAGTTCAATTCCAAAGCGGTGGCAACGGCCTCCACCACTATTATTTTTTTGACGATGGAATCCACCAGATCGAACTGCACTTCAGGGAACATAACGGCCAGAGGAATACCGGGGAAACCGCCGCCGGTTCCCACATCCAACACGCGGCTCCCTGCCTCGAAAGAAATCACCTTTGCTATGGCAAGGCTATGCAGAATATGATGGATATAGAGATTGTCGATATCCTTGCGCGAGATGACGTTAATCTT
>CAYTCD010000022.1:23434-23632 GCA_964436335.1 uncultured Bacteroidaceae bacterium
CTCCTTATAAAGGGCGAACATCTTTTCGTAGCGCGTTTGCTGCAATTCCGAAAGACAAGGAAAGAAATGCCGGAGCAGGGCCATTCCTTCCTTTTGTGGATTATTCTCCCGTGTACCAGTCATATTTGCCTCCTCCAAATACAAAATTGATGCCGAAAACGGCGCTTGCCGTACGCATCTTGGCTACATTGAACGCAT
>CAYTCD010000023.1:0-23454 GCA_964436335.1 uncultured Bacteroidaceae bacterium
GCAAAGGAACTCCAACCGTAGATCCTTCTTTTCGGCGCCACTTCGGTAGGACGCGACATGGCACCCCGTGTGGCCTCCAGTCTGCTTTGCGGACTTACGGCCGACTGCACGAGCCTTGAAATCGGCGATCATGAAGAAGCCAAGACGGGCACGGTTTACAAGAATCTGCTCTATCAGATCCGTCCGGCTTTCGGGGGCAATATCATCGCCACCATCGTCAATCCCAAGACCCGCCCGCAGATGGCTACGGTGCGTGAAGGGGTGATGAAGAAAGAAATCTACAAAGCCGATTATCAGGGTACATTGAACCGACTGGATGTTTCAAAATATGTGGACGCGACCGATTTTGCCTGTCAGATTATCGACCGTGCCATCGAGGCGCAGAAAGTCAATATCAAAGGTGCACAGATTATTGTGGCCGGTGGTTATGGCGTGGGAAGCCGCGAAAACTTTAAGTTGCTGTATGAGTTGGCCGACGTGTTGGGCGGTGAGGTAGGCGCGACCCGTGCGGCTGTGGACGGCGGTTTTATCGAACATGAACGTCAGATCGGTCAGACCGGAGTGACGGTACGTCCAAAGCTGTATATCGCCTGCGGTATTTCGGGTTCGGTGCAACACCGCGCGGGAATGGATCAGTCGGGCAAGATCATCAGCATCAACACCGATCCCGGGGCTCCGATGAATGCTATAGCCGATTACGTGATCAACGGTTCCCTGTTGGACGTGCTGCCTAAAATGATCAAGTATTACAAGGAAAATTCCAAATAAGCCTTTCCGTTTCGGAAATAAGACGGGCTTGTCCGTCGGGTAAAATAAAAACCGTCTGGCCGGGATTCCGGTTCAGGCATAAAACGAGAGATTATGAATTTTTATAGTGATAACGAGGCGCTGAAGTTCCATCTCAATCATCCGCAGATGAAGAAATGCGTGGACATGAAAGAGAATGGTTACGCCGACAAGGACAAATACGATTACGCACCCCAAAACTTTGAGGATGCGATGGACAGTTATGAAAAGGTGATGGAAATTATCGGAGACATAGCTGCCAACGTGTTGGACACGAATGCCGAGGAGGTGGATCACGAAGGGCCTCAGGTAATTGACGGCCGGGTGAAATACGCCCGAGGTACGCAGGAAAACCACGATGTGCTCACCAAGGCCGGTGTGTATGGCTTGGCTTTGCCGCGTAAGTACGACGGGTTGAACTTTTCGATTGTGCCTTATGTGATGGCCGCCGAAATCGTTTCGCGCGGGGATGCGGGCTTTGCCAATATATGGGGCTTGCAGGACTGTGCCGAAACCATTGCCGAATTTGCTTCGGAAGAAATAAAGGCCGAGTTCCTGCCCCGTATTCATCAGGGCAAGACCTGTAGTATGGACCTTACCGAGCCCGATGCAGGTTCCGATTTGCAGGCGGTTCAGCTCAAGGCTACCTATGACGAAGGTCGTCAGATGTGGATGCTCAACGGAGTGAAACGTTTCATCACCAACGGGGATGCCGATATCAAGTTGGTGTTGGCCCGTTCGGAAGAAGGTACGAGCGATGGCCGCGGGCTTTCGTATTTTGTACACGACCGCAATTGGGGCGGGGTACGGGTAAGACGTATCGAAAACAAATTGGGTATCAAAGGTTCGCCTACCTGTGAATTGGTGTTCACCAACGCGCCGGCCAAATTGGTAGGGGAACGCAAGTTGGGGCTTATCAAGTATGTGATGGCTTTGATGAACGGTGCCCGTCTGGGTGTGGGGGCACAGTCGGTGGGGCTTTCGGAAGCCGCTTACCGTGCCGCACTCAAATATGCCAACGAACGTGAGCAGTTCGGTAAGAAGATTATCCAATTCCCGGCCGTATATGAAATGTTGGCCGTTATGAAAGCCAAACTCGATGCTGCCCGTTCGGTGCTTTACGAAACCTCTCGCGCCGTGGATTTGAGCAAATCGTACGCCTCCTTGGTGAACGAAGGGGGCAAACTCACCCCCGAACAGCGTGCCGAAATGAAGCTCTACCAGCGTAACGCCGACATGCTGACGCCTATCTTGAAGATGTTTGCCAGCGAATATGCGAACCAAAATACCTACGATGCCATCCAGGTACACGGCGGTACGGGCTTTATGAAAGACTTTCCCGTGGAACGCATGTACCGCGACGCCCGTATTCTCACCATTTACGAAGGAACCTCACAGTTGCAGGTGGTGGCGGCTATCCGCCATATCTTGAACGGAAATGCCTCCAAACTGATTGAATCCTACGAAGCCGAAGCCATCAAGGCAGAACTGAATCCATTGCGGGAAAAACTGGCCAAGATGCACGCCGAACTGAACAAGGCGGTGGAAACCGTCAAGGCGGCCGGTAACGAGGAATGGGTGGATTTCAACGCACGTCGTTTGGTGGAAATGGCCGGTTACGTGATTCTCGGTAATCTGGTGGTGTTGGATGCCAACCGTTGCGATTGTTTCGGCAAGAGCGCCGAAGTATTCGTACGCCATGGATACGGTATTGTGATGCGGCATGCAGCCTATATTGAAGCCGGCAATCCTGCCGATATGGAATTCTATAAATAGGAGGATTCTTTAGGCGGTATGCAGTGTTGGAATCCTTGTATCCTTACGCTCGAGATTGTTAATATTACGGGATAAAAAAGGGGCGGTTCACTTCGTTTGGACCGTCCCTTTTTATATCGGTACACTTTCCAAAAATTAAATCACCCGTATTTCGTATCTGTCAAGGCAAATGGTTTCGCCGGCGCGTATCTTGGCCCGTTTTCGCATTTCGATCTGGCCATTACGGTACACAAGACCGGCCGTTACGCATTCTTGCGCCATGCTACCTGTTTCCACTACACCTGTGGCTTTGAGCAGTTGGATCAGCGGAATAAAGTCTTCGCCTTCGCGCAAATCGAATTCGATTGTTTGCATAAGCGTTTATTTTCGAGCGGTATAGAATAAATCGAAACAGGCTTCGGGGATAGGGCTGTAGAAATAATCCTCCATCACGATCGATTCCACTAATCCGTTGCCTTTCTTGAGCAGTTTTACCCGATTGATCCGATTGAGGATATCATAGGGAATCTGCAATAATTGACGGGGTAGACGGTGTTGCAGGTCAAGGATATCGAAACGGGTGATCGCCGCCACACCCTTGCGGTTGTTTTCGTAATATTCCATGATTTTTTCGTTGCCGGTAACTCCACCGGCCGTCACTTCTTGGAATCGGGAAGAGAGAAGGCGGCTGAATTCCTCGGGCGTGTATTCACGCACATGAAAGGGGTTGCGTGTAAGCGACATGCTTTTGTTAGGCGTGGAAAGAATCAGCAGGCCGCCCGGTTTCAGCACACGGAATATCTCATCCACCAACACTTTGTCTTTTTTGATGTGTTCGATAACCTGAAAGGAGACAACGCAGTCGAAAGACTCGTCTTTGAATGGAATGGGGGGAACGGTGGCGCGTGTAAAGTGGATTTTCTGCGCCAATTCCGTATCGATAGGCGAGGCATATCGGTCTATCGTGAAGAATTCATCTGCCTTGGGGGCAAGGATTTTCGCTCCGTAGCCCATACCGGTACCTATTTCAAGCACTTTGCCGTGTATCCTTTCGGCGGCCAGGCAATAGGCGAGTTTTGAACGTTGAAAAACAAAATTGTCGGACATTTCTTCCGAAACCCTTTCGGCAGTCTGGATCTTCTTTGCCATGATAAAACGCGTTTGCGGACAAAAATACATAGAAAACGGGAATTGTCTATTTTTGCAGGATTTCAAAAATGTCGCCGATGAAAAGAATTGCCGTCGTGGTAGCCATGGACAAGGAATTTTCCTTGCTCGAAGACCTTTTGCAAGATAAAAAAGACGTTACCCTATCGGGTTTCCGCCTGGCCACGGGGCGTGTGGCCGACAAGGAAGTGGTTTTGATGAAATCGGGCATCGGCAAGGTGGCGGCCGCCACGGGTATCAACCTGATAAAATACGAATACGCGCCTCAGGCGCTGATTAATTCGGGCGTGGCCGGCGGCATGGACCGAAACCTGGAAGTGGGGGATGTGGTGGCCGGCGATTACTGCGTCTATCACGATGTGGATTGCGGCACGGGCAACGAATACGGACAGGTGCAGGGATTTCCGGCCCGTTATGCGGCGGATCCCGGACTTTTGCAGGCGGTGCGCCATGAAAATGTAAGGCAGGGCTTGATCTGTACCGGCGACCAGTTCATTCAGGATCCCGCGCAATTGGAGTCCATCAGAAAACACTTTCCCGAAGTGCTGGCGGTGGATATGGAAAGCGCCGCCATGGCGCAGGTATGCCATATATGGCGGATTCCGTTCCTGTCGTTGCGCGTTATCAGCGACACCCCCGGCAAAAAAGCCGGCAACATGTCCCAATACAACGATTTCTGGACGATAGCCCCCAAGAAGAATTTCGAACTGCTGAAGAACCTGCTTACGGAGTTGTAGCCACATTTACTCCGTGATTTGTTTGGGCGTTGCATAAAACCAACATTACAAAAAGGGAGAGGGATTCGCGAATGCGAACCCCTCTCCCTTTTGACGTTCAAAGCCGAAAAATCCGGAAAGCTTGTTCGAAGGGAAAAAAGAGCGATTAAGGGGTGAGATGCGAGGCGCAGCCCGCAGGGCGGAGAGGGAGCGTACTTAGGTACGTGACCGAACCGCGCAAGGGTTGCAACGAAGCAGATTGCCCCTTAATCGCTCTTTTTTAGTACATGTCCGTAATATCCCAGACAAAAGCCCGAACCCCATTCTCCTTATTGATCTCATCCAGCTGCTTGAGATACTTCAGCAGGATAGGCACCATTTCGGCCTCCACGATAGTCAGGGTCGCCGAGTTCATTTCCGGCCAGGTATGGTTGCCCATACGCGGTTCGCCCGTGTGCGTTCCTGCGCCGTTTACGGTGGGAAATTGGGTAAAGCCTTTGATGTTGAGCTGTTTGAGAAGGTAGTCCATACGCTCGGTCAAGGCTTGGTTGTAGGCTATAAAAACTGCTTTTTTCATTGTTCGAATCATTGAATCGGGGAAGCCTCCTTTTGCCGGGAAGCCTCTCCGAAAGTTACACTTTTGCGTTACCTGCGGAAGTTCCTTGGGATCGAATCCCTGCATGAACGTATAGATTTTGGAAATCGATTTCTGCTTGTTGCGGTTTCCGCTCTTGTTGGTGGCCGCGTAGATGGCCGGCACGATAATCAGCGTGATCAAGGTGGAGAAAATCATACCGCCGATAACCGCCACGCCCATAGGACGCCATGTTTCGGAACCGTCGCCTTGGCTGAGCGCCATAGGCACCATACCCAGAATGGTGGTGAGCGAGGTCATCAATACCGGGCGCAGACGGGAACGGCAAGCCTGTGCGATGGCTTCGTAGAGCGGCAGGCCGCGTTCACGCAGAAGGTTGATGAAGTCGATGAGCACGATACCGTTCTTGGTAAAGATACCCACCAGCAAGACCGCACCAAAGGCGGCAACGATGCTCTAGGGCGTGTTGGTCCTGAGCACGGCGAGCACCACGCCGGTAAAGGCGAAAGGAATGGCCATCATGATGATGAACGGCATCTTGAAGCTTTCGAACTGGGCGGCCATCACCACATAAACCAACATGAGCGAGAGCAGGAGCAACATGGTGAGCGAACTGAACGATTCCTGCTGGTCTTCGTAACTACCGCCAAGGTAGAACGAAACATCGCTCGGAACATCCTCAATGCCGTCAATGATCTGTTGGGCATAGATGGCGATTTGCCCGATGGGCACGCCGGCGGCGGGAGAGATGCTGACCTTCAGATAACGCTGCTTGCTCTTTCTTTCGATATTGGGCGGCGAATAGTATTCGCGGATGGAACCGAGTTCTTTCAAACGGATTTTCTGCCCGTTTCCGTCCGGAATCAGGAAGTTTTCGATATCGGTGATCGAGGAACGGAATTTTTCGTCCAGACGCACGATAATGTCGTATTCTTCGCCGTCTTCCTTGAACTTGCTGTTACGGAAACCATAAACGCGGTTACGCAGATACATGCCCACCTGCGAGGTGGTGAGGTTGTGCTGCGCCAGTTTGTCTTGGTTAAGAATGATCTGAAGTTCGGACTTGTCGTCGTCGCGGCTTATCTTCACGTCGCCCACACCGGGAATTTCCAATGCCTGACGGGAGATGTATTGCGCCAGCGTACCGGTGGTGTTGAAGTCGTGGCCGGTGATTTCCACATCCACGGAGTTGCTGCTTCCTCCAAAACCGCCGGAAGAAGAGGATACGGTGTATTCCAGCACATCGGGAAAGCTCTTGAGGATGCTGCGGATTTGGTCGGCCATCTGGAATACGCTGCGGTCGCGGTCTTTCCTTTCCACGGTGCGGATACGCATGTTGAGGATGTTGTTCCCCGTGGAGTTCATCAGGGAAGCGTAAGACGCCTCTTCCTCGCTACCGTAGGAGAGGTTCATCACCGTGATTTCGGGCACGTTGGCGCGGATGGCGGAGTCTATCTGCAAGGCCACGCGCTTGGTTTCTTCCACCCGTTGTCCCGACTGCATTTTTACGTAGGCGTTCAGTGAGTTCTGGTCGTTCTGCGGCATAAAGTCGGTCTTGACGAACCTTACCAGGTACATCGAACCGAAAAAGAGCGCGAGCATGGCGCAGATCGTCACGGACTTGTGGCGGAGCACCCAGTTGATGAGCCTTTCGTAGAAAGCGTCCAGTTTGTCGAGCGCGCGGGAAGACATGGCGTAGAACGAAAATTTCTTCATTTTCGCCTTGTCCTGAATCTTGAGCAACTGCGAGCAAAGCATAGGGGTGAGCGAAATGGCGGTTGCCGTGGAGGTGCAGACGGTAATGCAGACAATCCAGCCCAATTGCCTGAACAGAATCCCCGTCATACCGGTCACCAAGGTAAGGGGGAAGAACACGGCCACGGTAACGAGCGTGGTGACGATAACCGAAAGCCATACTTCGTTCGTACCGTATTTGGCCGCTTCCCTGGGGCGGCTTCCGCGGTCGATGTGCTTGGTTACGTTTTCAAGCACCACGATGGCGTCGTCCACCACCATACCGATGGCGATGGAGAGCGAAGACAACGAAATCACGTTCAACGACTCGCCGGTGGCGAACAGATAGATGAAAGCCACGATAAGCGAGATAGGGATGGTAAGGGCCACGATAAAGGTGGCGCGCCACCGGCCCAGGAAAAGGAATACCACCAATACAACGAACAGCAAGGCGTAGAGCAAAGTTTCCTGCAGGTTGTTGATGGATTTTACGATAAAGTCGGAGTTATCCACGATAATTTGGAAATGGATGTCCGCCGGCATTTCCTTTTGGGCTATTTCCAGCTGTTTCTTGGCTTCCTTGGCCACCGCCACGGCATTGGCGTCGGTCTGCTTGGTGATGAGCAACACCCCGCCGTCTCCTCGGTTGATGGTCTGTTCCATCGTGATGTCCTTGATCGTGTCGCGAACCGCCGCCACATCGTGCAGGTAGATGGTGCGGTTGTTGAGCGTGCCCAGAACGATGTCCTTGATTTGCGCGCTTTCTTCAAACTCGCCTTCCACACGCAGACTGTAGTCCATCTGGCCGATCTTGACACTGCCGGAAGCCACATCCATGTTTTCCGCCAGAATCTTGTTGCCGATCTGTTCCACGGTCAGGTGGTAGGCATCCAGTTTGTTGGGGTCGAGATCCACGTAAACCACACGTTCGGGTGCCCCCGCAAGGGTTGCCGAAGCCACGCCATCTACTCGGTTGAGGCGGTTGATCAGCTTGTCTTCGATAATCTTGTCGAGCCCCGAATAGGATTCCTTGGCGGTTACGGCATAGATCAGGATAGGCATCATGGAGGTGTTGAACCGCATGATGGTGGGCCTGTCGATGTCGTCCGGCAGGTTCTGCATGGACTTGTCCACCGCGTCGCGCACGTCGTTGGAGGCTTCGTCCAGGTTCACTTCCCATTCGAATTCGAGGCTGATGACAGACAGGTTGTCGTAAGAGGTGGAAGTGATCTCCTTGAGGTCGTCCACCGAGTTGAGTTGGTCTTCCAATATCTTGGTTACGTTTTCCTCGATATCGGCGGCGTTGGCGCCCGGATAGGTGGCCATTACCGTAATGTAAGGCGGATCCATCTTGGGATATTGATCCACCGGAAGGTTCAGATAAGAAGCAATCCCAAGGACCAGGACGGCGGTGAAGATCATCAAGGTCGAGATGGGTTTGTTTACGGCTGTTGCGAATATGCTCATGGTTGTCGTTCTTTAAAGGATGAAAGAGACTAACGGAGGATTTCCAGCGGAGAACCGTCGATAAGGCGGCCTTGGCCTACAATCACCAGTTCGTCGCCTTCTTGTATATCGGGGCTGATGATTTCCAGTTGGTCATCAAAACGTTTACCGATGGTGAGGCTGATGCGCTTGGCCTTGCCGTTGCGGTTCACGAACGCATAGCGGTCGTTCGAACCCTGCATCTTGAGGATGGCGATGGCCGGAGCGACCACGGCTTCGGTCTGGCTTACGGCAAATTCAAGCGTGGCGAACATGCCCGGGCGCAATTCTTCCTTGGCGTTGGGAATCTGCACTTCCACCGAGAACGTGCGGGAGGCGGGGTCGATGGTGGGATAGACAATCTTTACCTTGCCTTCGAACACGCGGTCGGGAAAGATGGAACACTTGAGCGTTACGTTCGAACCTTCTTTCACCAGCAGGAAGTATTGTTCGGAAAGGTTCACGTAAGCCTTGAGCGGATTGATTTTTTCGAGGGCGATGATGGAGGGCTTGGAAGCGCCGCCGAAAGCGCCGCCGGTGTACATTTCTCCGTCTTCGAAGTATTTGCCGGTAACAATGCCGTCGAAAGGCGCCACCATGCGCGTGTTTTCACGCAGGAACTCCAGGTTGGTCTTGGTCACCTCGTATTGGGTCACGGCCTGGTCGTACGCCTGTTGGCTGATACTGTTGGTCTTCTTGAGTTTTACGGCACGGTCGTATTCGGTCTTGATGTTCTCGAACTGGGCTTCGGTCTGGCGCAGCTGGGTCTTGTCCATTTCCACCAGTAGCTGACCTTTCTTGACCCGGTCGCCCACTTCCACGTAAATCTTCTGGATACGTCCTGCCGAGGCCGGGGCGTAGAACACCTGTTCGTCGGCCTGCAGGTTGGCGGCATAGTCCAGCGTGCGGGCTATTTTGGTCTTTTCCAGTTTCTTCACTTTAACGGGAATGCGTGTTTCTTCTTGCTGTGCGGCTTGGTCGCTTTTCTTCGAGCCGCAGGAAGTCAGGATGGCCAGCGTGGCGATACCCAACAAAGTTTTCTTTATCATGATGCTTTAAATTTTTCGGGTGAGTGAATAAAAGGTTTGATTACGGAAGTTCGTTGTAGAGTTTGAGCAGTTCCGTCTGCGCCTGCAACAGGTCGAGGCAAGCGGAGGTGTAGTTGTTGGCCGCCCCCAGGTAGTTGTTGTTGGCTTGTGTCAGGTCCAGGCTCGAAATGGCGCCCACTTCGAACTTGGCTTGGTAGTGCCCCAGCACACTCTTGGCAACTTCCATGTTTTCTTTCTGCAATTTAAAGTTCTCGTTGGCGTTCTGGAGATTGTATTTGTATTGGGCTTCCTGCAAGTGCAACTGGTCTTCCAGCAGGCTTTTGTTGAGCCGTGTCTGTTGCAGGCTTATCTTGGCCTGGCTGATTTTCGAGGCGCGTTGCAAGCCGCCGAAGATGGGAACGTTGAGGCTTACGGTGGCCGTGTGCGGCATGTTCATGAAACCCCCTTTCATAATCTGGTATTGGTAGTTGTAACCTGCGCTGAGAGTGGGAACGCAAGCCATGTATGCGGAAGTGAGCGATTTCTTCTGCATCTTTTCCTGGGTCAGCGTGGCTTGGTAGCTGAGGTTTTCGTTTACGTCCAGATCCTTGAACGCCCATTCGGCAAACACTTCCACGTTGAGGAAACGTTCGAGGGGTTCAATAAGTGTCAAAGGCGTGCCGGCCTTGACCCCAAGCTGGATGCGGAGCAGGTTGTAGTTTACATCTACGGTGCGTTCCATGGCGAGCTTGGTGTTGTTCAACTGGCCCACGGTAATGCGGAGCTGATCCACATCGCTGATTTCCAAACTACCGGCATCGTACATGTTTTGCGTGTGCTGCAGAATTTCCTGCATGTTCTTGAGGTTGTCGTCCAAAATACGCAACAGGTGTTCGCAAACCAGAATGGTGTAGTACGAATTATATACCGTGCTTTTGATTTCCAAGGAACTGATATCGGTTTGCTGTTCGGCCAGCTTGCGGGCTATCTTGGAAGTCTGGATGCCTACGATCCACTGTCCGCTGAAGTTCCACTGCACGGAGGCGACCAGGTTCAGGTTGTCGTCCATGGTGATGCTTCCGGGCATATTGCCCAACGACATCTTTTGGTTGAAATAAGTGGAATATCCCAGATTCCCGTTGATCTGCGGGATGCCGGCGGAGGCGGCTTCCATCACCTTTTTCTTATATAACTCGATATCCAACTGGGAGGCTTGCAGGCTTTTGTTGTGTTCGAGCGCAAAATCAACGGCATCCTCCAAACTCAGATGCAGGGGAGCGTCGGTGGCTTCCTCCGGAACGGTTTGGTCGGAGCGCTGTTCCTGCGCACGCGATAACGGCGATAACGACCACAAGCCAATCGTTATCAAACCGAGAATGATGTTTTTTCTTTTCATCTTCTTTTTATTGGAAATTTCGGTTTATATTCTTTCTGTTTTCTTGCGTGAACCGGCATCCGCTCCCGATGCGGACGGTTCGGAGAAGTACGGATGCGATTTCTTGAACTTGTCGAGTTCTTCGATGCCTTTTGGGGTCGCCACGCTACGGATTACGTTTTCCGTAACGGTATAAACGATATCCTTGAGCGGAAACTTGAGTTCCTCCCGCTTTTCCGGGTCGCGGAGCAGGCAGAACTGTTCGCAGAGAAGCCAAATCTGCATTTCCGGATCGATGTCCTTGCGGAAGATGCCTTCGGTCTGGCCTTTTTGAATCACCATCGAGTAGAACTTTTGGATAAAGCTTTCAAAGTGCCTGGCCACCTTGTCGAACACGACCGGATGATATTTCTTGAGGTCGAACATATTGGCCGGCAACAGACCCTGTTGCACTTGCAAAAAGTGTGCCACTGTGCCGAAAAGAATCTGGATGGCGGATACGGGCTGTATTTTCTTCTTGATGGCCTCGAAGTCGAAATCCTGATGCCGCATCATGAATACCGCCTCCACCAACTGCTCTTTGTTTTCAAAGTATTGGTAAAGCGTTTTTTTGGAAATGTTCAGATGCCGGCAGATGTCGTCCATCGAGGTGCTGCGCAATCCGTATTTGAGGAACAGATCCGAGATCTGCTCAAGCATCTGCGGGTTAGGGGCAAGTGAATCTTTTCTTTCGGTACTCATGACACAAGGAAACGTTTTTTTTTGAAATCGTTTCCGCGTACAAAGGTAGGGTTTTCTTTTAAAACTGCAAGTTTTTGATGTTACTTTTTGGGTCTTGCCTCAAAAAGTAACCCCAAAAGGCGCGCCCTGCGCTGCGGTCGGTGTCTCCGGCGGTGGTTAGGTTAAGTGCGGGTGCGCTTCGTTGCCGCACGAGACCGAGGCGGCCAAACCTTCCAACGCAGCAGATCGCCGTTCAAAACACTTTTTTAAAGAAGCTGAAATGTACCTTCCCGTACCGCCGTTCCTCTATGCAACGTGGGTCTTGATCAAAGTGGTATTTGTCGGAGTGTTCCAGAATAAAGATGCCGTCTTTTTCCAGGCAGTCTGCGCTCAGGACCAAATCGGGAATCCCGGCGATGTTCGGCAACTGGTAGGGTGGGTCGGCAAAAACCAGATTGTATTGGAACCGGGCGCGTTTTAGGTATTCGAAAGCGTCTTGGCGGAACACCTGCAGGTTGTCCATCTCGAATTTCTGCGCCATGCTCTGGATGAATTTGGTGCAGCCTGCAAACGAATCCACGGCGTGCACTTGGCTCGCTCCCCGCGATACGAATTCCAGCGAGATGCTTCCGATACCCGCAAAGAGGTCCAGCACGTTCAGGTCTTCCCAGTCCAAGTGGTTTCCCAGAATATTGAATAGGCTTTCTTTGGCCGCGTCGGTGGTGGGACGCACGGGCAGGTTATCGGGTGCCTGAAAACGGCGTCCTTTGAATTCTCCGCTGATGATACGCATGGTTAGAGACAGATAAAATAACGGTCGTAGGGCATCTCCCGCGGAAAACGAATCTGATTGGGCGCGGGGAGATAAGTTACCGCATACACATGGTCTTCTATCTTGTGCAGCAGGTCTTGTTCGGAAGCCAGTCCGCAGAGAAAGAGTGCAGCCGCCCCTAAGTCGATTTTGAGCGTATTGAGCGCGTAGAGGAAATAATAGAGCAGGTTGTCAAAATCGGGGCAGGGAAATGTATTGATGAACAGCAATCCCTCGTCGCCTTTTACGCAAAGGTCGAACTCGCTTTTGCGCAGGTTCAGCAAGATATGGTGCGAGAACCGGCGGTAAGTCTGTCCCAGACGGAACAGTTCCCGTAACAGACAGGCATAAACGCTAAGAAAGCCCACCTGTTCGTCTTGAACAAAAAGTTGCTGCGAGGTTTTCAGATAATTGTTATTGAAAGCCGTGAGTATAACGCTCTTGGTGTTCGGTTCCAGTTCCTTGGTGATACACTCTTTGCCGTTGAGGTGGAAAAGGCTGTCGAGATAGTCTTTTCCATGTTCGGCTTCGTAGAGTTTTTCAGGGATCAGCGTGGATTTGAAATCGGGTACGCTGAAGATCCGTTTGCCGTAATGAAAGGTGGGATCCAACAACTGTTCGGAAAGCGTCAATTCCCGGATACATTCTGAAAAGGTTTTTCCGGAAGAGGAAAAATCGTAGGAGGCCAAAGCCAAGGGAATACGGTCTTCGCATCCCGAAATGCCTAAATCAAGGCGGTATTGTTGCAGGCAGACGCAGATTCTGAGTTCAGAATCGTTGTAATTGGCAATATTGGGATTGATATTGCGCTCGATGCATTTTATTTCGTTGTTCATGCTTTCGGATTTGCCAAAACACCCCGTTCACGGTTTGCGGACGGGGTGTTTTAAACGCGTGGGGAAAAGATTCTCTTATTCCCAGTTGCCTTCTGTAATGGGCTCTGTCATGCTGCCCATCATGATGCCCGGATAGCGGTTGTAGGTTTTAGCCTGCGCGATTTCGTTCACTATCAATTGTTCATCCATGCCTTCGAGTAAGTCTTCAAATGGAACTTTGGCTTCGAAAACGGGAACGCGGTAGCCGCTACGCGAGATAAAACCGGCTTCGAGCGAAATCTTCTTGCCCGATTCGTTGAACGGAATCAGCATCAGGTGAGAAAGGAAAGATTCCTTTTGTTCCACTTTGTCGGGAAACAATACGGCAAAGGCGTTTTCTGTAAAGGTCTCGCGCGAAACGATACCCTTGGCCACGGCTTCTTCTTCGGTGAGTGAATCGGGTACGGTCCCCACCATCTTTACATAAGGAACCATGCCTTCGCGCAAGAAAAGAATCAGGCTGTCGCCTGTGGGAATGTAGCAACCGAAAGCTTTCTTATATTCTTGCTGCACCTTGCGGATATCTTTCATCCGCTGCACCAGAACTTCTGTTCTTTCTGCCTTTTCCCGTTGAAAGCGTACGGGCTGCATGATGCTTCGGTAAATCAAGAATGCCAATACGATGGCAACGGCAATCAAAGCCGCTTGTATGCCGATTCTTACGCGATTGTTCATGTTTCTCCTATTTTTTAGCGACCGCAAATGTAAAGAATTTTTTGTTGAGGACAAAAGGCTGTCTTTCCGTCCCCCTTGTGTGAAGGAAATTCGTTACATTTGCCTTTTGGTGCCGTTTGGAAAAACGGTGTTTTGATACAGAAAAAATAAGCAGCATATATGGACCTCCAAGTAAACCTTAATTCCGAAGTGGGATGCCTCCGGGCGGTGGTTTTGCACCGACCAGGCCCTGAGTTGGAACAAATGACGCCCGCTACGATTCACCGCGCGCTGTATAGCGACCTGTTGAGTACCGAACCCGCCCAAAAGGAATACCGGCAGTTGGAAGCCGTTTTGGAACAAGTTTGCAAGCCGTTCTACATCGACGACCTTCTCGCTGAGACGTTGCAGACGCAATCTCAGGCCCGGCGGTTTGTGTTGGAACAGGTTGCGGAGAGCGCACAAACGGCAGGGTTGCCTATCGGGTTGGCTGAAATGAATGCGGAAGAATTATCCCGAGCGTTGATTGCCGGTGTGCGCGGCACCGAATTCAATCCGCTGTACAATCTTTATTTTACGCGCGATATCGGCGTATGTTTCAATCAGCGTAGCATGCCCGCCCATATGGCCACACAAGTGCGTTCGCGCGAGATTCTGATAACCGAAACCGTTTACCGTTTCCATCCGCTTTTTGCCCGCAACGCCTCCCACGTCAACCCATGGGGGCAGGTGTCCGCCGATACCCGTTTGGAAGGCGGCGATTTTCAGGTGGCCGCTCCCAATGTGTTTGTGATAGGGCAGGGGGCGCGTTCCAACAGCAACGGTGTAAAGGCCTTTATCTCCACCAAGATCAAGGAATCGGAACCGTTTTACGTAATCACGCAGGAATTGCCGTTGGAACCCGAATCCTTTATTCATCTCGATATGGTGTTCACCTTTTTGAGCCGCACCCATTGCATGGCCTATAAACCATTGGTAATGGACAAGCATCGCTATGCCACAAAATTGCTCAAGGTAGAAAACGGACGTGTGAGCGAAACGCCTTTCGACACGGTTTTCGATGCCCTGCATAGCCTCGGTTACGATTACACTCCCATATTCTGTGCGGGCGGCGATGAACTTTACGCGGACCGTGACCAGTGGCACAGCGGCGCCAATTTCTTTGCTTTCGCACCGGGAAAGATAATGGGCTATGGCCGCAATATCCATACGATAGATGCTTTGAACAAGGCCGGTTTTGAAGTGGTGCGGGCCTGGGATGTGGCGGAAGGTAAAGTCAGGGTGGAAACCGAAGACGAAAACCGGCCCACGGTCTATACGATAGAAAGTTCGGAATTAGTGCGCGGAGGCGGTGGCTGCCGTTGCATGACCATGCCTGTCTGCCGCGAAGACTTGTAGCCGGAGTTAGAAATAAGCAAATAATAAAACCTATATACCTATGAAATTCGGGGTGGTTACCTTTCCGGGTTCGAATTGCGACCATGACATACACTATGTGCTCAAGCACGTATTAAATCAGGAATCAGTGCAACTCTGGCACAAGGACACCGATTTGCAGAACTGTGATGCCGTGGTGCTGCCGGGCGGTTTCTCCTACGGAGATTACCTGCGTTCGGGGGCTATCGCGCGTTTTTCGCCCATTATGGAAAAGGTGATTGCCTTTGCCGACAAAGGCGGCTATGTGCTGGGCATCTGCAACGGTTTTCAGATACTCTGCGAATCGCATCTGTTGCCGGGGGCACTGTTGCACAACGACGTGCAGAAGTTCATCTGCAAGAACGTATATCTGCAGGTGCAGACCGATAAAACGGCCTTTACCGCCAAGTGCGCGCCCAAGCAAGTGCTTAAAGTACCCGTGGCGCATGGCGAGGGCCGCTACTTTGCCGATGAATCCACGCTCAAGGAACTCAACCGTCAGGACCGCGTGTTGTTCCGTTATTGCGATGAAAGCGGCAAGGTGGATGCCGCTTCCAATCCCAACGGTTCGCTGGAGAATATCGCCGGCATCTGCAACGAAAAGCGCAATGTGTTCGGCCTGATGCCGCACCCGGAGCGCTGTGCGGAAGAGGTGCTGGGCAATACCGATGGCCGGATATTGTTTGAGAGTCTGATTGAAAGCTGGCTCAAGAACCGATAAAAAGGAAACGGGGTGTTGCTTTCGCGCTACAGCAAGGAAACCTTGGAGGCCGGTTGCGACGAGGCCGGCAGAGGCCCGTTGGCGGGGCCGGTGTTCGCCGCAGCGGTGATTTTTGCGCCCGACTACCGTAATCCGCGTTTGGACGATTCCAAGAAACTGAGCGAGAAAGCCCGCTATGCCTTGCGCGAGGAAATCATGCGCGATGCCCTTTCGTACGGGGTGGCGCAGGTGGATGCCGAGGAAATAGACCGGATCAATATCCTGCAGGCTTCCATCAAGGCCATGCACTTGGCGTTGGAAAAACTTTCGCCCCAGCCGGCGTTCATCACCGTAGATGGCAACCGTTTCAGACCCTATGGTCAAGTGCCTCATACCTGTGTGGTGAAGGGCGACGGAAAATACCTTTCGATTGCCGCCGCTTCGATTCTGGCCAAGACTTTCCGCGACGACCATATGCGGGAGTTGCACGCGCAGTGTCCGCTTTACGGTTGGGAGGACAACAAGGGCTATCCCACCAAGGCGCATTACGAAGCCATTTTAAAGAACGGACCCAGCCCCTGGCACCGGCGTTCGTTCAAGCTATATCAGGAATTAGAGTTATTTTGATACGATATGAAACCAAGCACGGTTAAAGGAACCCGCGATTTTTCGCCCCTGCAGATGCGCAGGCGTGGCTATATTTTCGACACCATCAGCCGCGTTTATCGTCTGCACGGCTATCAGCCTATCGAAACCCCCGCCATGGAAACCCTTTCCACCCTCATGGGCAAGTATGGCGAGGAGGGCGACAA
The DNA here is from genome assembly GCA_964436335.1 of uncultured Bacteroidaceae bacterium. Lineage (GTDB taxonomy): Bacteria > Bacteroidota > Bacteroidia > Bacteroidales > P3 > Pullibacteroides. Next base: position 16,630 of record CAYTCD010000023.1, read on the forward strand.
ACTGCTCTTTAAGATTCTCAATTCGGGCAATTTCATGGACAAGACGGGGGCGGATTCGGAAAGTTTCTGGCAGGAGAACCGCCAAACGGAACAGATGAGCCGGGCCTTGCTCTCCAAAATCAGCGAAAAGGGGCTCCGCTACGACCTTACCGTGCCTTTTGCCCGTTTTGTGGTGCAGCATCAGGGAGAACTGAGTTTTCCGTTCAAACGCTATCAGATACAGCCGGTCTGGCGTGCCGACCGTCCGCAGAAAGGGCGCTACCGCGAGTTCTACCAGTGCGATGCCGATGTGGTGGGTTCCGATTCGCTGACCAATGAGGCCGAACTGGTGCAGATGATAGGCGAGGTGTTCGAGGCCTTGCGTATCCGTGTGCAGGTAAAGATCAACAACCGCAAGGTGTTGGCGGGTATCGCCCAGACCATCGGCTGCCCGGAGAAGATGACGGATATCACGGTGGCGATTGACAAATGGGACAAGATTGGGGAAGACGGCGTGCGCGAGGAACTGGGGGCGCGCGGCATCCCGGCCGAATCCATCGAAAAACTCTTTCCGGTGTTGCATCTGCAAGGGGATGTGGCGCAGAAACTGCAAGGATTGCAGGCTTTTCTGAAAGACAGCCCGACGGGGCTCAAAGGCGTGGAGGAACTCGCAACGGTGTTCGGGCTTATCGGAAAGATGGGCGTAAAGACCGATTGTGAGCTTGACCTTACCTTGGCGCGCGGACTCAACTACTATACCGGTGCCATCTTTGAGGTAAAGGCCTTGGATGTGGAGATGGGCAGTATCTGCGGCGGTGGGCGTTACGACGATCTGACGGGCATTTTCGGCTTGAAAGGGGTTTCGGGCGTGGGCATTTCTTTTGGCGCGGACAGGATTTACGATGTACTGAACGATTTGAACCTCTATCCCGAAAGTCTGGCGAGCGGCACGCAGGTGCTGTTTGTGAATTTTGGGGAGAAAGAACAGGAATGGGCGTTTGAACCGGCGCAGGCCTTGCGCCGCCAGGGGGTTTCGGTGGAGATCTATCCTTCGCCGGCCAAGTTACAGAAGCAGTTTTCGTATGCCGATAACCTCAAGGTTCCCTTGGTGGCCATGATCGGCGAAAAGGAACACGAATCGGGGCAGATCCTGATAAAGGACATGGCTACCGGACAGCAGCGTTCGGTATCGCCTCAGGAGTTGTTGCAGGTGGCCGCGCCCACGGAATAAGGAAATATAAAAACGGACGATATGAAGAAAAATGTTTTCGAGATCACCCTGAAAGATCTCAGTTTTGATGAAATCGAACGGATTGTCAACGACAAGATGCAGATCAGCCTGTCGAAGGATGTGCTTGCTGCCGTAAAGAAATGCCGCGACTATCTGGACAAGAAGACCAAGACCCACAAGGAACCCATCTATGGGGTCACCACGGGTTTCGGTTCGCTGTGCAATGTGAGCATTTCCGAAAAACAGCTCTCCCAGTTGCAGAAGAACCTCATGATGTCGCATGCCTGCGGTTTGGGTGAACCGGTTCCGCAGGAAGTGGTGAAGCTGATGCTGCTTATGAAGATCAAATCGCTTTCGTATGGCAATTCGGGCGTGCAGGTGATTACGATTCAACGTTTGGCCGACTTTTTCAATAACGATGTGTTGCCGGTGGTCTATCAGCAGGGTTCGCTGGGCGCTTCGGGCGACTTGGCGCCCTTGGCGCACATGTGCCTGCCCTTGATCGGTTTGGGCGAAGTGTGGGTGAACGGCGAAAAGAAACCCGCCGCCGGGGTGCTCAAGAAATACGGTTGGAAGCCTATCGAACTGGCATCCAAAGAAGGTTTGGCACTGCTCAACGGTACGCAGTTCATGAACTCTTTTGCGGTTCACAATGTATTGAAGGCACGCAGATTGAGCAAATTGGCGGATTTGGTGGGCGCTTTGTCGCTGGAAGCCTTCGATGGCCGTATCGAACCGTTCTATCCCGAAATTCAGGATGTACGCCGCCACAAAGGGCAGGTGGATACGGCGGCGGCTTTCCGCAAATACCTCAAGGGCAGCAAGATGATTGCCCGCAAGAAAGAACATGTGCAGGACCCGTATTCGTTCCGCTGCATTCCGCAGGTGCACGGTGCCTCCAAAGACGCCATCGAATACGTGAGCCGCATCACTTTTGAAGAAATCAACGCCGTTACCGACAATCCCACCGTTTTCCCCGATAAGGACTTGGTAGTTTCGGCAGGGAATTTCCACGGTCAGCCTTTGGCGCTCACGCAGGATTTTCTGGCGATTGCCGTGGCCGAACTGGCCAATATCTCCGAGCGCCGCACCTATCAGTTGATTGCCGGAAAACGCGGTTTGCCGAGCTTTTTGGTGAAGAAACCGGGGCTGAACAGCGGTTTTATGATTCCCCAATATGCGGCGGCTTCGATTGTGAGCCAGAACAAGCAGCTTTGCTGCCCGGCCAGCGTGGATTCCATCGAGTCTTCGCAAGGTCAGGAAGACCATGTGAGCATGGGGGCCAACGCGGCTACCAAGGCTTACCGTGTGATGGACAATACCGAACGTGTGTTGGCGATTGAATTGTTCAACGCTGCGCAGGCCTTTGAATTCCGCCGTCCGGTAAAGACTTCGCCCATCCTCGAAAAATTCCTCGCCGCCTACCGTAATCAGGTGGCCTTTATCGAAGACGACACGGTGATGTACCCGCTCATCCAGAAGTCGGTTGACTTTTTGCGGGCGTTTTCTATTGCCTGATAAAGGCGATCCATCAATGGGAAAGACCGGGGAAAATTATTTCTCCGGTCTTTTTTTTTGCGGTCTCGTTATTTTTGATTATCTTTACAACATATCCGGAAGAAAACGGACAAGGCGGGCATCTGTGCCCGTACCCGGAGCGTCCGGATAAAACCGAAACACAATTTTTTATGAAAAAAAAGTATTTGGGCACAGCCTTGGCTGTGTCGGCGTTTCTCGTTGGAGGCGGAAACGCCCTCGCCCAATCCGATGATTGCGGCGTAAAGACCATTCCCTATGTGGAACATTTCGACACCGACAGTTGGGCTTCCGAAACGGAGTTGAATTGTTGGAAGATTGTAGATGAAAATAACGATGGCAAGACGTGGAAAAGAAGTACGAGCGGTGGCGTGAATGGAAGCGCATGTGCCCAATATTCATATTCAAGCCAAAACCCGGCTTCCGATTGGCTGATCAGTCCGCAGATCCATATCGACCGTTCGGCATCGGCCTCTTTCTTGGTAAAGGCACAGACCGCTAGTTATCCTGAACAATATAGTGTATGGGTATCGAAGACAGGTTTTGAAATTGCTGATTTCGAAGAGGTCAAAGAAGCAACGCTTGTATCGAATACAGCGTTTACGGAAGTGATTGTTGATTTGAGCGCTTATATTGGAGAAGATATCTATGTGGCGGTCAAGGCAGTGTCGGATAAAGATAAAAGCTCCCTTTATGTGGATGAGTTCATGGTGATTTCATGCGCGGCTCCGGGGGATTTCGTGGTAAAGGATTTAACTGCTTCCTCGGCCACGATAGGCTTCACTTCTTCTGCCTCGGCATTCGAATGGGAATATAAAACAGCCTCGGCCGAAAACTGGATACAGGGAGGAACTGTAAACACAAAAGAAGTTTCCTTATCGGACCTTTTGCCCGGTACGAAATACGACTTCCGAGCCAAGGCTATTTGCGGGGAGGGAGATGAAAGCGCGTATTCTTCCGCTTTCGGCTTTACGACCCATTGCACAATGCAGAATATTCCGTACGCGGAGTAGTTTGAGGAAAGCAGCTGGCTCTCTGCATCGGAACTCAATTGTTGGACGATTGTGGGGGCAAAATGGGGGCAGAACAAATATAGCGGAGTAGATGGAACGTGGGCGGTTGAGGCCTCGTACGGTCCTACGAACGATTGGCTGATCAGTCCCCAGATAAATCTTGACCGTGCGGTTACCTTTTCTTTTGAAATAAAGGCGAACAGTTCTTATGGCTCGGGAAAATACAGCGTATGGGTGTCTGAAAATACCACGGCAGAGGATGATTTTGTTGAACTTCAAGCAGAAACGGAAGTAACGTCGAATTCCGACTATGTCAAGGTCTATTCTGATTTGAGCGCCTATGTGGGAAAGCAGATTTATATCGCGATCAAGAACACTTCGGGCAGCGGTTATGGCAACGGCTTTTATCTGGACAACTTCATGTTGGTGTCTTGCGCTGCGCCTACCGATGTGCATTTGACCGAATTGCTCGAAACTTCGGCTAAGCTTGACTTCACCTCCACCGCTGCCTCTTTTGTGGTGGAATACAAGGATCAGGAATCTGAAACATGGACGGTGTTGCCGGCGCAAAACACCAAACCCATCTCCATTACCGGTTTGGAATCGGGAAAAAAATATTCGGTGAGGGTAAAGGCCCAATGTTCGGAAAACGATGAAAGTCTTTATTCCGATGAAGTTACATTTACCACACCGTGTGTTGCATTTGATTTTCCGTTTATAGCCGAATTTGCCGGTTCCACGATTCCAGCATGTTGGGATGCCGACGATTATAAGGGCAAAGCATGGATGGCGGGCTCCAGTTGGCGTGGCGCTTATGTGTACTATTCAGGAAGCAATCAGCAATATGGGCTTCTGCATACGCCGGATATCAATATCTCTACGGCGGTTAAATCTCGTCTCGAACTGGAAATCAATTACTCGGTTAACGCCACAAGCGGTCAATATTTTTATATAGCCTATAGCACAGATAGAGGGATTACCTGGGATACATTGGAACATCCCTTTACCTCTTACTCTCAAACAACGGAGACTGTGCCCCTTGGAGACTTGGTGGGGAATGCCTCCATTTTGAGGCTCCGTTTGATAGGAAAGGGGGCAAGCAATCTGTATGGAGACGGCATTACGGTATATAGCCTTAATATCCAAAATTCTCCTATCTGTTTTCCGCCTACCCGCTTGAGAACGGATGGCGATATCCGCTACAATGAAACCCGCTTGATGTGGGGAGAACCTGCCACGGAATCTGCAGATGGCGACATTCAGAAATACGAAGTGACATACTTTAAACAGGAAGATGCCCAGACCACTTGGACTGCCGAAGCAACGGCACCCGATACCACGGTGCTTTTGACGGGCTTGCAGCAGCATACTAACTACACCGCTTCGGTGCTTACCGTTTGTCAGACAGAGAAGAGTCTGCCGGTTAAAATCAGTTGGGAAACACCTTATTCTTGCGTAAAAGTAGAGGGTCTGCGTATCGTGGGTTTGAAATCCGATATCGCGGGTTTGCGTTGGGATTCGGAAAACAACCGGTTTGAATTGAAATATCGTGAAGTCGTGGTTGAAGACTGGAAGGAGGTAAGTGATATTACCGACACCACCTATCAATAGAACGATCTGAAACCTTCCACCAATTATACGGTATATGTTCGCTCGGTATGCAGTGAAGACGACCAAAGCATTTGGGACAGCATCAAGTTCAGTACAGCCAACAAGGCCCTGCCGTTACCTTATGTGGAAGATTTTGAAGGAAGCGTGTTGCCGCCGTATTGGAAATATGTGTGGTTGGGTAATAGTTCTACCTCCACACCGTGGAGTCTGGAAACGACAGCGCATAAAGTGGGAGAGAAATCTTTGCGTTTCTATTCGTATATGTTGAACAATGTTGTCTCTTTGATGGCTTCCCCGCTTTTGGATTTTTCGGTGGAAGCTACCTATACTCTTGAATTCTGGATGTATAGGGATCCCGCTTGCACGAAAGAAAACGAAGGATTGAAAGTTTTTGTTGGAGACAACGCTACGGATACGGTAGGAGCCCGTCTGCTGACCTATATCCACAATAACATCGGGAAGGAACCGGTGGTGGTAGAAAAAGCCGAAGACAATTGGTATCACTATTCGATTAACCTTAACGATGTAAGCGGGCATCAATATATCCTGCTTTGCGGTATCGCTGAATACAACCAGAATTTCTATATCGATGAGTTCAAAGTAAACGCGCTTTACGAAACCAATCTGGGGCTTACCGAAATCATGCCTATCGTTCCCAAAGCCGATATGAGAAATGAAACGGTACGGGTAAGCATGCTGAATACCGGTGTGGACGATTTGTGCAAGCCGGCTGATATCTATTTCCGCATAGACGATGGCCAGGTGGTAAAAGAAACGATAGACTTCGAGGCTGAAAATCTGGCACCGGACACCCGCTATGAATACACTTTCACCGAAAAAGCCAACTTTGAGCAAGTAGGCGAACGTACGCTTGCCGTTTGGGTGAATGTATCTGGTGAACCTGTATTCGATGATACCTTGCGCATAAAGGTAATGCATTATGCACCGGTGGAATTGCCTTATGAAACACTTTTCGACGGACAGGAGGAAAGCGATCGCTATATCCATATCTTGAATCTCAATAACGACAGCCTCACATGGGTTCGTTCTGAAGAAAACGAAGGCATGTTCTTGGCCCCGCATCCGGAAACGGTCTCGAATGATGCGTTCTTTACCCCCGGATTCGATATGCCGGCCGGTATCTATACGTTGGAAGCCGTTTATGGCGCCGCCGATGAAAACTTTTCCGAAAAACTGAACATATGTCTGGTAAAGGACTTTGAAACGGACGGTGAATCGATAATGGCGCAACAGGCCATCAACAAGGAAAGGGATTCGGCTACGGCGCAGTTCACCCTTACGGAAAAAGGTATCTATATGTTGCGTATCATGGGTGAAAGTCCGGCGGCACAGGGTGGAGTTTATATGTACGCCTTGCGATTCAACCGCTTGCAGACATGGATCGAAGTTTCCGAATCTCTCTGTGAAGGTGATGTTTATCTCTTTGGTGGAGAA
>CAYTCD010000024.1:0-865 GCA_964436335.1 uncultured Bacteroidaceae bacterium
AATGCTCATACACTATTCCCGGGGTGTTTTTATGAGACATTTAAGAAGATATGTAATTATTGGAATATTTTTTGTTTTGACCGTAGGATCACTTTCTCATTTTCTATATGATTGGACCGGGAACAATCATATAGTCTTACAATTTCAAAACAGACCCTTAATACGGCAAATCTCCGGTAGCGGGATTGTCAAGCAGCCTGCCCTGAACCAAGACAATTTTGTGCTGCTCTCTTCGCTTGAAGAAACCGTTTGCCAACAGGACAAGGAATTTCATATCGGCGTGAAGCGTTATGCCGGGCATGTATTTTCGCCGAAAGGACACAATTATATCGAGTCTTTCGAATATCTGACCCATCCGGTATGGTACTATCGTGTGGGCGGCGTGTTATTGCGCAAGGAACTTTTGATGCATGCCGGACAGAACAGGCTTTTGATTAAATATACCTTGGTGGAAGCCCATTCCGAAACCTCGCTCGAGATTCGTCCTTTTCTGGCTTTCCGCGATGTGCACGAACTTACAGTTTGCAATGATACGGCCTGCACGCAGGTACAGTATGCCGAAAAGGGTATCAAATGCCGTCTGTATCCATCTTTTTCGTCTCTTTACATACAGACCTCCCGTTCCTGCCGGATTACGGACCATCCTGACTGGTACAGACAGGTGGAATATGTGGCCGAAAAAGAAAGGGGATATCATTGCAGGGAAGATCTCTTTACGCCCGGCACGCTTTCTGTGCCGCTTACCTTGAACGAACCGGTAGTGTTGAGCGTGGGGCTTACTCCGCTTGCCGAACCGGAAACGTCTTTGGCCTTGTTTGCCGAAGGGCAGGCAGCCTTGACACCGATGGACAATATGGAAAACAGC
>CAYTCD010000024.1:875-22620 GCA_964436335.1 uncultured Bacteroidaceae bacterium
GATTCATCAAACACAAAGAGGACCGTTGTCAGATTGTGGCCGGTTATCCTTGGTTCGGTTCCTGGGGACGGGATACGTTTATATCCATACCGGGTCTTATGCTTTGCGCGGGAAAAACCGAAATGGCGGCAGATGTTCTGCGCAGCATGCGCAAGGATCTGTCGGGCGGTTTGTTTCCCAATGTGGGTTACGGTGGTGCGGCGGCGTATAATTCGGCCGATGCGCCCCTGTGGTTTGTTTGGGCGGTGCAGCAATATGCGGCGGCCCTTGGCGATCTGCCAAAAGCATGGGAAGAATTCGGCGATACGGTAAAGCAGGTGATAGAAAAATATGCCGCAGGCATCGATCTCGGTATCGGTATGACGGCCGACGGTTTGATATATGCCGGTAAGGATGGGTGCGCGCTGACGTGGATGGACGCAATGGTGGACGGAAAGGCTATTACACCACGGCAAGGTATGCCGGTTGAGATCAACGCGCTTTGGTATAATGCGGTGATGTTTGCCCTTGAAGCGGAAAAGGCCTGCGGGAAGGAAACAAAGGATTTCTCTTTGAAATGGCGGCCTTTGATGGATAATTTCCCCGCTGTGTTCAAGGCTTGTTTCTGGAACAAGGAGAAGGGCTATCTGGCCGATGTGGTCTGCAACGACAATCCGGATTGGAGCGTCAGACCCAATCAGATTATTGCTGTTTCTATGACGTATTCTCCTGTGAGTGAAAAAGTCGGGCAACTTATCGTGGAAAAGGTGAAGAACTTTTTGCTTACCCCGCGTGGTTTACGTTCTTTGGCACCGGCCGATTCACGCTATAAATCGATTTACCGGGGCAATCAGTCGGACCGCGATCACGCCTATCATCAAGGCACGGTCTGGGTATGGCCGGTAGGCCATTTCGCCGAAGCCTACCTGAGGGTTTATGGCAAAGAGGGAAAGCCGTTTGTGGAAGAACTGTACCGGAATTTTGAACCGGCCCTATGGGAAGCCGGTATCGGTACCGTGTCGGAAATCTATGACGGAGACCCTCCCTATAAGGCGCAAGGGGCTTTCAGTCAGGCTTGGAGTGTGGCTGAACTGTTGCGGATAAGATGGATGTTGGATTCGGGCAAATACGATAAGAGATGAAAGTACTGATGTTCGGCTGGGAGTTTCCTCCGCATATTACCGGCGGTTTGGGAACGGCTTGTTACGGCATGTGCAAGGGTTTGCTGGCACAGGGTGTGGAGGTTGTTTTTGTAGTGCCCAAACTGCATGGCGGCGAAGACGCTTCTGTGGCGAAGATGGTGAATGCCTCGGATATTGCCATTGATCTTACGTTGCCACTTTATCGGGAATATTTTCAGAATCTTACCTATATAGAAATCGGAGCGGATCTGATACCATACGCGGGATTGGATCAATATTTGGATTTGGAAAAGGTAAAAAAACAGTCTTCCGTATTTGATGCGGCGGCCTATACCCGACAAAAATTCGATTTTTCGGGTGCTTACAGGGCCAATCTCATGGAAGAGGTGGATCGTTACGCGATGGTGGCGGTGGAAGTGGCCATGCATCACAAATTTGATGTGATACACGCCCACGATTGGCTTACCTATCGTGCCGGTATCGCGGCCAAGAAAGCTTCGGGAAAACCTTTGGTGATTCATGTGCATGCCACCGAGTTTGACCGTACGGGCGAGAACGTGAATACGATTGTTTACGGTATAGAGAGAGAGGGTATGTTGGCTGCGGACAGGATTATTACCGTGAGCAATTATACGCGCGACATCGTGATCAACCGTTATGGCATAGCCCCGGACAAGGTAACTACGGTTTATAATGCGGTGGAACCGAAGGAAGAAAAACCGAAAATGGAGAAGATGCTTCGGACCGGTAGAAAAATCGTGACATTTTTAGGACGCGTAACCTATCAAAAAGGACCGGAATATTTTGTAGAGGCTGCCCGTCTGGTAATGGAGAAAGACAAGGAAGTGGAATTTGTAATGGCCGGTTCAGGCGATATGCTGCATTCCATTGTACGTCGTGTAGCTGCATTGGGCATAGGCAACAGGTTTCATTTTACGGGATTCCTGCGGGGAGAGGATGTGGACAGGATGTACGGTATGAGTAGCGTTTATGTAATGCCTTCGGTGTCGGAACCTTTCGGAATATCACCTTTGGAAGCCATGCGCTCCAATGTGCCGGTGGTGATATCCAAGCAATCGGGCGTGGCGGAGATATTGAACCATGCGCTCAAGGTGGATTTTTGGGATGTGAATGCGATGGCCGATGCCATTTACGGATTGTTGCACTATCCTGCACTTTCCAAAATGTTTGCCGGAATGGGGGCGGCCGATGCCAAATCGTTGAAATGGAGTTCGGCGGCCGAAAAGATAAAGACGGTTTACCGTTCGGTTTGTCCGTTTGCATAAAAAGGAGGAAATTATGGATACTTTCAGCCTTGTTTTTAAAGTTCATCATCCGTTTTACCTGCGGCCCTATCGTTTCTTTGATATCGATGCGCATCATAATTATTACGATGACTATCGTAACAAATATGTATTGAAACGCTTTTCGGAAAGGTCGTACGAAAAGGCGAACCGTTTGCTTATCCATCTTTTTGAACGTTACGGAGAACGGCTCAAGGTGGCCTTTGTATTCAGCGGAAATGCGGTTGATCAGATGCAATGGTACGCGCCCGAACTGCTGGAAAATTTCAAGACCTTGCTCAAACACCCCAATGTTGAGGTGCTGGCGAGTGATGACAGCGGTGGAGTAATGGGACTGCTGCATAAGGAATTGTGGGAAGCGCAGGTGCTGCGTCATAGAAAAAGGATGGAAGATGTGTTTGGGAAGTGTGGCAAGGTGCTGGCCGGTACGCAACTTTTATATGATGACCAAATGGGGGCGGCGGCTTTTGAATTGGGTTTTAAAGGTATGTTGACCGAAGGGGCCAAACCGGTGTTGGGATGGAAAAGTCCGCATGTGGTGTATCGGCATCCTGACAGGGATCTTAAGTTGATTTTGCGTGACGGTGCGTTGAGCGAGAACATCAGCCTGCATTTTGCCGAACGTCCGCAGACGGCCGAGAAATTTGTGGCGAAGGCCTTGGAAAACCAAGCGGCCTTGCGCGGTAACTGCCATGTCACAATGTATTGCAATTATGCCGTTTTTGGAGAATTTCAGGGAGAAGAAACCGGTATCTTCGATTTTCTTGAATATCTGCCGGCGGCCGTTTTTAAGAATGGATTGGAATTCGCATTTCCATCCGACCTCTGTCGCTTTGCTGAGGATTTCCCCGCCCTGCATGTTCCTTTCACCATCTCTGATATGGATGAGGAAAAGGATCTCACAGCGTTTTACGCCAACGAACTGCAACGCGATGTGATGGAGAATTGGAAAAATACCTGTCCGGTCATGATGGATTGCAAGGACGGGGAATTGCAAAAGGATTTCCGTTTTCTTACGGGAGTGGAACACCTGTTGTTCATGTCCACCAAATACTTTACCGAGAAACCGTCGGTACGTTATCTGACGCCTTACGATTCGCCCTATGATGCTTACATCAACTACATGAACGTGTGGGCGGATTTTACCCGTCGGTTGGCGGAAGTACGGCGGTAAAATCCGTGTCTTAACATTCTTATGTGGAAATAATCATGGAAGACGGGGCCGGACGCGTGAGGGAACAAACTATTTTTGCGCGTTGAATCAAACATCCATGGCTCTTATCCTGAACATCGAAACATCCACCCGCAATTGTTCGGTGGCGCTTTCCGACAACGAACAATTGCTGTCTTTCAGAGAAGCCGACCAAGGCAACGAACATGCCGCCCGTATCGCGGTGTTTGTGGATGAAGTGTTGAGGGAAGCCGGTAGGCGTTGTTCCGATATTGATGCTGTGGCAGTGGGGGCGGGCCCCGGTTCTTATACAGGTCTGCGGATAGGCGTCTCTACGGCGAAGGGTTTGGCCTATGCCCTGGATCGCCCGCTGATAGCGGTAAGCCCCTTGCAGGCTATGGCGGTGGCCGCTGCCAGAAGAAACAGGCAGGAGGGAGGCAGGAAAGACGCGTTGTTCTGTCCGATGACCGATGCAGGGCGGATGGAAGTATATGCGGCCTTGTATGACGGAGAGGGGGGGCAAGTGCGTGAGATAGCCGCCGATATTGTGGATGAGGATACCTATGTGGAATATTTGCGGAAAGGATGGATGTTTTTTTGCGGTGACGGTTGCGGCAAATGCCGCCCGGTACTGCAGGCCATGCCGAATGCGCGGTTTTATGAAGATATCCGTCCTTCCGCCCGTTATATGCCCGCTTTGGCAAGCCGTGCGTATGCCCGGCGTACATTTGAGGATGTGGCTTATTTCGAGCCATTCTATCTTAAGGATTTCATTGCGGGAAAACCCCATGTGAAAGGATTGTTCTGATGCACTCTTATGATGCGATAGGTGTGATGTCGGGCACTTCGCTCGATGGTTTGGATATGCTTCATGTCCGCTTTGTACAGGACGCGGCGGGGAAATGGAAGTACATACCCTTGGAAGCGTTAACCAAGTCATATCCATCGGCACTTTATGCGCGTTTGTCTGCGGCTATGCAGGCAGACGGATTGAAACTGGCCCAACTGCATGCCGATTACGGACATTTTGTAGGAAAAGCGATCTTTGATTTTGTAAAGCGGTATGGTTTGAAACCCGATTTCGCCGCCGTTCACGGGCATACGGTTTTTCACTGTCCCGAGCAGCGGATGACCTTGCAGATAGGCGATGGTGCAGCCATGGCGGCAGAAAGTGGATTGGCGGTGGTAAATAATTTCCGCGCCACCGATGTCGCCTTGGGCGGCCAAGGTGCTCCTTTGGTACCGATAGGCGATGAACTGCTTTTTTCCGATTATGATTTCTGCCTGAATCTGGGCGGTATCGCCAATATCTCTTACCGGGATGCCGGAGGCAGGCGGATCGCTTATGATATTTCACCCTGCAATATGGCCTTGAACCATTATGCGGCCAAACGACATGCCGCCTATGACTGCGATGGACTTTGGGCAAGGAGCGGCAAGCCTGTGCCGGGGATGAAAGAAAGATTGGACGCTTTGGATTACTACAGCCTGCAACCGCCGAAATCCTTGGGTAGGGAGTGGTTTGAGTCGCATTTTTTGCCGATAACCTCTGCGTATGAGAATGCAACGGTAGAAGACATGTTGCATACCATAGTGGCGCACATTGCCGGCCGGATTGCGGCGGCTTGCAAGTTGCGCTCCGGAAACGAAAAAAAGCCCCGCATGCTGCTTACCGGCGGGGGGGCATGGAATCTCTATCTGCGGGAGCGCATCGAAGCCGAGGCCGAAGTGGAGTTGGTTTCGGTGGACAAGAAACTCATCGATTACAAAGAAGCCCTGATCTTTGCTTTTTTGGGCGTATTGCGTCTGGAACGGCAAAAAAATTGCCTGTGTTCGGTTACCGGCGCGTGGCGCGACAATATCGGCGGGGCTGTCTATCGGCCCTGAATGGCGGGCTTTTCAGTTTGAGAACGTAAAAAACGGTCTATTTCCAGAATAACGGGCAGCACGCGGTCGCCGTCGCCGTTCTGTACCACAAAATCGGATTTATCCATCCGCTCTTTTGCTGAAAGCTGACGGTCTATTCTCTCAAGCACTTCCTGCCGACTGCTGTTGTCTCGTGCCGAACAGCGAGTTATCTGTGTTTGGCGGGGTGCTTCCACATCGATGATATAATCGAGCGTGTGCGCCATACCGCTCTCAAATAAAATGGCCGCTTCCACAATGGCATAAGGCGGTTTTCCGATGTCGCTTTCCTGTTTTGTGAACCATGTGTCCATATCCTGGAAAACCAAAGGATGCAGCAGGGCATTGAGCTGTTTAAGCTTTTCGGCATCCTTAAAGACAATAGATGCCAGCAAACGTCTGTCTTCGGCGGCGGCCCGGCCGAAGAGCCGGGCTATTTTCTGCCTTACGGGTTCGGTTTCCGACAAACGTTTGGCTTCCACATCGGCATGATACACGGGAATGTCCAAGGCAGAAAAAATATGGGCTATGGTAGATTTACCACAGCCCATACCGCCGGTGAGTCCGATCTTCAGCATCTTATTGTGCGGAATCGGGAAGTTGGTCGGCGATGCTGGAAGCAATCGCGCTCTTTTCCATACGCAAACGGGACCCGCCTTCCACTTCGATGGTAACGGTCGCATCTTGGATTTCCACGATTTTGCCGTGAATACCGCCGATGGTGATTATCTTCTGACCTTTTTGCAGACTGTCGCGGAATTTCTTCTGTTCCTTGCTGCGCTTCATCTGCGGACGGATCATAAAGAAATAAAAGATGACCAAGATAATCGCTATCAGAAGAATCTGCTGATAGGCGGCGTTCTTGGGATTAGCGGCGGCTTGCAGGAGGATGTTCAAAAAATTCATGTCGTGTTTTTTTTAGATTAAACAATATGAAGGACGCTATCCGATAAGACCGCGTCCGCTTTTCTTCATTTTTTTGTCGGCCTTGAGGTCCTGTGCGATTTTATGGAGTACACCGTTCACAAAAAGAGGGCTTTCCTGTGCGCAGAAACGTTTTGCCAACTCGATGTATTCGTTGAGCGTTACCTTTACCGGAATGGACGGAAAGTTGATGAATTCGCTCATGGCGATGCAGAGCAATACTTTTTCGAGCGTTCCGATTCTTTCGTGGTTCCAATTCTGGAGGCGTTCGGCGATATAGGCATCATATTCGTCCTTATGCAACAGGGTTTTGTCGAGTAGGGTGATGCCGAATTCCACAGCTTCGTCCTGTACTGACCAACCTGCGTCCACATTGTTGTTGCGTTCGGGTGTCATTTGCCCCAGAAGGGAATACACCCAGAAGGTTGCCGATTCGTAATCGGATTCCCAGAAAATGGAGCGTTCCTCACAAAAAGAACGAAGCACCGGATGCCCGGAGATTTTTCTTTTGTAGAGTTTGCGCAAAAATTCGCGATCTCTTTCAAAATCGTCTGTTTTGCCGCTGTCTTCCAAAATGGCCCGCCATACTTTGTTGGCGGCAGATTCTCCGTTTTTCTTGACAAAAAGGGTGTCATAGACCGAAACCACGATGTCGTTCAGACCTTTTGTGCCGTTCAGGCGATAAGCTTCGCTTTTGAGTTGGTAGTTGGGGTCTTGTTTGATGCAGGATACCACTCGGTTGTCCGCCATTCGCCGTACGCTTTCCAGATCTTTATCGGATTGTACGCCTCTTTCGGCTGCCTTGCGGTGTCTTTCTCCGGCTTGTTCGGCAAGCGCGACCAGCAAAACCAGTTGCAGGTAATACAGTTCTGCCGTGCGGTCAAGCCCTGCCAGCATGTTCTGCCTGCAGGCCACCGCTGATTCGGCACCGCCCTGAACAAAGCCATAGTAGGCTTGTATGGTTTTTTCTCTTAAGAATCGCCTGTTGAACATGCCTACATCATTTGGGTAAAATACCGGTGCAATTCGGTGCTGTCGGTAAGTTCGGGATGGAAGCTTGCCGCCAGGAGGTGCTTTTGCCGCACCAGAACGGGATGGTTTTTGTAAGAGGCGAGGATATCGACGTTTTTGGCGCATTTTTCGATGCGCGGGGCGCGGATGAACACCGCCGGCAGGGCTTGCTTGAAGCCGGCCACTTTTAAGTCGGTAACGAAACTGTCCAGTTGCGAACCGTATGCGTTCCGTTTTACGGTAATGTCCATCAAACCGATACGGGTCTGGTTGCTGCCTTCGATTTCCTTGGCCAGCAGGATCATGCCGGCGCAGGTTCCGAAAGCCGGTAATCCGGCGGCAATGGCCTTGCGCAGGGGCTCCATCAGCCCGAACCATTCCAATTGCTTGCCCATGGCGGTGCTTTCGCCGCCGGGCAGGATAATGCCGTCTATTTTCTTTAAATCCTCGGGAGCCAACACGCGTACGGTATTCAGTCCGAGATTACGGATGCTCTTTTCGTGCTCTTCGATGGCTCCCTGGATTCCTAAAACGCCTACGGTCTTCATGGGTGACTACCAACCTCTGGTGGCAAAAAGTTGTTTTTCGTCCAGTTGGCGCACATCGATGCCGTGCATGGGTTCGCCCAGGTTTTCGGACAACTTGGCCAGCTTGGCGGCATCGTTGTAGTGTGTGGTGGCTTCCACAATGGCTTTGGCCACTTTCTTGGGGTTCTTCGATTTAAAGATACCCGAACCTACGAACACCGATTCGGCGCCCAATTGGCGCATCAAAGCGGCATCGGCGGGGGTGGCCACGCCACCGGCGGAGAAATTGGGCACGGGCAGTTTGCCGTGTTCGGCCACATAGCACACCAAATCGTAAGGAGCGCCGAGGTTCTTGGCTTCGGTCATGAGTTCTTCCTTGCTGCAGGCCTGCAAACGGTGGATGCCGCCCATCAGGGCGCGCATATGGCGAACGGCTTCCACGATGTTGCCGGTACCGGCTTCACCCTTGGTACGCATCATGGCCGCGCCTTCGCCGATACGGCGCAGGGCTTCGCCCAGGTTGCGGCAACCGCAGACAAAAGGAATACGGAATTCGTGTTTGTTGATGTGGAATTCGTCATCGGCGGGCGTCAGCACTTCGCTTTCGTCGATAAAGTCGATATCGAGGGCTTCCAGAATGCGGGCTTCGGCAATGTGTCCGATACGGCATTTGGCCATTACGGGAATGCTCACGGCTTTCTTGATTTCCATAATCATCTTGGGGTCGCTCATGCGAGCCACGCCGCCTTGGGCGCGGATGTCGGAGGGAACGCGTTCAAGCGCCATAACGGCGATGGCACCGGCATCTTCGGCTATCTTGGCCTGTTCCACATTGGTAACATCCATGATAACACCGTTTTTCAGCATTTCGGCAAGACCCAGCTTTACTTTCCAATCGTTGCTTTTGTCGGATTTCTTCATGACAGTATGTAGTTTTTATTTTTTGCTTGGGGTAGCGCAGCCTGCGCCTAAATAACTCGCGAAGGTAAGGAAAAAAACATTATGAACGGCAATCCGCTAAAGGTTTCCGAATACCGGTAGGCTGGATTCGTTAAGGCGGAAGATGCCGGGGCTATTCCCGGTACAGGCACTCCAGAATGGAGGTGCGGATGTTCAGTTTGGAGATTTTTCCGTTCTTGTGGGTGGGGTGAACGCGGTTGGAGAGGAAAATATACACCAGGTCTTTTTCCGGATCTATCCAGCAATAAGTGCCGGTGTAGCCGCTGTGTCCGAAACTGGAGGGCGATGCCGAAGGGCAGGTGGGAGAGTTCTTGTCGGGCGTCAAAGGCGGTTTGTCGAAACCTCCGCCCCGGCGGTTGTCGGCCTGCGAGAACGAAGAAGACGTGAACAGTTTTACCGTGCTGCTGTCGAAATAACGGATGCCGCCGTAAGAACCCTGCTGCAACAGCATCTGGCAGATAACGGCAATATCGCGGCTGTTGGAGAACAAGCCCGCCGAGCCGCTCACACCGCCCAGCAGGGCGGCCAAGGGGTCGTGCACGTAGCCGCGCAGCAGACGGTGCCGCAGCGCGCTGTCGTTTTCGGTAGGCATGATGCGGTTTATCGGAAAATGTTGCAGCGGATGAAAGGCCGTATTCTGCAAATCCAGATAATGGTAGAAATTGGCGGCCACAAATCCCTCCAGCGAAGTGTCGGTGATTTTTTGCAAGGCTTCGTTCAGATAATAGAACCCCAGGTCGCTGTAAACATACGGCCGCCGTGCGTTGACCGGACTTTCGTCAATCAGCTTGCGGATATGGCGGTCATAGCCGCTTTGCAGAAAAAGCCGGTCCGCCACCTGTGTGGGGTAGTTGTGCGACCATACGCTGTCGAAAACGGGCTTGCCGTTGAACACACTGTCTTCCACATAGGGCAAAAAGGCCTTCAGCCCGGCCTGGTGGCTCAACATCTGCCGGAACGTGGCATAGCGTTTGTTGGTGGATGCCAATCGGGGCAAGACATCCCGCACGGCCTGGTCCAGACGGTAATCGCCGTTCTCGTACAGGCGCATGTAGGCCAAGGTGGTCGCCATGATTTTGGTAAGGGACGCCACATCGTAAATGCTTTCGGGACTTACTTTCGCCGCCGTGCTGTCGTAGCTTTCATACCCGAAACATTTATCATAGACCACCGCGCCGTTCTTGGCAATCAGTACCTGACAACCGGGGTAGGCGTGCATTTCCAGCCCGTTCAGCACAATCGAATCGATTTTGTCAAGACAACGCTCGTTCAATCCTGCGTCTTGGGGGCGGCTGTGGTGCAGCCGGTCGGCGCGGGTGGAGTAGCCATGTCCGGCGTTCCAGTATTTGTCGATGGTTACCGGAAGTTTTCCCCGCGCAGGCAAAGCCCCGAAGATAATCTCCGCGCAAGCCTTCTGGCTTTCTTCGGTTTCCTGATATCCGCACAGAATGGCATGGATGCGGTTCATATCGTAAAAAGGCGCAAGGGCATAGGGCGGCGCGAACACGGCCAGCACCACACGGATACCCGTGTTCTGTAGTTTCCGCACCAGGTTCACGCTTTGCGGCGTGATGCCGTAGTTTTTGGCCGGCGAATAATTGGTGTTGGTGATGCCGACCACCACCAGATCGTAAGCGGCGAACTGGTGCATGAAAGAGGAATCGTCGGGCAAGGCCGGGTTGAAATCGCGGTGGAGGTTGAGTTGCTTGAAATTCCGGTCGTACCGTTGCAGTTCCTTGAAGAACGCGCCAGGCTTGCCATCGCCGATCGAAAGGCAGAGTTTGGCGGGATATTCCCAAAGAGAGACGGGCAGTATGCTGCGGTCGTTCTCCAGCAGGGTCACGGCTTGGTTGTAGAGGCTTTGCAACAGT
Organism: uncultured Bacteroidaceae bacterium; assembly: GCA_964436335.1. Classification (GTDB taxonomy): domain Bacteria; phylum Bacteroidota; class Bacteroidia; order Bacteroidales; family P3; genus Pullibacteroides. The sequence continues at coordinate 11,670 of CAYTCD010000024.1, forward strand.
TCCGCGTTGGTTTTGCTATTGAGCGTGTCGCGCAGGAAAGCCGGCAGGTTGCGCATGGTCTGTGCGGAGGGATAATTCCGATAATCCGCCAGGAATGCGGCGCGGGTTTTGTAGTAGAGAATGCGGCGGCAGGCGTCTTCCAGACGTTCGCGCGGCAACACGCCTTTCTGCACGGCTTTGGCAATGGCCTTTACGGCGGCGGCAGGATTGACGGGCAGCAGCAATACGTCGCAACCGGCTTTCAAGGCCTGCACTTCAATCATGCCTTCGCCCAAACTCTGATAGCCGGGCAGTTTTTGCAAAGTGGTGCGCACCCCTTCCATTTCGAGCCCGTCGGTAACGATAAGCCCCCGGTAGCCGAGTTCCTGACGCAGCAGGCCTGTTACCACGCGCGGGCTGAGGCTTGCCGGCAGCCCCGAACTGTCGTAGGCCGGCAGGTTGAGATGCCCCACCATCACGCTTTCCACGCCCTGGGCTATGAGGTTCTTGAAAGGCGGCAGATGGATGCTGTCGATAAGCCTTGCCGTATGCCGGATAAGCGGCAGGGCTTTGTGCGAGTCGGTTTCGGTATCGCCGTGACCGGGAAAATGCTTGGCCGATCCCATCACGCCCTGGCTTTGCATGCCTTGCAGGAACAGAGCCGAGAGACGCGCCACCGTCTGCGGGTCTTCTCCGAAAGAGCGGGTGTTGATGACGGGATTCTTGGGATTGTTGTTCACGTCCGCCACCGGCAGAAAATTCCATTGGATGCCTAACAGGCGGCATTGACGTCCGGCTTCCTGACCGGCTTCATAAATCAGGTCTTCGTTGCCGAGCGCCCCCAAGGTCTGTTGCCGGGGCAGTTTCTTGAGGTCGGTGAGCCGCATGGCCGGGCCGAACTCCCCGTCTATCGTGATGAACAGCGGGATTCGGGAAGCCTGTTTATAGACTTGTTGCAGCGTGAGCATATCGGGCGTGGTGCCGGCAAAGAAGCAGACCCCGCCGTAGGTGTGTCCCGACAGCAACTGCCGCATCTGCACGATGTAGTCGGCGGTGGGTTTGGCTTTGGAACGCAGCACGATGGTCTGCGCCGCCATATCCTCCAGGCTCATGGTCTTGAGCAGGCTGTCGATCAGGGGGGAATGCAGGTCGGCAGACGAGGGGTAGGGCACCTGCGCATTGACAAAGGCAAGTGCAAAAGACAGCAAGATAGAGGCAATGATTTTTCGCATGACACTAAAAACCTAACATGTCTTCCATTCCGAAACAACCCGTTTTGTTGTTGCATAGCCATTCGGCCGCCATGACGGCGCCTAAGGCAAAACCTCGGCGTGAATTTGCCGTATGCACCAGTTCTATAGCGTCTGTTTCGGATTCGAAAAACAGACGGTGCGTGCCCACCGTTTCGCCTATGCGCAGGCTTTCCACGGGAATTCTTCCGTTTTTGGGCTTGTCTTCCGGAGTTTGCGTCAAGTGCCAGCCTTCATAGCGGTTCAATTCGGCCGCTACATTCTCTGCCAGCCGGATGGCGGTGCCGCTTGGTTTGTCGAGCTTGTGTATATGGTGAGTCTCTTCAATGCGGGCGGTATAGTCGGGGAGAGGATTCATCCTTTGGGCGAGGAAACGCGCTGTGGCCATAAAGATATGTACGCCTATGCTGAAATTGGCGGAATGGAACAAGGCATGCTGTTCGCGCAGGCATCGTTCCTGTAGGGACGGCAGGCTTTCTTGCCATCCGGTAGTGCCAACCACAACGGGCAGGTTAAAGTCAAAGCAACGGGTTATATTATCTGCGGCGGCGGAAGGTATCGAAAAATCAATGGCCACATCGGCTTCTGCTATCGCTTTGTCTCTGTCTTTCCAATCTTGTTGGCAGTCAATGGTGGCTACGACACGATGGCCGCGGGCTAAGGCGGCTTTTTCTATTTCCTTTCCCATGCGGCCGTAACCGAGCAATACGATATTGAGAGACGACATGATAAGCTTATTTTATGGTAAGGCACAACCGGATGCCGGCATCCAGGGGCAGTGTGTTGCGAAGCGAAAAATTGGTGCGGGCATAAGGTTTTACCGACAGGCTCAGGTTTGGGGATACGTTGAACGAAGACAGGTGGGCATAGACGATGGCATCTACGAGATTGAGCAGATATACCACGCCTGCGATGATGATGCAGATTTCAAACCGCTGTTCGTAAAAGTTCCGCAAGTCGAGTATTTCTTGCAGTGAGTAATCGGTAAGGTTCGGATTGAAGCCAGTGGCCGTACTGTCGGTACGCAATTTGATCTCCCGTTGGTAGAGGTTGCGCTCGTCTAAATTGATCTTTGTAAAATAAGCCAATACACCTACACCAGCGTACAAAACAGGAGTTTTATACCATTGGCCGTTGTAAATCTGCCCCAGACCAGGAACAATTGCCGAACACAATGCAGCCATTCCGGGTGATTTGAGCCCACCTTTTTTCTTACGCTTGAAAGCGCCAGAATTACGTTGGGCGAAAGTGAGCTGTTTGGGGTCTATACCGGGAGAGACAGGAAAGATCTCTTTGGGCTCCTTCGGTTTTTTATAGGCATGAAGCAGGTTGTCTGCAAAGGATGCCGATTCCTTTCCGGAAGTGAGCCGGAAATCTGTTCCGCCCAGGTTGGGAGAGGTCTGCGCAATCAGTACATCGGGGGTAAACTGCGCCATCCCCTGTTGCCAGGCAAACAGAGAACTGAAAACAGACAACATCAATGTCCGGATAACCGGAGCCTTCCCACCCTTATTCATTCAGGAGTTTAAAAATCTTTTGCAGTTCTTCTTCGGAAGCGTATTCGATAACAAGACTTCCTTTTCCGCCTTTTCCATATTTTACCTTAACAGGCACATGAAGTTTAGCGGAAAGTCTGTTCTGGGCTTTTTCGCTCCATTCTGGCAGTACAGGCGAAGCGTTTTTGGCGACGTTCGGTTCGGATTTCTGACCGATCCGCCGGGCGAGCATTTCCAATTCCCGTACCGACAGGTCTTTTTCGATTACAGCCTGGGCAAGGGCCAACTGTTTTTCCTGATTGTCAACACCGGCAATGCAACGGGCATGGCCCATGCTGATTTTGTTGTCTTTGAGATAGAGCTGTATATCGGCAGGTAGCTTTAGCAACCGCAGGAAATTGGCCACCGCGCTCCGGCTTTTGCCTACCCGTTTGCTCAGTTCGTCCTGATTGTACTTGTAGGCGTCCATCAAGGCTTGATAGGAAAGTGCCACATCGATGGCGTTGAGGTCTTCGCGTTGGATGTTTTCGATCAAGGCCATTTCGAGCGACTCATTGTCGTTGGCCATACGGATATAGGCAGGCACTTCCCTGATGCCGGCCAGTTTGGAGGCCCGCAGACGGCGTTCACCCGAAATAAGTTGATAGCGTTTACCGATTTTACGCACCGTGATGGGCGTGATTACCCCGTTGGCCTTTATGGATTGGCAAAGTTCATCGAGTGTTTCATCGTTGAAGTTTTTACGGGGCTGAAACGGGTTGGCGTCAATCAAGTCGGTCGGAATGGCTGCAATGGCACCGATTACGCCTTCTTCCGCTTCCAGCAAGGGTGATGAAACTTCATGCCTGCCGTGGCCGATATTTTCTTTTGTGTCGGGGGTATCTTCTCCCATCAAGGCGGCCAATCCTCTTCCCAATGCCGGTCTTTTCGCAGTCATAATGTTTAGAATTTGAATCCGCGTTTGGCCTGTGTCTTTTGCCGGAACGCAGGTATTTTATTGTTTTGTAACCGGCCCCATCTCTTGTTGGGCCGCCAGGGCTTCGCGTTCGGCGTCCCGTTGCATGATTTCTTTGGCCAGGTTAAGGTAATTGATGGAGCCGATACTGTTGATATCGTAGTCCAGAATAGAGATACCGTGGCTGGGGGCTTCGGCAACTTTTGTGTTGTTGTGTATCAGTGTGTTGAATACCAATTGGTGAAAATGGGTCCGTACTTCTTCCACCACTTGTTTGGAAAGCCGTGTGCGGGCATCGTACATTGTGAGCAGGATGCCATCCAATTCCAAGGCGGGATTGAACCGGCTCTGTACGATCCGGATGGTATTGAGCAGTTTGGTGAGTCCTTCCAATGCGTAGTATTGGCATTGTACCGGAATGATGGCCGAATCGGAAGCAGTAAGGGCATTGGTGGTGATGATGCCCAAAGATGGCGCGCAATCGATAACGATATAGTCGTATTTACTACGTACGTTTTCCAACTTATTGCGCAACACATGGTTGCGGTTGGGCAGCGAGATCATCTCAAGTTCAGCGCCCACCAAATCAAGATGGGAGGGAATCAGGTCGAGATTCTTGATAGACGTTTTCTTGATAACCGCTTCCGGTTCCATATCGCCCAACATGCACTCGTAGATGCTGCCATTCAAATGATCGGGGTTCAGCCCCACACCCGACGTGGCGTTGGCCTGTGGGTCGGCATCCACCAACAGCACTTTCTTCTCCAATGCCGCCAATGCTGCGCTCAGATTTACGGCGGAGGTTGTCTTACCCACCCCTCCTTTTTGGTTTGTGATAGAAATTACCTTTCCCATAATGATTTACACTTCCTTGTTTGTCCGAGGAACGACTGTCATTCCATTGAATGATACGGTGTCTGTAATCAGGCTTATTTACCTAGATTCTCGAATTCCATATCATCCATCCGCATATTCCTTTCTTCTGTATCTTCGGGCGGAACTTCTCCGGTTTCGATAAAACGGATGGTCTGCTGCAAGCCGGTTACGAAGTTTTCAAAATCTTCCTTGTAGAGAAAGATCTTGTGCTTGTCGTAGGTGAATTTGTTCAGGTTTTCGTCAAACATCCGTTTGCTCTCCGTGATGGTCAGATACAAATCGCCGGCTTTGGTTTCTTTGACATCCATGAAATACGTGCGTTTTCCGGCTTTTACCGCCTTGGAATAAACTTCTTCCTTTTCACGTTCCTTGCCTCTGAAATCTTCCATAATGCTTTTTGTTTTTTGTTTGTTTGCCGTTGTTTTCATTTTGGCGAAAACAAACGGCGGGCAAATTTAAAAAAATTAGACGAGTTGCGCCAATATAAAACGCGCGGTCCTGAAGGTCGTCTCTGTATGGAGAACAGCCTTCAAATGACTCAGAACCAACGGATCATCCTGAATCGGTTCGGCGTCTTGAAACATTCGTTTTTCGGATAAATGCGGAAAGCGTAGTCGAATACGCCCGATCCGTCGAGGAAAATCTTGGCCGTATAGGTGGCCTGACCGTTTTCAAAAGAAGACAGTTGCAAAGATTCCACTTTCTCCAATCTGTTTACACGGTCATTGATCTTATGGCCGAATACCACTTCAACCCCGATATGTTCGGGCTCAATGCCGGCAAGGTCGAAGGTGATGCCGAACACACCTCCTTCTCCATTCTGCAACGGGGCATTGGTGGAGTCCTGACATTGAATGGAAAGGACCCTGATATCGGACCATGCCGTCGCCATCCGTATCATCCATTTGGTGCGTTCAGCCACATTCTGGTTTCCATCGGAAGTCAACATCCGGTGACTTTCCGCCAGACTGAGGTAATATTGCCGGTAGTAATCGTCTAACTGGCGCCGCATGGTGTAATGGGGGGCGATGCGGGCGATGCTGTTGCGCACGAATCCTGTCCATACGGGATTGCCGCCTGCGTTCTTTTTTTGATAGAAGGCAGGAACGATTTCATTTTCAAGCATGGAGTAGATGGTCTCCGCATCCAGTTCGTCCTGATAATCGGTGTTGGCATAGGTGGGCTCTTCTTTCAATGCCCAACCGGCGCCTTCCCGATAGCCTTCGGCCCACCATCCGTCCAATACGCTGAAATTGAGCACGCCGTTCATCAAGGCTTTTTCACCGCTGGTTCCGGAGGCTTCCATGCTTCGGGTCGGGGTGTTCATCCAGATATCCACCCCTTGGATAAGGTTTTTGGCAATATGGATGTTGTAGTTTTCAAGAAAAATGATGCGTCCCAAGAACTCTTCCTGACGGGAAAGTTCCATGATGCGGCCTATCAAGGCCTGTCCGGCGAGATCGGCAGGATGTGCTTTCCCGGCAAAGATGAACTGCACGGGACGGTCGGGATTGTTCACGATCTTACGCAACCTGTCTGGATTCTTGAGCAGTAGGTGCGCCCGCTTGTAGGTGGCGAAGCGGCGGGCGAATCCGATGGTAAGGATATTGGGGTCAAGACGCTGTATGGCCTTGACCAGATTCTGCGGGCTTTCACCCCGCTGCGGCCATTCCTGCTGCAATTGTTTTTTTACGAAAGCAATCAGTTCCTTGCGCCTTTCGGAACGTATGGCATGAATTTCATGGTCGGGCACCTCGTAAATCTTCTGCCAATGAGAGGCCTCCGAAACATCTTTCAGAAAATCCTTGCCGAAATATCTTTCGAACAGATCTTTCCATGCCGGATGCGTCCATGTGCCGAAATGCACACCGTTGGTAACGTAACCTACAGGCACTTCTTCGGGATAGAATCCAGGATAAAGCGGGGCGAACATGGCTTGCGACACCTGTCCGTGTATGCGGCTCACCCCGTTTACGGCCGAAGATAGGTTCACGGCCAGATGGCTCATCGAGAATTTGTCGTGTATATGTTCCTGATTGATCCTGCCCAAGGCCATGAACTCCTCCCAGTCGAGTTTCAGCCGGGAGGCCCATGCGCCGAAATAGGTCCTCACAATATCTTCTTCAAAAGCGTCGTGTCCGGCGGGAACAGGCGTATGGGTGGTGAAGAGAGAGGAACTGCGCACCAATTCACGCGCCTGCCAAAAGCCGAGTCCGTCATCTTCGATATATTGGCGCAGACGTTCCAGCAAGGTAAAGGCGCCGTGGCCTTCGTTGCAATGATAAACATCGGGATGTATGGCCAGTTTCTTGAGCATACGGATACCACCTATCCCCAAAAGCATTTCCTGTTTAAAGCGGTTTTCCCAATCCCCGCCGTATAATTGGTGAGTGATGCAACGGTCGGCTTCGGAGTTTTCTTCGATATCGGTGTCCAATAGATAGAGCGGAACGCGGCCCACATTTACCTGCCAGATTTTAGCCGTGAGCATACGGCCCGGCAAAGACAAGCTTACCGTCTGCCATATTCCTTCGGCGTTGCGTACCGGCAACAGCGGCAACTTGGAAAATACCTGTGGGATATAACGCGCTGTCTGGCTGCCGTTGCGTTCTATATGTTGCTCAAAGTAACCGTAGCGGTAAAGTAGGCCGATACCGATCATGTCCACGTTTTTGTCGCTGGCTTCCTTGAGGTAGTCACCGGCCAAAATGCCTAAGCCGCCCGAATAAATCTTGAGGCTTTCATGCAGACCGTATTCCATGCAGAAGTAGGCTACTTTGGGGTCTGTCCGCTGTGTTTTTTCCGCCATGTAGGCTTCAAAACGGGTATAAACGCTGTCGAGTTTTTTCAAGAACGCGGTGTCTTGTTCCAATTCCTGCAATTTACCGGCACTGAGTTCTCCGAGCAGGGCAACAGGATTATGACCGCAGGCTTCCCATGCGTCGGTGCTTATCTGTTTCCACAAGTCCTGCGCTTCTGTATCCCAGCACCACCATAGGTTGTTGCTCAATGTCTTGAGTTTTTCCAACTTGGCAGGAAGCGAGGAAACAATCAGAATCTTGCGCCATTCAGGTTCGTTTCCCGAAAAAGAAACGATACGGGTCTGGCAGATAGGCATGGGTTTTTCGAGCAGGGAGGGCATGTTTTCCCATTTTTCACCGGCCTTGCGGTAGGCTTGGTCATAATGGGCGGAAAGTTCTTTCCATAAAAAAGAGCGGGAGATGCGATAGGCCGATTCCCTTGTCGCCTCCATATGATCCGAACTGGCGGATTCCTTGATGAAATCCCGTATTCCGGCTACGATATCGGCAGAATTTCCATCGGTGCGGTCCAACACTTTCACACCGTTCTCCGTTTTCTTTATGTTGTCTGTTACCCAGCGTCCGAAACCAGCCAGAGAAGTGGTGAGGGTTGGAATATGGAACGCGATGCTTTCCATGGGCGTATATCCCCAAGGTTCGTAGTAGGAGGGAAAAACCGAAGCGTCGAAGCCGATAAGGAGATCATAGTAGGGGCAATTGAAAACCCCGTCTTCTCCATCAAGATAGCAGGGAAAGAACACTACTTTGACTTTGTCTTCGGGCCGGTTGAGCAACCCGCCGGCTTTGAGTCGGTTCAAGACAGGGTCATTGTCGGGATCGTTGAGGTAGTGTGTACAATGGCCGTGTTCGGATGCATGGCTGCCGTCCATGCAGATACAGGCTTTGCCATGCCCTGCGGGTACTGTAATGAAGGCTACCACGGTTTTGTTTAAGGTAGGGTCGGCGTTTAGCAGAGAAAGGCTGTCGATAAAGAGGTCAATGCCTTTGTTTTTAAATTCGTAACGACCGCTGTTGATGACAAACAGGCTGTTTTCGTCTATCATCTGCCCTGTTACCTCCGATGCCGCCTTGCAAAGTTTGGCACGCGCTTGGTGGCGTTTGGCTTCAAAATCATCAGGTTCCGGTACAAAATGGTCATCGAAGCCGTTTGGCGTCGATACCGTCACGGATTTTCCTAAAAATGCCTCGCATTCCTTGTTGGTGATACCGCTTACAGCTGTAAAACAGTCGGCATGGTGCGCCGAAAGTTTTTCGAGTGAATATTTGGCTCTCACGCCGAAACGGTCAGAAAGCTCATCTGCCGCATAGTGATTCATCTCGCTGTAGAGCGGAAGCCCGTTGCCGGCGATACACCGTCCCAGCACGGTGGCGTGCGTGGTGAATACGGTGGCGATGCGGGGCTGATTCTTTTTTAAGTAAAGAATGCCTGCGCCGGTCATCCATTCGTGAAAATGCGCATATACTTTTTCTTGGGAGAATACATAGTAGTCGTAGAAGCTTTTGATGAGCCGTCCTGCCGCATAGCCGAACAAAACCGGTTCGATATAATCCCATTGTCCGGAAATGGAATCCAATTGGTAGTCGCGCCAGTTTTCGGCCAGAATCTCGTCTTTTTTTGAAATCAGGGAACGGTAGTCCACCATCAATGCGATTGGTTCACCGGCAATGTTCCATCGTCCGGCACGAAAACTGATACCTTGGCTTTCGGCATATTTTTTCCAATCGGAAAACAGGTTGCGGTCTTCGATAAAATCGCGGTTGTCTTTGTCTTTCCACACATCGGGACCTACGGCAAAATAGTTTTTGCCGAAACGTTCCTGCATAGACGGCAATTTGGTGCTGACCACCGTATAGATTCCTCCTACTTTGTTGCAGACCTCCCAGCTTACTTCAAAGAGATATGCATTCTGCCATTCGTTTGTCATAGTCGTTTTTATTTTCGTCCGAAATCGGCGGGAATTTCTCCCCACTTATCGGTGTCCCATTTGAGAATGGGATTGCTGTATGTATGGGTATGCAACCATTTTTCGGCTCTTTCGATAAGGTCTATCACTTCTCGGTTGCGGGCGGTTGGAATCAGTTTTGTATTGGCTTTCTTCTTGCGCACCCAAGCCATGCCGGTTACCGAGTCGGAATAGATCGGTGTGTGGGAAAAACCGCGGGCGTTGAGAAAACTCAAGGCATGTACGATGGCCAAAAATTCACCGATATTGTTGGTCGCATCGGGATAAGGCCCCATCTTGAAGATGATTTTGCCGTTGTTTACCTGCACTCCTTGATATTCCATCTTTCCCGGATTTCCGGCGCATGCCGCATCTACGGCTAATGCGTGTCCGAAATGCGGTATCTGATTGGCAAGCTGCAGTAATTTGGGAGAAAGTGGTTTTATCGGAACGGAGGGAGTAGGGAGGGGCTGCGCTGTTTTCGGCGTGGGGCGTTTTTCGGATACACCGGAGGCAAGGCTTTCGAAATAGCGGTCCACCAAACTTTGTCCTGCCGTGTAAGGGCTTGCTTTCAGATCCCGCACCTTTTCCTGTAGCGCGGTAAATTCCTCAGTCAATCCTTTTTGATTATAGAAATGCAAGCGCAATTGTTCTTCAATGTGGTTTTGAAATACTTTTCCGAGTTGCTCCTTCCGGCGTCTTTCAAAACTCCCGTTCCGTTTGCAGTGGGCTTCGAATTCAAGTATATGGTTCCAAATCCGGTCAATGTCTTTCTTGTATTTGGCCGAGCAGGTCTCTACCGTAGGCACCAGCCCCGAAGGACCGATGGGGAAGAGTGCGATGGCGTTGCGCAACTGTCTTTGCGCCAATTTGGCTTTGGGTTCAAAGTCACCGTCGGCTTTGTTGATGGCGATACCGTCGGCCATTTCCACAATACCGCGTTTGATGCCCTGCAATTCATCGCCCAGATTGGCCAATTGCAAAAGCAGAAAGTAATCTACCATGTTGTGGGCCTCTGTTTCGGATTGTCCAACCCCCACGGTTTCAACGATGATATGCGTAAAGCCGGCCGCTTCGCAGAGAATAATGGATTCACGGGTCTTTCTCGCTACCCCGCCTAAGGAACCGGCGGAGGGAGAGGGACGGATAAAGGCATTCTCCATGGCCGACAATTCTTCCATACGGGTTTTGTAGCCGAGAACACTGACTGTTGAGATACCGCTGCTTGGGTCAATGGCCAAAACGGCCAGTTTTTTGCCGGTACGGACCAAGTGGGATCCCAAGGCTTCGATAAAAGTGCTTTTCCCCGCACCGGGAACACCGGTAATACCCAAGCGAAAAGAGTTTCCCGCATGCGGCAGGCATCGTTCGATAATTTTCTGCGCTGTGGCGATGTCTTCCGCAAGGGTGCTTTCGATCAAAGTGATGGCCTTGCTCAAAAGAGTCCGGTTGCCGCTCAAGATTCCTTCTACGTAGTCATCTACGGTAAGTTTGGCCGTTGGTGCGGTGGGGCGATTCTGAAGAAAACGCGGATTGATGTGCGAAGGTTGCTCCACCCCCTCCCTCTCCTGAAGAGAAGAAGGGCCATGGAGTAATTGCTGGTGATCCATTCGGATGGATTTATGGAAAT
>CAYTCD010000025.1:0-22151 GCA_964436335.1 uncultured Bacteroidaceae bacterium
ATGACTTCAACGCATGTGGAAGAGAAAACGGTGGCCGCGCCGTGCAATTTTTAACTCTACTACCGATTTACGCACCTGGTGGCGCGTTTTTACCGTACTTCGCGCCAGGTAGCTTTCTATGCCGACAAACTCTATGTGAGCCCCAAGTACTTAGGGGTGGTGGTCAAAGCGGTCTCGGGCAGGACGGCCAACCGCTGGATCGACGAATACGTAACCAAAGAAGCCGGAAAAGTGCTCCGGATAAGTTCCAAGTCGATACGGGAGGTGGCTGATTACCTGAATTTTGCCGATGCCTCCTTCTTTACCAAATATTTCAGGAAAAACGCCGGCATCACCCCCACGGAATACCGGGCGCAATACGGGCGTTAACTATTTTATTTATTGTATGGCAGTTCCACGCCGGCTTTTTCAAGACAAAGTCTGCCATTTTTACGGTATTCGGACAGCGAAACCCCGGTTCTCCTTTTGAAGTATTTATTCATAAGGTCGAATGATCCGAAACTGAAATCATCCGCCAAGTCCTTTAGGTTTCTGTCTTCACGGAGCAAGGTATTTTTGATATGTTCGATCACATAATTCTCAATCAATTCCATGGCCGATTTTCCCGATTTCTCTTTCGTGACTTTAGAAAGATATTGCGGGGTAACCGACAATTTATCCGCATAAAAAGATACGGCACGTTGCCGGGGGCAAAAGTCATGTAAGGCAAGGTGGAATTTCTGCAGCAGCGCCTCCTTTCTATCGCGAGGGCGAGACATTATATTTTGTATGGTTTCGCTTGTCTGATATTTTGCGATCAGCGTTTCCAAGAGCTTTTGGATGATTTTTATTCGATTAGAATTGTCTGTCGCCTGTAATTCGCTTTCTATAAGATCGAAGTATGATAAAATATTCCGGTATTGCTTTTTTGACAAAGGAAGGATAGACTTTGAAAAAATGGCTTGATTCAAAAAAAATCGTTCCTTACGGCTCAAGAAAATTCCATCTATCACATTTTGGGACAGAGCCAATAATTTTTTCTCTGTATCCTCCGATTTTTCGATAACGTTTCGAAGGATATGGGGCGGGATGATAACCATACACGGCGCTGTCGCCACATATCTTCTGCAATTCAATTCATAGGTAACTTTCCCTTTCCCCAGTAAAAAAACCACCGTGAAATCGGTTAGAAAGGGCTTGTAGCTCGTTGCAAGAAATTCGTTTGAGAGCAAAAAAACATCTTCTTTCCCTGTTAAGAATAGAGGGATCTCTTTGGAATCTGAAACTAAAAAAGGTAAGGATTTATTCATGTCAAGAAGTTAAAGACCGAACCTTGAAAGTTTTGCCCCTCAAAGTTCGGTCTTTAGGTAATGTTATACGCGAAGCTTCTTGTTTCGGGCTGTGCGGATAACTAATATGTTGCTATTGCACTTTCTTTTTGCTGTTTTTACGGTCAAACAAGAAAAAGATAATGAATAGAACCACACTCTGGACCAGCAAAGAGATAATTGAATGTTCCAAAGGAGGAGTGCCCCAAACAAAATAATCAACCGCAATACCTGCAAGGAGGCCGACAATAATGGCAAAAAGCCATATTAGAACTTTCTTTTTCATGGTCTTTATTTCAATTGTTTGGTTTTACAAAAGTAGCCAATAATTCATACTGTTTCCAAAAGTTGCCCAACGGCTTCGCTCTCGGAACTTGCCATCAGTGTGCTTATGGCATCGATGCATGTCAAGGCAAAAGTAGGGTATTTTTATATTCGGACAGTAGTACGGATTTAACCAAAATACGCATATTTCGAAACCTCTCTAAAGAACAATAGCGCAATACGGACGTTGGTAAGGGTCGGGAAACGGCTTATTCGCTTTTCTCTTGTTTCTGATTGTTGTACTGCAATACCTCGTGGTGAATGTATTGCAGTTCCACGCCGGCTTTTTCAAACATCTCTTCCGATTCCGCGCCTGCGTGGTATTGGTAGTCGGCCACCACTTTCTTGATGCCGCAGTTGATGATGAGCATGGCGCAGGTGCGGCAGGGGGTCATCGTGCAGTAGAGCGTGCTGCCTTCCAACGCCACGCCCCGGCGGGCTGCCTGGCAGATGGCGTTCTGTTCGGCGTGCACGGTGCGCACGCAATGGGTGCTCACACTGCCGTCTTCGTGCAGGGTCTTGCGGAAAAGATGCCCCACCTCGTCGCAATGGGGCAGGTGGGAGGGTGAACCTACATAGCCGGTTACCAGAATCTGCTTGTCCTTTACAATCACGCAGCCGCTCCGCCCCCGGTTGCAGGTGGCGCGCAGGGCCACGCTGTGGCAGAGATCCATAAAATATTCGTCCCACGAAGGGCGGCGGTGTTCGTCTTCTTTATCGGGCATGGATTTGGCCAGTATTTCATCAATTTTTCCGTGCAGTTCTTCAATGTCGCCGTCGTTGCGCAGCGTGGTGTCCGCCATCGCCATGCAGGCCTGAAGGTTCTGCTTGTTGGGGTCGGTGTTGTCGAATTCCCGTTTTTCGTTGCTCAGAAAGGTGTCGTAGTCGATATGGTCGGTTTCGCTGCCCCGCAGGCGGATTCGTTCATAGCGGGTCTTAGGGTCGGCATCCACCGCCCAAAGCATGAAGCCGCCTTTCTTACGGAGGGATTCCACTTCGCCCACGGCACGGATGCTTTCGATAATGGCATTGGAACCCGATTGCGCGGCGCGGCGGTAGAGTTCATCCACGATATAAGAAGGCGAATGCAGGGCGCGTAGGTCGTTCGCCACTGAAGTGAGCGTGTCGCGGTTGGCTTCCAAACCTCTTTTCTGTACTTCTTCCCGCAGGAAATCCCGTACCGAGAAATAAGCGAATTGTTGTTTTTTCCGTAAGTATTCCACCACCGTGCCTTTTCCTGCACCGAGGGTTCCTGTGATTCCGATGATCATGGTTATGTGTTATTGTTGAACAGAAGGGGAAACCAATTTAAAACTGCGGGCTATACCCTCCATCTGCATGAGCAGATCCCGCTTGGGCTTGCGGGGCGAGTAGAGGTAGGCATCCAGCATAATCAGGCGGGCGTTGGCCGTGTCCGCAATCAGGTAATTGACAAAAGGCCCTCCCATAAAATCGCCCTCAAGTTTCCACAAACCTCTGGTTTCAACGGCATAGCAACCGTTTAAAAGAACCGGACGGGAAAAGGGACGGAATTCTTCCTCCTCGGTCTCGGTGCCCATATACGATCCTTCGGTAGGACCGGGTATCTTGGCACACATCGCATTGCGTCGGGTTATGATGTTTTCGATCTGAAAATCGGTTTGACTCAGGTAGGGATAAACCGAAAAGATGATGCCTTGACCGTAATGTTTGCTTTCCTTACGGATCCAGCCGAAATCCCTGTCGGCGGCGGCAAAACCGAAACCATCGGGAAACACCAGACCGAATCCGTATTCTTCCTGCAGGCGGGCCGTCAGGTTCAACGCCTGATCAGCCTTGAACACCTTTTGGATACGCTGATATTCCTTTGCATAGACAGCCTGCATGAGCCGCTGTTTGCAAAGGGGAAAAAGACTGTCGAAATCCCGTCCGTCACGCAGGTTGAACTTCATCACGATCTGGGGAAACGCCCAGACATCCTGCGTCATTTCAAGTCCCGGCATAGCGGTCTGTGCATCATATTCCACAATCAGCACGTTGCGGTGACGGCGGAACATCTCGCTCTCATTGAATTGCCGGGGCTGGATATTCACCAAATCGAAGTAGGGTTCAGGTTGGTTCAAACCGGGCTGTATAGCGCCGAAAAAGGCTCTTATGCTGTCGCCTACGGTTCCATTCCAATGATCCTTTGGCGTTACCACGATAACTTCGCAGGTCTTTCCGCCCGATCCGGGTAAAACGGGCGTATTGTACTTGCAAGACACCCATAAAAACGGTAAAACCGCCGCAATGCAAACTTTAAATTTCATGCACGTTGTCTTTAAGCGGGTAAAAGTACAAAGAAACCGGCATACGTTTACGCATTTTTGGTACTTTTGCATGATTTTACCCTTATGATAAAGTTTGGAATCGTCGGTTGCGGTCATATTGGCAAACGCCATGCGGCAATGGTGCGGAACAACGCGCAATGCCGTCTGGTGGCTTTATGCGATATCCGGCCACGCGAAATCCTTGGCATAGAGGATGCCTGTCTGCCTTTCCACACCGATTTTTCCACCATGCTCGCCGGCCATCCAGATATGGATGTAGTTAATATCTGCGTTCCCAACGGTCTGCATGCTCCCATGGCGATAGAAGCCATGGAGGCAGGTTTTCACGTGGTGGTGGAGAAACCCTTGGCCTTGCGTGTCAAGGATGCCGATGCCATTATGGCATGTTCCCGAAAGACGGGTAAAAAAGTGTTCTGTGTTATGCAGAACCGCTATTCTCCACCTTCGGTATGGCTCAAACAACTGGTGGAATCGGGCCGGTTGGGTAAAATCGAGATCGTGCAACTCAGTTGCTATTGGAATCGTGATGAACGCTATTATATACCGGAAAGTTGGCATGGAACGGCCGATATGGACGGTGGTACGCTTTTTACCCAGTTCAGCCATTTTATCGATATCATGGCCTGGCTCTTCGGCGATATCACCGATATAAAGGGCCGCTTTGGCGACTTTACCCATCAGAAAATCACGGATTTTGAGGATTCGGGCTTATTGCAGTTCAACTTTGTACGGGGTGGGATGGGGTGTTTAAACTATTCTACAGCCGTTTTTGACAAAAATTTAGAGAGTTCGCTCACCATAGTGGCCGAGAACGGCAGTGTGAAGATAGGCGGCCAATATATGGACAAGGTGGAATACTGCCATGTAAAGGATTACGAGATGCCCCAACTGCCGCCTACCAATCCCGGTAACGATTATGGTCCTTACAAAGGGTCGGCGCAGAATCATAATCAAGTGATACAAAATGTTGTTGATGTGCTTTTAGGCGATGCCTCCATTACCGCCACCGCCGAAGAAGGCCGCTTGGTGGTGGATATGATAGAACGGATGTATCGGCTTCGATAAAAAAATAAATTCATGAATACCAACGATTTTATAAAAGGAAAAGCAAAGGTCTCGGTTGTAGGCTTAGGTTATGTAGGCTTACCTTTGGCATTGGCCTTTGCCCGCAAAGTATCCGTGATAGGCTTTGATATAAACGCGCAACGGATCGCTATGCTGAAAGAGGGGAAGGATCCTTCGGATGAGCTTGTTGCCGAAGATTTCGCCAATACGGATATCGTTTATACACACAAGCTGGAAGATTTGGGGAAAGCCAGTTTCCATATCGTAGCGGTACCCACTCCCATAGATGAAGCGCGTCAACCTGATTTAGTTCCACTTATATCTGCTACTAAAAGCGTTGGTTCAATACTAAAAAAAGGGGATTGCGTTGTATATGAATCTACGGTTTACCCCGGTGCCACCGAAGAAGAATGTATTCCGCTTCTGGAAAAACTGTCCGGATTGAAATGCGGTTCGGATTTCAAGGTAGGGTATTCTCCTGAACGGATCAATCCGGGCGATAAGGAACATACACTGGCCAAAACTAAAAAAATCGTATCGGGTTACGATGCGGAGGCATTACAGCTTATCCACGATATGTATGCGCTTGTAGTGGAAGCGGGCTTACACAAAGCTCCCTCGATAAAAGTAGCCGAGGCCGCCA
Source organism: uncultured Bacteroidaceae bacterium (assembly GCA_964436335.1). Taxonomy (GTDB): domain Bacteria; phylum Bacteroidota; class Bacteroidia; order Bacteroidales; family P3; genus Pullibacteroides. The sequence goes on from CAYTCD010000025.1 coordinate 5,649, forward strand.
AAATCATCGAGAATACCCAGCGGGATGTCAACATCGCGCTGATGAACGAACTGTCTATCATTTTTAACCGTATGGGCATCAATACCTATGATGTGTTGGACGCAGCGGGGACCAAATGGAACTTCCATAAATACAAACCGGGATTGGTAGGCGGGCATTGCATCGGTGTGGATCCTTATTATCTGGTGTATAAGTCCCGCACCTTGCACTATCATCCTAAGGTAATCAATACAGGACGGTTTGTCAACGACTCGATGGGGGCGTACATTGCCAAAAAGACGGTTAAAAAGCTGATTGCACTCGGAAAACCCGTTCAGAATGCCAAGGTGTTGGTATTGGGACTCACCTTCAAAGAAAATGTATCGGATATCCGCAACACCAAAGTGGTGGACATTATACGCGAACTGCAAGACTACGGCATACGGGTGGATGTAACCGACCCTAAGGCGGAAGCGGTCGAGGTTGAGAGAATGTACCGCCTTGAACTGAAAGACAAGCCTGAGGAACATGCCTATGATGCGGTGGTGGCCGCTGTACCTCACCGGGAATACGAAAACTGGAAGGAAGCGGATTTCGCCCATCTGCTCAAAGACCCCAAAGGCCTCGTGGTGGATGTAAAGGGTATCTACCGCAATCTGATTACCAGTCTGCCGTATTGGAGTTTATAAACGAGGCTAAACGCATCCCTGTTATGAAGATTGTAATTGCCGGGGCAGGTGCGGTCGGCACGCATCTTGCCAATTTGCTCTCAAGAGAAAAACACGATATCATCCTCATTGACCAAGATCCGGCCAAACTTGAGGGACCGAGCAGCAATTTCGACCTGCTCACCATCAATATCTCGGCCACCTCCATTGCCGGACTCCGGGATGCGGGCGTGGGTTCAGCCGATCTTGTGATTGCCGTAACCTCCGACGAAAGCCGCAATATCACCATCTGCATGCTTTCCCATAGCCTCGGAGCAAAAAAAACCGTGGCGCGTATCGACAATTCGGAATACCTCAATCCCAAATACCGCCGCTACTTCCAGCAGATGGGCATCGACTCCTTGATCTATCCGGAACACTTGGCCGCGCAGGAAATCGCCGACTCGATGAAGATGACCTGGGTGCGCCAATCGTGGGAGTTCCACGGGGGCGCTTTGGAACTAATCGGTGTAAAGGTTCGTTCAAACGCACAGATACTCAATCAAAAATTAAAGGATTTGGGGCGTGATACCCTGCCGTTCCACGTGGTGGCGATTAAACGCAACGACCGTACACTCATTCCGCGCGGAAACGATATGATGCTGGACGGCGATCTGGTGTATTTCATGACCACCAAAAAGCAGTTGCCTGTAATCCGCGATCTCTGCGGCAAAGAAACCTACGATGAAATCAAGAACATCACCATTATCGGGGGAGGACGCGTGGCCGTGGAGGCCGCCGCACTGATTCCAGACCACATGAACGTGAAAATCATCGAGCAGGATGAGGAAAGGGCCAAACAACTTACGGCTATCGTGCACGACCGGGTCATGGTGATTCATGGCGACGGACGGGACATGCAACTGTTGATGGACGAGGGACTCCTGAAGACCCAGGCTTTCGTAGCCCTTACGGGAAGGGCCGAAACCAATATCCTGGCCTGTCTGGCGGCAAAACGCATGGGCGTAAGGAAAACGGTGGCCATGGTTGAGAACTTAGATTATGTGGGGATGGCCGAAAGCCTCGATATCGGTACGGTAATCAACAAAAAGACCATCGCCGCCGGACATATCTACCAGATGATGCTCGATGCCGATGTTTCCAATCTCAAGTGCCTCACGGTATCCTCGGCCGATGTTGTGGAATTTATCGTAGGGGATAATTCGCGTGCTACAGCAAAAGAAATCAAGGATTTGGATTTGCCGGCAGGCGCCACCATCGGTGGCTTGGTACGCAATGGCGAAGGCATTCTGGCCAGCGGCACCACACGTATCGAAAGCGAAGACAGTGCGGTGGTATTCTGCGTGAATACAGAGGTGAAGAAATTGGAAAAATACTTTAAATAGATACCGACGGTGAATTACAGGCTTATTTTCCGGGTATTGGGCAGTCTGGCTTTTGTAGAGGCTTTCTTTTTGCTTTGCTGCACCATAATGGCCGTTTTTTATGCCGAAGACGACCTGTTGGCCTTCGCCCTGTCGCTCATTATAGCCCTCGGAGCCGGAGTGTTGCTGCATTTGGCCGGCAGGGGAGCCGAAAAGGTCATGACCCGGCGGGATGGCTATATCGTGGTTTCGGCCAGCTGGGTGCTATTTCCGCTTATCGGCATGTTTCCCTATCTGCTAAGCCATTATACGGTAGGGGTAACCGATGCTTTTTTCGAAAGCATTTCCGGCTTTACCTCCACCGGTTCCACCATCATGGACAACATAGACCTCTGTCCGCATGCCTTGCTCTTTTGGCGCAGTCTCACCCAATGGGTGGGCGGTTTGGGCATTATCCTTTTCACCATTGCCGTACTGCCCGGCATCAGCATGGGAGGGGTAAATCTCTTTGCCGCCTCCAGCACCGGGCCTTTGCAGGGTAAGCTCCAACCCCGCATCGCCACCACCACCAAATGGATTCTGATGGTGTATCTATTGCTTACCGTTGGCTGTACGGTTTCTCTGTATTTCAATGGCATGGATCTGTTCGATGCGGTGAACCACGCCTTTACCTGCATCGGTACAGGCGGTTTCTCCACGCATCAGGACAATATACAGTACTTTGATTCACCCCGGATCGAGTACGTTTTAATCATTTTTATGTTCTTTGCCGGGGTTAACTACAACTTGTTGTACTTTTTTGTCTTAAGAGGTAAGATAAAACGGCTTTTCCAAGACACGGAATTTAAATGGTACACGTTTCTGTTTGCAGGCGTTACCTTATTCTGCACGCTTTCGCTGTATTTTGAAAACAGCATGGAAGCCGAAGCCTCCTTCCGCTTTTCGGCCTTTCAGGTTATCTCGCTGGCCACCAGTACCGGATACTGTTCGCATGACTACATGCTGTGGGCGCCCAAACTCCTGCCGTTTCTGCTGTTGGTAATGACCATAGGCGGCTGTACGGGATCTTCGGCCGGCGGTTTCAAGATGATACGTCTGGCCATGCTCTGGAAAATTGCCAAGAACGAAACCAAGAAACTGATTCACCCCAATGCGGTATTGCCGTTGCGGGTCAACGGCACGGTGGTTACCACGCCGGTAAAGATTATGCTGATTGCCTATACATTTCTTTATCTGATGGTGTTTTTTACCGGTTGGATTCTGTTGGTGCTTTTCGGGGTGGATTTTTCGGAAGCGGCCGGTTGCAGCGTGTCCTCCCTCAGCAATATCGGCCCTGCCTTCGACAGTTACGGGCCGGCCTATTCGTGGAGCGGCATGAGTGGGGGGGCAAAATGGGTATGCTCGGCCTTGATGTTCATAGGCCGTTTGGAAATATTGAGCGTGTTCGTGCTCTTTACCCGCAATTTTTGGAAAAGACAATAGTACATGGACGAACGCCAGCATTTATTGCAACAGTACCGGCAGGATGAACGCCTGCAACACCTCAGAAGCGTCTTGGAGCGGCCGTCTCTTCGGACCATGGCCTTACATGGACTGAAAGGCTCCGCACTCGCTATCATAAACCATGTGTTTTCCGAAGAATACGAAGGGAACCAGTTGCTTATTCTCCGGGATAGGGAACAGGCGGCCTATTTCTGCAACGACCTCGAAAAACTCTCGGGAGAAGCACCCGGACATGGTCCGGACAAAAAGATTCTTTTTTTCCCCGCCTCTTACCGGCATCCTTACGATACCGAAAGCGTTGACAACGCCAACGTACTGTCGCGTACCGAAGTGCTGGAACGCTTGCAGACCACACCCAACGGCCTTCGGGTGGTTACGTACCCTGAAGCGGTCTCCGAAAAGGTAATAGCCGATAAGCAACTTTCTTCTAACAAGGTACGCATCCATGTTGGGGAAAAGATATCGCAGGAGTTCCTTACCGATTTTTTGGATTCCTATCATTTCCGTCTGGTGGATTTTGTGGCCGAGCCGGGCGAATTTGCCTTGCGGGGCGGCATTATGGACGTGTTTTCCTTTTCCGGAGATCTGCCGTACCGCATTGAATTCGATGACGAGAGCATCCTCTCCATCCGTACCTTCGAGGTGGGTACGCAACTTTCGGTAGCCAAACATCAAGAAATAAGCCTGATACCGGATATCCAGCAATGTGTTTCCGTAAAACAGCGGGTAGGCTTCTTTACCTATTTCAATGCCCGCGACCTCGTTTGGATTGAAGATGCCGAATGGAATCTGGATTGTCTGGCGACCGCCCTCCGGAAAGCCGACGAAGCCTATGGAAAACTGGACCGCACCGTGCCTCGTTCCAAACCCGAAGAACTGTATTGCAGCCCGCAGGTATTTATTGATTTCTTGAAAGAAAGACAAGTAATTGAAGTGGGAACCCGCTTTCTGAACACCGAAGCGGAACGCATTGATTTTTCGATGGAACCCCAGCCGGTCTTCAACAAAAAATTCGAGTTGCTGGCCGAATATATTCTGGAGGCGGGCGACCACGGCTACCATCAGCTTATCCTTTCTGAAAATCCCAAACAGTTCCAACGGCTTGACAGGGTTTTCTTTGAACTTTCCAAACCCGACCGCCCCATTCGCTACACGCCCTTGAATCTATCGCTTCACGAGGGATTCATCGACAAAGACCTAAAGATATCCTGCTTTACCGATCATCAGATATTTGAACGCTACCACCGGTTCAGCGTGCAACCCCGGCGCAATGACAGCAACGCCCTTACGGTAAAGGAACTCTATAATCTCAAGCCGGGCGACTATATCATGCACGTGGATCATGGTATAGGAAGGTTCGCCGGTTTGCAGAAAGTTACGGTAAACGGACGTGAGCAAGAAGCCATCTGTCTGGTTTACAAGGATAATGATATGATACGCCTGAGCATCCACGGCCTGCACAAAATGACCCGCTATACAGGAAAGGAAGGCGTGGCGCCAGTGTTGCACCGCTTGGGCAGCAACGCGTGGACCGTACAGAAAAACAAGGCCAAGCAAAAGGTAAAGGACATTGCACGCGAACTCATTGACCTCTATGCCCGCCGTAAGGAAAGCAAGGGCTTTGCCTTTTCGGCCGACTCCTACCTGCAGAACGAATTGGAATCTTCTTTCTTTTACGAAGATACGCCCGACCAATTAAAAGCCGCCAACGAGGTGAAACGCGATATGGAAGCCCCTCAGCCGATGGACCGTCTGGTATGCGGCGATGTGGGCTTCGGCAAGACCGAAGTGGCAGTCAGGGCGGCCTTCAAGGCGGTCTGCGACGGCAAGCAGGTGGCCGTACTCGTGCCCACCACCATTTTGGCCTATCAGCACTACAAGACTTTTAGCGATCGTTTGGAGAACTTTCCCTGTAGAGTGGAATACATCAACCGTTTCCGATCGGCTAAGGTGCAGAAAGAAGTACTCAAGGACGTGGCCGCCGGAAAAGTGGATATCCTGATAGGCACACACCGCTTGTTGGGCAAGGATGTTGTGTTCAAGGACCTCGGTTTGTTGGTAATAGACGAGGAGCAGAAGTTTGGCGTGGCAATGAAAGAAAAACTCAAGACGCTGAAAGTGAATGTGGATACGCTCACATTGACCGCCACTCCCATACCGCGTACCCTGCAATTTTCGCTGATGGGCGCGCGCGACCTGTCGGTAATCCGTACCCCGCCGCCCAACCGCTATCCAATCGCCACCGAGATCATGGCATTTTCGGAAGAACGCATAAGGGATGCGGTGGAATACGAACTTTCGCGCCGCGGACAGGTGTATTTTGTACATGACCGGGTGCAGAACATCATGGAAGTGGCCGGCATGGTGCAACGACTGGTTCCCGATGCCCATATCGCTGTTGCGCACGGACAGATGGAAGGCGACAAACTGGAAGAAATCATGTTGGGTTTTATGGAAGGCGCCTACGATGTGTTGGTCTGCACCAAAATTGTGGAAAACGGCTTGGACGTACCCAACGCGAACACTATTTTAGTCAACGATGCCCACCGTTACGGCTTGAGTGAACTGCATCAGCTGCGGGGACGGGTAGGGCGTTCCAACAAAAAGGCTTTCTGTTATCTGATTGCACCGCCGGCACATCTGCTTACCCCCGAAGCCAAACGCCGTCTGCGGGCCGTGGAGGAATTTTCCGAAATCGGCAGTGGTTTCCAGGTGGCCATGCGCGACCTCGACATCCGGGGGGCCGGCAATATTGTGGGCGGCGCACAGAGTGGATTTTTGGCTGATCTCGGAATGGAAATGTATCAGCGCATTCTCAACGACGCCATCGCCGAATTGCGGCAGGAACGCCTGCGGGCCGGCCAGGCGGTGGGCGAGACCTTTGCCAGCACCGCCGGCAAAGATGAATCCTTCGCCGCCCCCGACTGTCAGATAGAGACCGATCTGGAAATACTGATTCCCGACCATTATGTTTCCAATATCAGCGAACGCTTGATTCTGTATAAGGAATTGGACGGTCTGGAAAGCGACCGGGCCCTGCGCGATTTTGTAAAGGCGCTGGCCGACCGTTTCGGTCCCGTTCCCGCACCGACATTGGATTTGGTACGCACCGTTGCCCTCAGAAGGGATGCAAAGCGGATAGGTTTCGATCGGGTGAGCCTTAAGCATGACCGTATGACCGCTGTCTTTGCCGCCGAAGACGAATCGGAATACTATCAGTCGGCCCTGTTCGAGAAAATCTTGCTTTACGTGCAGAACCATCCGGCCGAATGCAGGCTAAAAGAAATAAAATCAAGGTTAAGCGTAGAGTTCGACAATGTATCGGGCGTAGAAGCCGCGTTAGCGTTGTGTCGGAAGCTGCAAGGGGAGGACGCCTGACCTTCTTAGTTTTCTCGTGGAATCCGGCACAAAAAGCACCGAAATACCAACATATTTCGTATCTTTGCCAATTGGAGATTTTCCGTTTTGTATAACGGAACTAAATTCCGAAAGCAATGAAAAAACTGATTCTGTGCATTTTCCTTGTTTTGTGGGGTATGATCAGCCTTTCCATGGCACAGGATCCTTTTTCTCCGGGGGCACGTACTTTCCGTTTTGATCCCTCTAAAAAATCGAACTATTTTCTCAAAGACGACAATCTCAGGCTCAATCTTTACGATGCCGAGGCCGGGCGTTCGGGCAGGTTTACCATTCCGCTCAACCTGCTTTACCGCTATATCTATACCGATACCACCAGCGTGATAGGACAGTTGGATCCTTTGATAATGGCCCGTTCACAGGATTTCGCCTATATTACGGACATCTGTTTCAAGGCGCAGGCAGACTGCAAGATGCACTATAAAATGTGGAAAGGTGCCACTTTCGGAACGCTTTTCTTTACCATTCTGAGCCCTGTGGCCAGTCTGTCGGTTGCCGTTCCGGCTTCGCTTACCCCTCCGCGCATAGAGAATCTTGGGCTTTCCGATGTGGACATGTTGCAGGAAGGCATCTATTTTCATACCTACCGCAAAGAAGCGGCCCGTCTCAAAAGCAAACGCATCTGGACCGCCTACGGCATCGGCATCGGCATTCATCTGGGCATTCTCTTTGGTATACTATCAGCTTTCAACTAAGTTTAATGAAAGTGCAACTTCGTCCGGACGGAAAGAAAGAGGTTTTTGATCCGATCCGGAAAAAATATGTTTTGCTTACGCCCGAAGAAGAAGTACGGCAATTCGTGATAGGTTTCCTGCAAATGCAATGCGGTGTTCCGGCCGGACATATCGCGGTGGAAACAGGCCTCAAACTTTACAACAAACAGTTCCGTACCGATCTGAAAGTGAGCGACCGTCAGGGAAAAACTGTAATGATTATAGAATGTAAGCGCCCCACAATAGCCCTCTCGCAGAATGTATGGGAGCAAGTTCTGCGCTACAACCTACACGGAAGAGAACGTTTTGTGCTGATTACCAATGGAAAATCGTTTCTTTGCTATGAGCGTCAGACAGGGGAAGGCGGAACATGGCGGCAGTGGGGGCGTTATCCTGATTGGAATGAATTGAACACAGGCGTTTTGTAGGTAAAGAAATATTCCCTACATTTGCGCCGCTATCCTTAAGAGAGGGGATAGCGAAAGTTTATCATAAACGCAAGAATACAACTTTTTAACTACTTTTTTGTATGAACATTTTTGTTGCTAATTTGAACTATAAGGTTCGTAGCGAAAATCTCAAAGAAATCTTTGCCGAGTATGGTGAAGTTACCACGGCCAGAATCATTACCGAACGCGGTACCCGTCGTTCCAAAGGTTTCGGCTTTGTAGAAATGGCCAATGATGAAGAAGCCAAGAAAGCTATCGCCGCTTTAGACGGTGCCGAATGGGAAGGCCGTACCATTATCGTGAAGGAAGCCCTTCCTCGTCCGGAAGCCGCTGCCCCTGCCGCTGAAGTTCCGGCCGCCGAATAATCGAAAAGCCACGCGTTTTACAAAACGCACAATAAACAATAAAAGCCGCACAGAAGTGCGGCTTTTATTGTTTATACCGGCCTGTAGCCAACGCCACTGGATAGATATCACTACCAATTGATTTTATACCAGAAGGTTTCGCGTTTGATACGCTGCAACATGGCCTTACGGATGGCCTCTGCGAGAATCAGGAGCGGAAGCTGGTTCTGTTGTTCCAGGCAGGCTCTTGCCTGTTTGTCTTTTTTGGTAGCCTGGCAGAAATTGTAGAGCAGGGGAGAAGGGTAGCGACGCAACCACGACATGGCCGCCGGCTCATCGTCGATTCCGTTGGCCAATACCCCCAATTCGGGAAAACCGTTCTGAAGCAACCACATCACCGCCTTATCATCACCCATGATACCGTTGGCAAATGCCGCCCATTCCACATATCCGTCTTTAATCAGTTTCTCAAAATAGCGGACATCGCCCCCAATGGCCTTTTCAAAATCCTTATAAACCTCTATCGGATAGTTATTTATCTGCATGCCAAATTTCTTTTTGGGCCTTTAAAAAAAAGCCTGCACATTTTTAAATCCGGCAAGACGAAGTTCTTCCGCCTTAGCCTCCAGCTCCTGTTTAGAAAGTTTTTGCAGGTGTTTGGCAGGCGTTTCCCGATCCAAGCCGTAAAGCATCACTCCGTGCGGACGGATAAGGGCCAATTGACGCTTGTAGGCTTCCCATTCCGCACCATCGGTGTTGTGGATGGTTTCGCCTCCATACTCGCCCCTAAAAAGCAAGGTCTGCACGGTAAAGGGATAGGGGAATGCGGCCAATTGCGCCAACAACTGGTCGTAGAATGCTTCCGGTCTATGTGTTTCGGTGTATCCGCCTAAACGGAAACCGGTTTGCAGACGGTTGATGCGGGCATACGCATCAGGCGTTCCGGCATCTAATTTGAGGATGATACGGTCGCATATCCCCAACGCCTCCTGTATTTCCGGCTGTCCGATACGCGTGGCATTAGAAAGAACCGTAACAGAGGGCCGTGTTTGGGGATATACCGCCGATACGCAGGTTTTTACAGCGGTTACCACGGCCTTGAAATCGGGATGAAGCGTAGGTTCTCCGTTACCGGAAAAGGTAATGGAATCAGGAATAATGCCTTCTTTTTCAAGAAGCCGCAATTTTTCCAACAAGACAGTCCCAATCTCTTTTACCGTAGGCAGGGCATCGGTTGGGGCCGCGTTTACCGTATTCCATCCACATTCGCAATACAGACAATCGTAATTGCATATCTTATGAGCCACCGGCAATAGGTTCACCCCCAAAGAGAGCCCCAGGCGGCGACTGTGGATAGGTCCCGTAATAATCTGATGATGAAAAAATCCCGCGCTCATTCCGTAAGCGACCTCTATTATTGCGCCACTTGTTTTTCGGTGTTCTGTTCCTTGGCGGGATCCGAAGACACCGGCATATCGCCCGCAAAGGGTTCTTTCATGCTGAACGGGCGTTCTCCGTAATACTTGGCTTCCAGTTCGCTGTCGGAAAGTCCTTTCACGTACTTATCCAGGAAACGGAAAAAACGGCGTTGCCACAGAATGCCGTTCTGCGGTTGCAAGACCCAATGGTTCTCATCGGGGAAAATCAACAGTTCGGCCGGAATGCCGCGCAATACCGCCGCATTGAAGGCCGCCATGCCCTGCGAGGCCAGGATTCGGTAATCCAATTCCCCGTGAATCACGAAGATAGGGGCATCCCACTTATCCACAAAACGATGCGGAGAATTCGCATAGCTTCGCTGGGCCACCTTGTTGTCCTTTTCCCAAAACGGACCGCCCAAATCCCAGTTGGTAAACCAAAGTTCTTCGGTTTCAGCGTATTGCTGTTCAAGGTTAAACATCCCGTCGTGAGCGATGAAGCCCTTGAAACGTTTTTCGTGATGCCCGGCCAGCCAATACACCGAGAAGGCTCCGTAGCTTGCCCCGACACAACCCAGACGGTCTTTATCCACATAGGGTTCCTTGCACAGGGCATCGATGGCCGAAAGGTAGTCTTTCATGTTCTGACCACCGTAGTCGCCGCTGATCTGTTCGAGCCAGTCCATGCCGAAACCGGGCAGGCCGCGGCGGTTGGGCGCTACAACAATATAATCGTTGGCCGCCATGATACGCAGGTTCCAACGGTAGCTCCAAAACTGGCTCACCGTACTTTGCGGGCCGCCCTGGCAATAAAGCAGGGTGGGATATTTCTTGGCGGGATCGAAATGAGGCGGATAAACCACCCAGGTAAGCATTTGCTTGCCGTCCGTAGTGGGAATCCAGCGTTCTTCCACCTTGCCAACGGCCAACTGATCCATAATATCCTTATTGATAAAGCTGATCTGCGTTTGGGCATGCAGCATTTCCGGATCAGACACGCTCAAATCCACGGCGAACATTTCTTCGGGGCAGGACATCGAAGCGCGTGTGCCCACCAACAGGTTCTCGTTAACCGGATACACGCTGTTGTAGTCGTGAACGCCGCCTGTAAGGCATTCTATCACATTGTCCTTTACATTCAGACGGTAAATCTGCGAAAGGGCATGCCAGTTGCTGATGAAATATACGTATTTTCCATCAACACTCCATTGCAAACCATTGGCATTCTGATCAAAAGCCTTGGTGGCATCGGTCTTGCGCGCCGTATGCAGGTCGAGCAGCATCAGGCGGCTCTTGTCGGATTCGTAGCCGTCGCGCTCCATGCTTTCCCAAGCCAGATACTTTCCGTCGGGGCTGAAAACGGGGTTCACATCGTAGCCCATCATGCCTTCGGTTACATTGGCGGTCTTGCCCGTTTCGAGACTGTAAAGGTAAATATCGGTATTGGTGGAAAGGGCGTAAGCCTTGCCGGTGAGCTTGCGGCAGGTATAGGCGATGAAACGCCCGTCGCTGCTCCAGCTGAACTGCTCGATGCCTCCGAAAGGTTTCACCGGGGCTTCGTAGGGTTCGCCCTCCAGAATATCTACCGGAATATCGGTCTGTACAGCCATAAGCCTTTGAGAGAGATCCGATTTATCGGGTTCCTGAAGGTTGGCCAGAAAGATATGAGGAATGGTCAAGACCCATTCATCCCAATGGCGGTAATTCAAATCGTTGAAAACCATACCGCTCGACTTATCCAAATCAGGATAGCGGTCGCGAACCGAAGGCTCCGCCTGCACTTGGCGCACAAAAGCGATCCGACGCAGGTCGGGGCTGAATTTAAAGCCTTCCATACCGCCCGGTATATAGGTGATTTGAACGGGTTTAAGTTTCCCATACACCTCGTTTACCGTATATTTATCGGAGGCGAGGTTCAGCACCGGATTTAAATCCATACCGAATATCTGCGCCCCATCCGAGGTGGCGGCCAGATAAGCCAACGTATGGTCGTTGAGCCAGCAGATATTGCCTTCGGAAGCGGCCGTACGGGTCAAACGGCGTACATCGCTTCCGTCTATACCGGACAGATACAGGTCTGTATTTCCCTTATTCTCGGCCACACTGTAGTAACGAACCGCATAGGCGATATGTTGCCCGTCGGGACTTATGGCCACTTCACCCAAACGGCCCATCGCCCAAAGCACTTCAGGCGTAAGGAAACCGTTTTCGATTTTGATGTTCGTTTTTTCGATGACAGGCCCCTGTGCGGTTTTCTCCGGACAGCAAGCCCCCAAGGCCGCCGACAGCAACACCGCCACGGCGCATTTTCTGGAGAGAGATGCGAAACGCATAATGATTTATTTTATAGATTAATGATTCTGCTTTAGGTAATTTTCCTTGGTATCCTTGGCAATAATGGAGGAACGCTCGAATGCCTGCGTGTCATTGAACAGGATACGGTAGGTATAATGCCTTTGATGGAATTCGGCGCCCACATTCTCGTGCAGGGCGCGCATCTTGGGATTGAAATCGCCCACCCAGGAAAGTTCCAGATGCGTGTAATGCAAGTTCTTCATCACCTCGTTGAGATGCCAGAACAGCAGGGATTCGATGCCGGCACGCTGGTAGCGGGGCTTGATGCCCATAATCGTGAGGCGGGTGCGGGTCATCTTATGCTGTCTCTTCATCCAGAGGAAACGCAACTTATTGATTAGGTTTAGTTTTCCATTGAACTTGCGGAAAATGGGCGAGGCATCGGGAAGCATCACCAAAAAGGCGATAGGCTCCTCATTACAATAGGCGAACCATATCATCCTCTCATCAATAAGTCCCTTGCCTTCACGGAGTTCCTTGCGCATGGTCTCGGTCTGCAAGGGCACGAAATTTTCGTGGAACTGCCAGGCGTCGTCATACACCTCTTTCATATCGTGCATATACTGCTCCACCTTCTTCATTTCCAAATGCCGGCAGGTATATTCGGGCTTGGAACGCACCCAGTTGGCCACTTTCCAAAAACGCTCGGGGAACGGCTTGGTGTAGTCGAGCAGGTTGCTCACCTGTTCAAAATAGAGCTTGAAGCCGTAGTTTTCAAACAATTCCTTGTAGTAGGGGGGATTGTAGTTCATGCCCCAACCCGAGGGTTCGAAACCTTCCACGAGCAAGCCCCAGTAATTGTCGTTCTCCCCGAAATTGATCGGGCCGTCCATGGCCTGCATGCCTCGTGCGCGCAGCCAGTCGCGGCAGGCGTCGAACAGCATATCGGCGGCCTTCTGGTCGTTGACGCACTCAAAAAAGCCCATGCCGCCGGTGGGTTGCTGAAAGGTATAGGCCTTTTTTTTGTTGATGAAAGCCGCCACCCGACCGATAACCGCCCCATTGTCGTACAGTAGAAAACGTACGGCCGAACCCGGTTCGCAAAACTCGTTTTTCCCGGGTGTGAAGATATTCTCCACCAAATTTTCAAAAGGGGCGGAAAAATTCGGATCGTTCCGGTATAAGTCCCGCTGGAACCTATGCCAACATTTTTGGTCCGAACACGAGAGTACTTCTTTTATTTCCATGATAATAAGTGTTTTTTCGCAAAAACGTCACACCGTTTCCTCAAACGGTAAAAATACGCATAAAGTTGGATTATATCCACCGTTTTTCTTACATTTGTTGCATGACCTTGGCTGATCAGACAAAAACGTATCTGCTTCGTTTTCTTACCGGATTGGAAGATGAAGACCTTTTTCGCCGCTTCCGCATCGGCTATACGGACGAACCGGATCGTTACGAAAAATACAATCTTGTTTTTGTGCCTTCCGGTTTTTTCAGCGCATCCGACTATGGCACGGTTTCTTCTTTGCCCGCCTTTCCGTTGCCGGAAATAGAGGGGGTGCCTTTCCTGTACGGAAAACCGGTTGTGGAACGCAAGGGGAACACGCTTGTGGTGCACGCGGATCTGCCTGCCTCGGCTTTCTTCCTGCTGTCGCGATATGAAGAGATCTGCCTGCGAAAAGTACGCGACAGACACGGTCGCTATCCCGGAAAAGAATCGGTGCTGTATGCCAACAACCTGATGCACCGTCCCATTGTAGATGAATACGGACTTTTGATACGCCGTTGGCTTAGGGATACCGGGGTGGATCTACCTGAACCTGCTCCGGGCATTGCAAAACTGTGGCTCACCCACGATGTGGACGCCCCGTTTTTTTGCCAAAGCCTTCGTGCCCTGGGGCGGGAGGCCTTCAAGGGGAAAGGGCCTGTGTTTGCCTTAAGATCATATTTTCAGGATTTTCGCCGTGATCCTTTCTATACGTTCGATTGGATGGAAGAACAGGTGGAAACCTATCTGCATGGGGTGAACTTTCCTATAGAAAACGTATATTTTTTCAAGGCCGGCGGGGATACGGTCTTCGACCGTCCGCGCTACAGTCTTTTCAGCCGGAAAATCCAGTATCTGCTGCGCGACTTGGATAAAAAAAGGGCTTCTTTCGGTTTGCACGGCAGTTATCTTTCGGGGAAGCAAGGGGCTTCTCCGCAGGAAAAACGCAAGTTGGAACGGGCCACGAAACACAAGGTATTCTTTTCCAGAAACCATTTTCTCCGTTCCTGCGAACCGGAGCATTTCCGCAGCCTCAAGAAAATCGGCATCACCGACGACTTCACAATGGGCTATGCCGATGTAGCGGGCTTCCGTTTGGGAACATGTCGCCCTGTGCTGTGGATCGATCCTTTGGACGGCAGGTTGACCGACCTTCTGCTGCATCCGCTCACGGTAATGGACTGCACCCTCTACAACAAGGCGTATATGCACTTGGACGAAGAAAAAGCGCGGCAATACTGCCGACAGTTGTTCCTCGCCACCGCCCGCTACAGGGGCGAAATCTGCCTGTTGTGGCACAACAGCTCATTGAGCGACAGGGTCTATCCGGCCGCACCCGTTCCCTGGGCACGGCGATTATATACCGACCTGCTTGATTTTCTTGGCAAAATGTCTGAATCATGAAAATCCTGATGGTTTGCGATGCCTTTCCTCCCGATTTTGCGCCCCGCATGGGATATCTGTGCAAATATCTGAAACATGCGGGACACACGGTGGACGTAGTGCATGAAGAAGGAACGGATCAACGCTTCGCCTTTTTGTGCGGATATGCGGACCATGTGTTGCCGGTACGTTTTTACCATAAAAAAAGCCGTAACGGGAAAAGGGTGGAGTGGGTGTACACCATACTCAGGGATATTCTTTGGCATTACAAAGACAAAACTTTGGTGCAACGGGTGCGTCAGAATCCCGATTGGGGCGGTTATGATATCGTACTGTGCAGTACGTACCGTACCTTTCCTTTAAAAGCGGCCCACCGTCTGGCCCGGATATTCGGAATACCCTTTGTGGCCGACCTGCGGGATATCATTGAGCAGTATCCCGACAATTCCTACCTCCTGCATCATCTTCCCCTCGGTAAATCCCTTTCGGTATGTGTGGAAAACCGAGTGCGACACCATCTTTTACGGCAACGGAACAAACTCATTGCCCAAGCGGCCGCCGTAATCAGTGTATCGCCTTGGCACGTGGCTTTATTGCAGGCTTTCAATCCTTGTTCAAAACTGATTTATAATGGATTTGATCCGGAAGTATTCTTTCCTGCCGATACACCGGATAATTGCTTTCGTATCACCTATACGGGGCGGATTATCAGTTTGCGGATCCGGAATCCGGATTGGCTTTTCGAAGCCGTGGCCCGTTTGTTGAAAAAAGGGGAAGTGTCGGCATCCGATTTCCGCCTCTGTTTTTACGTGGATGTTCAGGGGAAAGGTATTCTGACCGATCTGGCGCGCCGTTACGGTGTGGAGGCGGTAACGGAATGTTTTGATTTGCTTCCTGCCGACAAGGTGCCGGCTTTGTTGAACCGTAGCTCGGTGCTCCTGCAATTGGCCAACAAAGCCGATGACAACGGCCCCAAGGGTATTATGACCACCAAGCTTTTCGAAGCGATGGCGGTAGGCAAACCTCTTTTGCTGGTGCGCAGCGATGAAAGTTACTTGGCCGAAACCATTACCCGGTTCCGTTGCGGTTTGGCGGCGCAAGACGTCGATTCCATCGAGATGTTTTTGAAAACTCAATACCAAAAATGGAAGCAGACGGGAAGTACGGCCATTGAGGTTTCCCCTGAATTGGAAAAAGCCTTCTCGCGCAAGGAACAAGCCGGACAGTTCGTGGCCCTGTTCAAGGAAATTTTAGCCGCCCAAAATAAAAAAGATGCAAGGCAATCCTGATGCACATTGTTTTACAAAAACGCCGGAAGCGCCGCTTTTCGGGCAGGATTGGTGGTGGGATGCCGTCTGTTTACCCCAAAACCGCCACGAAATAGTGTTCCGCGACAAAAAAGGCAGCGTACGCGGTTTGTGGCGTATGGCAGAAGTGCGCCGCATGGGGATCTTTCAGGTTTACGGAATGCCATCTCTTACCCAACATGCAGGTGTGTATCTTGCAGACAGACAGGATTTCATCAATCTCCTTTCGCAACTCCCCCCCAAAAAGAACCTGTGTCTGAACCTCGGTTTTAAACTGAACGACAAAGAAGTACAGTGGCTCCAAGGGCAGGGGATTCATGTGGAGAAAAGGGTGAGCCACAGATTGGAGGATCTCTCTGACCTTGAAAAGGTTTATCAAGGTGTCAAGAC
>CAYTCD010000026.1:0-22144 GCA_964436335.1 uncultured Bacteroidaceae bacterium
ATCGATTTGAAGATAGACCGCAGGCAGGCGCTTTGTGTCATGCTGGTTTCGGGCGGTTATCCGGAAGCTTACCAAAAAGGCTTTGAAGTGAAGGGCACCGAAAAGGTATCGCCCGATACCCTCTTGTTCCATGCCGGAACCAAGCCGGATGAAACGGGCAGGGCGCTTACTTCGGGCGGCCGCGTGCTGGCGGTCGTTACCTTGACCGAAGACTTGCCGTCGGTGATCGAAAAAACCTATGCCGAAGTGGAGAAAATCGGTTTTGAAGGAATGAATTACCGCAAAGATATAGGAAAAGACCTATGCAGATAGATTACGAACAGACCGTGTTGGATAACGGCTTGAAAGTGCAGGTGCATACCGACCGCAGCACGGCCATGGTGTCTTTCAATCTTGTCTATAATGTGGGGTCGAAAGACGAGAATCCCCAAAAGACGGGCTTTGCCCACCTTTTTGAACATCTGATGTTCAGCGGTTCCAAGCATGTAAAGGATTTCGATACGGAATTAGACAAGGTGGGGGCGGCCAACAACGCTTTTACCAACAACGATTTTACCGATTATTATATCACGATTCTGCCCGATGAATTGGAAACGGCTTTCCGCGTGGAAAGCGACCGGATGCAGTATCTGAACATTACCCGAAAGAAACTCAAGGTTCAGAAAGGCGTGGTGATTGAGGAATTCAAGGAACGCTGCCTCAATCAGCCCTACGGGGATGCGGATCTGCTCATAAGGCCGCTCTGCTACAAGGAGCATCCTTACGCCTGGTCCACCATCGGCAAGACAACCGAACATATCGAGAGCGTTACCTTGCAGGATGTGGAGGCGTTTTACGCCACCTACTATAAGCCCGACAACGCCGTGCTTACCGTGGCAGGCCCGGTGGAAGCGCCACGGATATTCGACCTGGCGCAACGTTGGTTCGGGAAGATTCCCCGGGGTAACCGCAAGGAACGCAATCTTCCGCAGGAGCCTGTGCAGACGCAGGCGCGTTTGTTGGAGGTGGAGCGCAAGGTTCCTGCCAATGCGATTTACAAGGCGTTCCATATCGGTTCTCGGATGAGCGAAGATTTCTATGTGTTCGATTTGGTTTCCGATATTCTTTCCAATGGCGAATCCTCGCGTTTCTATACGGGGCTGGTAAAGGAAAAGAAATTGTTCAACAGCGTGAACGCTTATGTTTCGGGCGATATCGAGCCGGGCATGTTCCTGGTTTCGGGTTTTCTGGAAGAAGGCGTTCCGTTTGAGAAGGCGGAGGCGGCCATCAACGAAGAGATAGCCCGTATGGCGCAGGCCGAGGTAGGGCAGGAAGAATTACAGAAGGTTAAGAATAAATTGGAAACGGCTCTGATGTTTTCGAACATGAAGGCCTTGGACAAGGCGATGAACCTCGGTTATTTCGAACTGTTGGGTTCGGCGGCCTTGCTCAACGAGGAAGACCGCAAATACAGGGAGGTGCAGCCTGAGCGGATAAGGGCGGCCGTGGAACGTTGCCTTTGCCCCTCGAATGGCAGCACGATTTATTACAAGGCCGTCAAATAGAAAAGAAAATGAAATTCGATTACTCGAAATTAGAACCCGAAATACGGCCTCTGTCCAACGGTATCCCCGTGTATTGTTTTGCGGACAGGAATCTGGAGCTGGTGCGCCTTGAATTTATTTTCGAGGCGGGCAGTTCCTTTCAGCAGAAGAAGTTGCAGGCGGCGGCCTGTTGCGCCTTGATCGGGGCGGGCACGCAGGATTTCTCGGCGCGGGAATGGGCGGAGAAACTCGACTATTACGGGGCGTATGTGGAACGCTATCCCGACAAGGACCAGGCCACGATGGTGTTTTATTGCCTGAGCCGCTATTTCGAACAAATCATTCCTTTGAGCGAGGAGGCAGTCAAGCGTTCCGTCTTTCCGCAGGAAGAACTGGAAACCTATCTGCGCAAGCAGCACCGCAAGTTTCTGGTGAACCGGCAGAAGGTGTCGGAGGTTTCGCGCCAAGCGTTTTATTCGCTTATGTTCGGTACGCATCCTTACGGGCAGACGGTGGCGGAAGAAGACTTCTCGGCACTGAAAAGGGAAGATTTGCTGGCCTATTACCAACGGCTGTATGTGGCGCAGAACTGCAAGATTGTGTTGGCCGGCGGTTATACCGAAAAACATTTTGCCTTGCTGGAATCCTGTTTCGGCGGAAAAGACTGGGTGGAAGCCGGAACAAGCGGATTTTCATCGCCGATGCTGTCGCTGCCGAATTTTTCGGGCAACAAGCGTGTGGATAAACCCATGGAGGAAGCTTTGCAGGCATCGGTGCGCATCGGAATGCCGCTCTGTCCGCTCGATGACCCCGATTTCGCACCTTTCAAGGTAACCGATTACGTGTTGGGCGGCTATTTCGGTTCCCGCCTGATGCGCAACATCCGGGAGGAAAAAGGTTATACCTACGGCATTTCCTCGTATATCGTTCCCTTGCGTCAGGTGCCGGTATGGATGATCAGTTCGGAGGTAAAGGCCGACTGCACCGCCAAGGTGCTGGAAGAAATCGAGAAAGAGATCACCGCCTTGCAGAAAAAGCCGATACGGGATGCCGAGCTGGATATCGTGCGGCAGTCGTTTATGGGCGACTTTGTACGCGAACTGGACGGCACTTTCGATTTGGCCGAGCGCATGAAGTTCTTTATCCTTTGCGGCGTGGGCGCGGATTTTTACCGGCGCAACGAGGAGGTTTTCTTTTCGATCACGCCCGAAGAAATCCGGCAGATGGCGCGACGTTACCTCACGCCCGACAGGTTCTATACCGTTACCGCCGGCGCGAGCCGTTTATAGAGAGTATTATGAAAACCATGAAAGATAAAGCGTTTTTAATCGTGTTCCTGTTGTTTTTGGCTGGAATACTGAAAGGTCAGGAGGCGCAAGTGCTTCCGCAAACGGACCATGTGGTCTTGCCCGCGGTACTGTCGCGGATTGAATATCCTCACCAGGTGGATTCCTTGCTGGTGAACAGTATGGATTACCGCCTTAAATACCATGATGAGGGTTACAGGGTGTTGCTGTTCTCGCAGAGCGGCAACCGCTCAAAAAATGCGGCCATAGAGGCCAAGGCCGATTTTGATCTGGCCTATCCCGACTGCAAAAGTTACATTTTGTTTGAAGAACCCTATTTTAAGGTTAAAGTGGGGAATTTCACACACCGGATGGAAGCCGGGTTCTTTTTACGCGTCTTGAAACAAGACTATCCATACGCCTTTATTGTGAAAGACGTTTTGGATGTGGCTGAATACTTGAAACAGGAAGAAAGATAAAGAAAAGTTGGCCAACCGGGATTCGAACCCAGAATAACAGAACCAAAATCTGTTGTGTTACCGTTACACCATTGGCCAATCGGAAACAGGCGGCAAAAATAGGATTTTTTTTTGTAACCGCAAGGTTTTGCCGTAAAAAGCGGGCGGAAGGGACTCGGATAATCTGTTTACCTTTGCGTCTGTATAGATAAAACACCTACGAGAATATGGACAGGACATTTTGGATGAAAAAGGTATTGCCGCACGTATGGGCCGTTTTGATTTTTATGGTGTTGAGCGTGGGGTATTTCGCCCCGGCGGTGTTCCAGGGAAAATCGATGGGGCAGGGCGACGTGCATAGCGTAAGTGGCATACAGAAAGAAAACAGGGAGTGCTACGAAAAAACAGGATCGTATTCGGATTGGAGCAACCGGCTTTTTGGAGGAATGCCCAATACGGGTACGGAAGGTATGAACCTCTACGAAAAAGTGGGACCGGTGGTGATGGGAGGATTACCTACGCTGCATGCCGGTATTCTGTTTTTCTATATGATAGGATTTTACATCCTTCTGTGTGTGTTGGGATGCCGTTCCTGGCTTTCAGCTCTCGGAGCGATCGCCTATGCTTTCTCAACCTATAACATCCTTATCATTGATGCCGGTCATGCCAACAAATGCTGGGCTATGGCCTGTATGGCGCCGATTGTGGCCGGAGTGATACTGTGTTTCAAGGGAAGATATGTCTGGGGTGCGTTGATTACACTGGTGTTTACTGGATTGCACATCATGTATGCCCATCAGCAGATAACTTATTATCTGCTGATGATACTGCTTATCGTGGCCATAGCTTATGCGGTGGATGCTTTCCGCAAAAAACAGATGAAAACCTATCTGAAAGGCGGCGTTGTGGCCGTGGCGGTTGCCTTGATATCGTTGTGGCCATCGCTGGGTGCATGGTGGGTTACCTACGATTACAGCAAGGATACCATGCGCGGAGGCAGTGTATTGCAGCAGACTCCGGATGGAAAGCCCGAAAGTACGGGATTGGAACGGGATTATGCCTTTCAATGGAGTTACGGAAAGATGGAAAGCTTTACCCTTTTGATACCCGGTTTTTATGGAGGCAGCAGCAACTATCGATTGGGTGAGCAGTCGGAACTCTATCAGTTGTTGCGTCCCAGCGGGCAAACGGCTTTTGCGCAGAACGCGCCGATGTATTGGGGGCATCAACCTTTTACGGCAGGACCGGTGAATGTGGGGGCGATTATCTGCTTTTTGTTTCTGTTGGGGCTTTTTGTGGTGAAAGGTCCCGAAAAATGGTGGCTGTTGGCGGTAACGGTCTTATCGTTGCTACTCTCTTGGGGACATAATCTGCCTGGTTTCAATAACTTCCTGTTTGACCATCTGCCGCTCTACAATCGTTTCCGTACGCCCTCTATGGCTTTGGTGATGGCTGAACTTTCGATGGCGGTATTGGCGATGTTGGCGCTGAAATCCTTGTTCGACAACGAAAAGGAAAAAGCCCGGTATGCCAAAGACCTCCTCTATGCGGCCGGCATTACGGGTGGCATCTGTTTGTTCTTTACCTTGTTCGGCAAGAATATCTTTGATTTTTCGGGGGCTTCCGATATCGCCTACCGCCTTCCCGATTGGATTATGCAGGCTGTGCGGGAAGACAGGGCCGGCCTTCTGACCGGAACAGCCTTCCGGTCCTTTTTCTTTATTCTTTTGGCTGCGGGTTTGCTTTGGCTTTATCTCAAACGCAATTTTAAACCCGGTTGGACCCTGGGGCTTATTGCGCTTTTGGTTGTGGTGGATTTATGGCAACTCGACCGCAAGTATGTGGGAGAACACAGTTTCTTTCCCGCCCGTTCGGTAAAGGCGGAAATACCTACGGCTTTGGATCAGATGATTCTATCTGATACGGATCCCGACTATCGGGTATTCAACGCGGCGGTAAACACCTTCAACGATGCCACCACTTCCCGCTTCCATAAATCGGTGGGCGGTTACAGTCCCATCAAGATGCGCCGCTATCAGGATATCATAGACTACCATCTTTCGCGCAACCTGAACGTGAAGGTGCTCAATATGCTCAACACCCGTTACTTTATTGCCCCCGATGCTTCAGGAGAGCCTGTTGTGCAACGCAATGTGGCGGCTTTGGGCAATGCGTGGTTTGTGAACGGTATCCGCTGGGTCAACAGTCCCGATGAAGAAATCATGGCGCTCTATGATTTTGATCCGGCCCAAGAAGCGGTTATCGATACGGTATGGAAGAACGCGGTAGGGGATTATGTCTTGTCTGCCCCGGATTCTTCAGACAGGATACGTCTGGTGGAATACTATCCCAACGCGCTCAAATACGAATACACCGCTTCGGCACAGCGTCCGGTTGTGTTTTCGGAAGTGTATTACAAAACATGGAAGGCTTTTGTTGATGGCCAGGAAATGCCGTTGTACAGGGTCAACTATATCTTGCGCGGCTTAACCTTGCCGGAGGGCAGCCATGTTGTGGAACTCAAGTGCCGCAATCCGATTAAGGCCGCCAGCGGTCCGCTTACCAATATCGGTTCGATAGTTAATCTCTTGCTGATGTTGTTGCTGTTTGCATGGGGGATTGTGCAGGAACGGAAGAAACAGGATCTATGCCGGAAAGTAGCGGCGGATGTTGCGGTTACCGAAAGATGAGTTCAGAAGAGAGGAGCGAGCCATGAAGTATTCGTTGATCATTCCGGTCTATAACCGTCCCGATGAAGTGGACGAATTACTGGAAAGCCTTACCCGTCAGACGTTGAGAGATTTTGAAGTGGTGGTGGTGGAAGACGGTTCGTCTATACCTTGTCGGGAGGTGGTGGAGCGTTATTCGTCGTTGGATGTCCACTACTACAGTAAGCCGAATTCAGGACCGGGGCAGACCCGCAATTACGGGGCGGAACGAAGCAAGGGGGAATATCTGATTGTATTGGATTCCGATTGTATTTTGCCCGAACAATATCTGGAGGCTGTCGAAGCGGAACTGAACCGTGAACCCGCCGATGCTTTCGGTGGGCCTGACCGGGCCCATCCATCGTTTACTACCGTGCAGAAGGCCATTAATTACGCCATGACCTCGTTCTTTACCACCGGAGGAATCCGTGGGGGAAAAAAGAAATTGGACAAGTTTTATCCACGTAGGTTCAATATGGGCATCCGCTCGGATGTTTACCGTGCTTTGGGCGGTTTTTCGAAAATGCGTTTCGGAGAAGATATCGATTTCAGCATCAGGATCTTTAAGGGTGGTTATTCCTGCCGTCTTTTTCCAGAAGCTTGGGTTTGGCATAAGCGGCGCACCGACTTGAAGAAGTTTTTCAAGCAGGTGCATAATTCGGGTATCGCCCGTATCAATCTGTATAAAAAATATCCTGAATCATTAAAGTTGGTGCATCTGTTACCGGCGGTATTCACTGTCGGGGTCGTGCTGGTTCTGATCGGTTCGGTGTTTTTCGGGTGGTTGTCCTCCCTTTTGGTGCTGTTTGCTTTGTTGGTGGGAGTTGATGCCACATTGAAAAACAGAAGCCTGAAGATAGGTTTGCTTGCCATCGCCGCCTCGTTTATTCAGCTTACAGGTTATGGAACGGGCTTTTTAAGGGCATGGTGGAAACGTTGTGTGTGCGGAAAAGATGAGTTTTCCGTTTTTCAGAAAACCTTTTACAAGTAAGTTGACCGTTCAGGTCAGAGGGCTTACATCCAACGCCTTTTATTGGCAAAAAAGATAAAGAAGGCGGCCACGAGTGCCATGAATCCTACGATGCACCAGAAGAAATGGGTGCGGTTCATAAACGGGAGTGCCACATTCATTCCGTAAACACCGGTAATAAATGTAAGAGGCAGGAAGATCGTGGAGATGAGGGTCATGATTTTCATCACCTCGTTGATACGGTTGGTCTGCATCGAATCGAAGGTCTTGGAGAGGCCTTCGATCAATTCGCCGTTGTCTTCCACCATATCCCACATCTTCTGGTAGTAATCGACGATATTGCCCCAATAAACTTCCATGAAGTCGCTGTTTTCGGTAAAGCCGGCGATGGCACCGGATTCGAGGCGCTGGAAGAGCCGCAGTTGGGGTTTGAAGATAGTGTTGAGCAAAATGATGTTGCGCCTTGTGATGGAGAGGTTTTCGATGGTGAGGTCGGCGCGTTTTTTATTGAAAAGCTCCCGGTTTATGCTTTCGATGTTGGCCCCCACACGTAAAAGGAGAGAATAGGAGTCAACCAAAAGGCGGTTGAGAATGGTGTAAAGCAGGTTGTCGGAGTTGGTCTTTTCAAAGTCTTCCTCCAGCTTTTCGGGTTGCCTTTCGGTTTGTTCGAAAATATTCTTGAGCATCCACTGCGAACGGGTCAGTGTAATGATGTATGATTTTCCCCAGAATATCTTCACTTCGCGTACCTTGAGCGTTTTGCCCAATTTGTCGAAACCGGGAAAATGGAGGATGATGAAGTTGTAGTCGTCGTAGGTGTCTATCTTGGGACGCTGCGCCATACTGCGGCAGTCTTCGATGTCGAGAGGGTGAAAATGGAAGTTTTCTTCTAAAAAAATCAAATCTTCCTCTGTCGGATTCTGTATATAGTGCCAAGTCAAGGCACCCAAGTCAAGGCTTTCAATCACAACGTACCCCCTTTTCTGAAAATGCGGCGAACCATGGCCGGGAAACTGGCGTTTGGCTGCATTTTCCTTTTGTTAAATCGACTACATGCCGGTATTTTGTTTTTTTGATAATTCGCTCAACGAAAAAAGTATGTCGGTTGCCATAGGCGGCCGATATGCTTTTCGAGCCTGCAAAGGTAGGAAAAAAATCAAAAAGTATTACCTTTGCGTTTTTAGGAAAAACGGGAGACAAGGGGAGGAAAAAACGGTTTGCTCCACCCCCTTATCCCGATAACAGAGAAACCTACATTCATGAAAATACAGTTGGACCGCGTGGAAGACGCTATCAAAGATTTTAAAGAAGGAAAATTCCTGATTGTGGTGGACGATGAAGATCGCGAAAACGAAGGCGATCTGGTTATCGCCGCCGAAAAGGTTACGCCCGAAAAAATCAATTTCATGCTCAAGCATGCCCGGGGGGTGCTCTGCGCACCTATTACGCTTTCACGTTGTCAGGAGTTGAAACTTCCTCATCAGGTGGAAAAAAACACCTCGGTCTTGGGCACACCGTTTACGGTAACGATAGATAAGTTGGAGGGCTGCACCACCGGGGTGTCTGCTTCTGACCGCGCCGCCACCATTTTGGCCTTGGCCGATCCGAAGGCCAAACCCGAAGATTTCGGGCGCCCCGGCCATATCAATCCGCTGTATGCGCAGGATTTGGGTGTGTTGCGCCGGGCCGGTCATACCGAAGCCTGCGTGGATTTGGCCCGTCTGGCAGGGCTTTATCCTGCGGCTGCCTTGATGGAAATTATGAGCGAGGACGGTACGATGGCCCGTTTGCCCGAATTGCGTGAGTTTGCCGACCGATATGATATCAAACTGATCTCGATTGCCGACCTGATTGCCTATCGGATCAAGACCGAAAGCCTTGTGAAGGAAGAGGTAGTGGTAAAACTTCCCACCCATCATGGAAATTTCCAGCTGCATGCCTTTACCGAAAACAACAGCGGTACCTTGCATCTTGCCTTGGTAAAAGGGGAGTGGAAAGAAGACGAACCTATTCTGGTGCGGGTGCATTCCTGTTGCCTTACGGGCGATGTGCTTTCTTCCTGCCGTTGCGATTGTGGCGAACAGTTGCACGACGCGATGGATATGGTGGAAAAAGCCGGCAAGGGAATCGTGTTGTACATGAATCAGGAAGGACGTGGAATAGGACTCCTCAATAAACTCAAGGCATATAAGTTGCAAGACGAAGGCAAGGATACGGTAGAGGCCAATGTGCTGCTGGGTTTCAAACCCGATGAACGCGACTATGGTATCGGTGCCCAGATTTTGCGTAGCCTTCGGGCGCACAAAGTCCGTCTTATCACCAACAATCCCGCCAAGCGTGTGGGGCTGGAAAGTTACGGTATCGAAATTGTGGAGACGGTACCCATCATCGAGCAGCCCAATCCTTACGATGAAGCCTATCTGCGCACCAAGCAAGACAAGATGGGGCACACGTTGAAATTCTAATCAGTCTGTTTGCAAAAAAAATCCGGCATTGGAATTTCAGTGCCGGATTTTTTTTTGCCCGTCAGGTTCCATTTCAAGACACGTTTTATCGCATATCGTTGATCTGCACCTGCGGGTATTTTTGCCGATCGAACACGAAGTCGGCTTCTGAAACGGGTACGTTCTCTTTGATGGAAAGTATCTTGTAGTCGAACCGCCGGTTTTGGGGCAGGTACATTTCCATTTTGTAAATGCGGTTGTCGCTGTTGTTGAGGTAAATCCTTATCTTGAGCACTTCGGCATGTTCAACCGGCGTGAGGTCGATGAGGTTGCGGGGGCTCCCCTCTATAGTTTGCTGGCGGATGTATTTAGCCCGATAGTGTTTTTCGTAGTCTTGCAACAACACTACCGGATTCATGTCCGAAAGCGATTCCGTGCAGTCGTAAACCGTAACTTCCTTCAATGCGGGTGAATATGCCCATAGTTCCTTACCGTTGCAGTAATATTCATCGGCACCGGTAATCAAACGATAGCGGTCGCCCTGCACGAGAATGGAACCCCGTCGGCTGTCTATCGGCGTTTCGGTACCGTTTTCGATCATGCTGGCCATAAAACGGAAGTCGAGGCTTTTGCAGGTGTTGATCCATTTACGGGTTTTGGATAGATAGGCGTGAGCGGTGGGATCGTTGGCTCCTTCAGGTGTCTTTACCGATGCCTGCGGTGTGGCAGTTTGCGCACCAAGATAGAAAGGAGAAAAAAAACATCCGAGAGCCAGAAGGCTGGCTAAAAAAAAGTTTTTCATGATTGTGAGGATAATATGGTTGCCAGCAAGGTTTCGAGTGCTTGCGGATCCTTTATTTTTACCTCCCTGATTTTCTTTCCTCCTTCAAAACCGCCTACGATACCGGCATTTTCGAGTTGGTCCATAATGCGTCCTGCCCGGTTGTAGCCCAACTTGAACTTACGTTGCAACATGGAGGTGGAACCCTGCTGACTGCTTACCACCAATTCGGCGGCTTCGCGGAACATAGGATCCCAATCGCCTGAGTCAAGGTCGCCATGGTTGCCGTCTTCGGTTTCGTCCGGGCATTCGGGCAGGAGGTAGGCGTTGGAGAATCCTCTCTGTTCGCCGATAAATTCGGTGATTTTTTCTATCTCTGGCGTATCGATAAACGGACATTGCAAACGGGTCAGGCCGTCTCCCACCGAGATAAGCATGTCTCCCCGTCCAATCAATTGGTCGGCGCCGCCGGCGTCTAAAATGGTGCGCGAGTCTATTTTCTGGCTTACCTTAAAGGCGATACGGGCGGGGAAGTTGGCTTTGATAAGCCCGGTGATGATATTGACAGAGGGGCGTTGGGTAGCGATTACCAGGTGGATGCCGATGGCCCGGGCCAATTGGGCCAAACGGGCGATAGGCTGCTCCACTTCGCGGCCGGCGGTCATGATAAGGTCGGCGAACTCATCGATAATCAGCACGATATAGGGTAGAAAGCGGTGTCCGTTTTCGGGATTGAGTTTTCGTCCTATAAACTTTTGGTTGTATTCCTTGATATTGCGGGCTCCGGCATCCTTAAGCAGGTCGTAACGGGTGTCCATCTCAATGCAGAGTGAATTGAGCGTGCGTACCACCTTGCGGGTATCGGTAATAATGGCTTCTTCGCTGTCGGGCAGTTTGGCCAGGTAGTGGCGTTCAATTTTGTTGTAAAGGCTCAGTTCCACTTTCTTGGGATCGACCATCACAAACTTGAGTTCGGCAGGATGTTTGGAATAGAGCAACGATGCCACGATGGCGTTCAATCCAACCGATTTACCCTGTCCGGTTGCCCCGGCTACCAGAAGGTGGGGCATTTTGGCAAGATCGGTTACGAATTCCTCGTTAGAGATGGTTTTGCCTAAAGCGATGGGCAGGGCAAAATCCTTGTTGCGGAATTTTTCGCAGGTAATCATGTCGCGCATGGGAACTACCTGTTTCTTGCTGTTGGGCACTTCGATACCGATAGTGCCTTTGCCCGGAATGGGCGCGATGATACGGATGCCGAGTGCCGAGAGACTGAGCGCGATATCGTCTTCGAGATTCTTGATCTTGCTGATGCGGATACCCGGTGCCGGAACAATTTCGTAAAGGGTTACGGTAGGTCCGATGGTGGCCGATATCTTGCTGATACCTATGCCATAGTTCTGCAAGGTCTCTACAATCCGCTTTTTGTTTTCCAGCAATTCTTCGTTCATGTCCTGAATCTTCTGCGATTGATCGCCGAAGTCGGCCAGGAGTTCGATGCTGGGCATCCTGAATTGGGAAAGTTCCATGCGGGGATCGAAAGGCGTGTCGATACCGAAATGGGCGGGAACGGGCGGAAGAAAATCAGCCTTGTTGTCTGAAGCGGTGCGGGTATCGATGATTTTCATCTCCTGTTCACCTTCCTCGTCCGTTTCTTCCATTGCTTCCTCTTGGTCAAGCGCAGGTTCGGCTTCGGGTTCGGCCTCGGATGTCGCTCCCCCATAGGGGGTAACTTCATCGTCTTCCAAAGAGAAAACATGCGGCCCGGCGGGAGTCTCGACCGGCATTTCGGCAGGTATTTCCGCCGGTGTGTCTTCTATGGGTTGTTTGATACGGAAACTCAAGGTCATGCCGTCGTTTTCGGAGGCTTCGTTCCTTTGCGCAATGGGAGAAACGGCTCTTTGTTCAAGGGGTTGCGCCACTGTATCGGGTAAGTCGTCAACAGAAGGAGAGGATAGGACAGGGCTTTTTTTGCGCAACGAAAAATGCAGGTTACGGAAGTTATAATTGACAATCAGATAGCAGATGAAAACGAAGAGGAGCAACATGCGAAGCCCCCAGGGCCCTAAAAGCCGTTGCAGGTAGAGGCTGCCGTGAAAACCGGCCGAACCGCCTATGATGTAAAGCCCTCCGCTTTTGAAAAGGGAACCGGTAAGCAACGATATCCATACGAGGAAAAAGAGGGAACGGAGCGACAGGCCCAACCAATGGAATTTTTTAAGGTTGAGCAACTGCATGGAAAGGGCGATCAGCACGAAAGGCAAGAGAAGGGATGCGATGCCGAAGCCTCTGTTGATGAAGAAGAACGCCAGCCACGCGCCCAGACGTCCGCCACGGTTATGCAGTTCGGTTTCTGTGTTGAGGAAAGGTCCATCGGTAAACAGTTGCCGGATACTGTCGTAGTCTTTCCACCATACGAACAGATGGGAAACAAAGGAAAGGGCGAAGAACAAGCCAACGAACAGGCAGAAAAAGCCCGCTATCCGGCGGGGTTTTTCGGAAGGAAGCGCGGAGACGGCTTTCTTGATCCGGCCTGCAAGCGTAGGGTCCGGTGTGGAAAATCCCTCCCTGTCTGCGGAGGCGGATTCGACCGCTTCGGGCATTTCCGCTTCGGGTGTTTCCTCGGGTAGTATTTCCGGTTCCGGTTCCGGAAACGGGATTCTTCTTCTGTTTTTCGACATGTTGCAGCCCCAATGGCGATTGGTTTGTCAAGACTACAAAGATACGGAAAGTCGAGCGCAGAAGCAAGCCCTTTTATTGCTTCAGGGTTGCATATATGGGGATAATCCGTTACATTTGTTGGTTTGTATCCGGTATCTTCGCAGTACCAAGACAAAGGGAAGTTCCGGTATTAATCTTGCAACAGAAGGCATGTACGCATATATAGAAGGAAAACTGACGGAGCAGAATCCGGCCTGTGTTACGGTTGACTGCGGAGGGGTGGGCTATGAGATTCATGTATCGCTCCATACATACACCCAGATCAAAGACAAGGAAACCGTCAGGCTTTGGGTATATCAGGTAGTGCGCGAAGACGCGCTGCTTTTGTTTGGCTTTGCCGACAAGACGGAAAAGGAACTGTTTCTACAGCTTATCTCCGTTTCGGGTGTGGGGGCCAATACCGCCCGGGTTATAATTTCCACCCTCGGTCCGGATTTGGCCGTCCGATCCATTCTCGACGGCGATGTGAAGAAAATCCAGTCGGTAAAAGGGATAGGACTTAAAACAGCACAGCGTGTTATTGTGGATCTGCGCGACCGACTGGCCAAGATGGATTTCTCTCCGGCCGATTCCTCTCTTCTGCCCCAGTTCCGTCCCGAAAGGAATGAAGCCGTATCGGCGCTTGTAACATTGGGTTTTGCAAAAAATGCCGTGGAGAAAACCGTGGACGGTTTGTTGGCCAAACAACCCGATCTGAATACAGAAAACATAATCAAACAAGCATTGCGGATGCTGTAAAACCGACTTTTTGAACTTGCGGTTATGTGGAAGTATTGGTTTTGTAGCATATTGACCATGCTCGGAGCGTGGGTTCTCGCATCGGGGGTGAGCCTTTCGTATGCGGGCCGACCGATGGGCGACAAGGGGATTCCTTTCTTTCCAGACTGGGAGGATATGCCTGATGTGGCCGGTATGCTCCATGAGGCATATTATGGCGCGGCGGCAACGGAGGCCGATGCGGAGATGCCCATTGCGAACGGTATGGCGTGGACCGATAACGATTCGCTGCGTTATCCTATTCCGCAGACCGCACCCAGTGAAGACTTGCCCGATGACAAAAGTCTGTACATCAAAAGCAATATCGTGGAGGAAGCGGAGTTCAATCCCGCCACGGGCGAATATGTGCTGACTCGGAAGATGGGCGATCTGGTGCTCTCCACCCGCACCATGACGATGGCGGAATATCTCAAGTACAACAACGACAAAGCCATTCGCGAATACTGGAAAACCAAGGCCGAATACACCCCCACCACCTCTACGGGATTGGGTGGCCTGATTCCCGGTTTGAACTTGAATCTGGACTTTCTGGACCAAAAATTAGGCAAGGATCTCATCAAGTTCGACCTGAACGGTTCCATCGGACTCGACTTCGCCCTGGTGGGAACCCGGCGTGATGATCCGGCTTTGGATATCAAGCACCGGCGCACGTTCAACTTCGACTTCTCTTCCGATATCAACATCAACCTTACCGCCACGATTGCCGACAGGCTCAAGTTCAATATCAGCCACAACACCGAGGCCTTGTTTCAGTTCGACAACAAGTTCAAACTAGAATACGAAGGCAAGGAAGACGAAATTGTAAAGACCCTCAGCGCGGGGAACATCGATTTTCCGCTCAACACCACTTTGATAAGCGGGGTGCAGGAACTTTTCGGCTTAAAGGCCCGTTTGCAGTTCGGCAAAACTTTCATTACCGGAGTTTTTTCCGAACAGCGTTCCGAAAGTACCAATATCAGGGTAGAAGGTGGGGCGCAGAGCACCGAATTTGAAATGTCGGCCGATGATTACGATGAGAATCGCCATTTTTTCCTTGCCCAGTATTTTCGCGAACATTACCACGAGGCCTTGGCCGAATTGCCGTTGGTCAACAGCCGCATCACCATAACCAAGATAGAAGTCTGGATAACCAATGTGGGATCTCCGGTGCAGAACAACCGCAATATCGTGGCCTTTACCGATTTGGGGGAGAACAAGCCGATGGACAGTCGCTTGGTGGGCAACCCCATGGCGCGTTATCCCGATCAGAACCGGTCTAACAACCTGTTGACGGTATATCCGAAGGGAAGCCTGCGTAACCTCAATACGGTAGGGCAGTATCTTACAGGAAGGGGCATTACCAACGGCAAGGAATTTGAGAAAGTAGAAAGCGCCCGCCGTCTGGAAACATCCGAATATGCATTCAATCCCCGTCTGGGTTTTATTTCGCTCAATCAGGCAGTGGGGAGTGACCAAGTGCTTGCTGTGGCTTTCCAATATCAGATTGTGGGCGATACAGCGATATACCAGGTGGGGGAATTTTCGGATCAGGGCATCAATGATCCTCAGGTGTTGGTGGTCAAGTTGCTGAAGTCTTCGGTCCTCAATACCGAACTTCCGCTTTGGGACCTTATGATGAAGAACGTGTATTCGCTGAACACCTACCAACTCAGCGGAGAAAAATTCCGCTTCAACATTATGTATTCGGGTAATGAGCGGGGGGTACCCAGTGGCTATTTTACCGATGGCCCCCGAAGCGGTATTCCGCTTATCCAAGTGTTTGGCGTGGATAATCTAGATACCCGGCAGAACCGTAATCCCGACGGTTTGTTCGACTATTTGGACGGCGCGGCGAAGGGCGCGGGCTATATCCAGTCCGACAAGGGGTTGGTCTATCTTCCATGGCCGGAACCTTTCGGTAGGGATATGGTGGCGATGTTCGAGGGGGATAGCGTCAAAGCGGCCTCATACCGTTTCGACGAACTTTACCGTAAAACCAAAACCGAAGCCCGCCAGTACAGCGAGAAGAACAAGTATTCGTTTGTGGGAAGCTATCAGTCTTCGGGGGGGAGCGAAATCAGCATCGGGGCCTACAATTTGCCCGAAGGTTCGGTAAAGGTGATGGCCGGCAACACGCCTTTGGTGGAAAACGAAGATTACACGGTGAACTATGCTTCGGGTATCGTGCAAATCATTAACCAAGGTGTGCTCAATTCGGGTGTTCCCATCGATATCAAGACCGAAAGCATGTCGAACAGCCTACTTACCAAACGTATGCTGGGCTTGCGGGTGGAACATTTCTTTGATGAGCACTTCTATGTGGGCGGTACTATCATGAACCTGCGCCAAAGCGCGTTGACCCAGAAAGTGAACTACGGAGAGGAACCCATTTCCAATACCATCTATGGTTTTGACGCCTCCTACGACCGCGAGAGCCGTTGGCTTACCAAGGCGGTGGATGCCATATTGCCTTTCGAAGACAGCAAATCCCCCTCCCGCATCAGCCTCTACGGGGAGTTTGCCCATTTTCTGCCGGGCCACTCCCGTGCCATCGGAAAGTCGGGTACTACGTATATCGACGATTTCGAAAGCAGCAAAAGCACCATCAACCTTAAGGAACCGTATTCATGGTATCTTGCCAGTACGCCGCAGAAACAGATAGACCTTTTCCCCGAGTCGGCCGAGCAATACGCTTCCACGACCATTACAGGACGTAACCGCGCCAAATTGGCGTGGTACACGGTGGATCCCATTTTCTACAGTAGTGCCAGACCGGGTAATATCTCCAAAGAAGACCTGTCGAACCATTACACGCGCCGTGTCTTGGTCAACGAGGTGTTTCCCGGACGCCAGCTTTCTTCGAGCGAGGCACAGGCCCTG
Source organism: uncultured Bacteroidaceae bacterium (assembly GCA_964436335.1). Classification (GTDB taxonomy): domain Bacteria; phylum Bacteroidota; class Bacteroidia; order Bacteroidales; family P3; genus Pullibacteroides. Next base: position 16,528 of record CAYTCD010000026.1, read on the forward strand.
ACGGTGCTCAACCTTGCTTTTTATCCCTCCGAACGCGGACCTTACAATTACGACGCCCGGCCTACGGCCGTTACCTCCGGGGCCAATCCCGACGGTAGCCTGCGCGCACCCGAATCCCGTTGGGGCGGGGTGATGCGTAAAATCAGCAACACCGACTTTGAGGCGGCCAATGTGGAGTATATCGAATTCTGGGTCATGGACCCTTTTATCGATATGGATGGAAAGGACGGCAATCCGCGTCATTCGGGCGGTAAACTGTATTTCAACCTGGGGGATATCTCCGAAGATGTGTTGCGCGATGGTCGCAAGGCCTTTGAAAACGGACTGCCCACCTCGGATGTGGTGGAGAATGTGGATGAGACCCAGTGGGGGCGTGTTCCCTCGATACAGGCTATTGTGAACAGTTTTGACAATGATCCGGCCACGCGCAAGTATCAGGATGTGGGGTTGGACGGGCTTTCGAGTGCGGACGAAAGGGCGTTTTTTGCCGAATTTCTCAACGAAATGGGACAGATAGCCGGAGAAAATTCGGAAGCCTACCGAAAGTTGTACAATGACCCCGCTTCCGACGACTATCTCTATTTCAGAAGAGGACTTTGGGATACGGTGCGGCATTCTTCCAACAAAATCGCCGACAGATACAAATATTACAACAATCCCGAGGGCAACTCTCCCTCCAATGCCAACAATCCCGAAAGTTACCCCACCCAGCAGACCAATTATCCCAATACCGAGGATATAAGCGATGACAACACACTCAACGAAGCCGAAAACTACTACCAGTATGAGATTGCGCTTGATCCGGACAAGATGAGGGTAGGCGAGAATTTTATCACCGATGTGTATGAAGCCAGTGTGAGGTTGAGCAACAACAATACGGAGCATGTAAAATGGTATCAGTTCAAGGTACCGGTAAAAGAGCCGAGCCGGGTGGTGGGAGAAATGCAGAACCTGCAGTCGGTTCGCTTTGTGCGTATGTTTCTCAAGGATTTCAAAGAACCGGTAATACTGCGTTTCGCTTCTCTTGATCTGGTGCGTTCGGATTGGCGGAAATACAGTAATTCCCTTTTGGACAAAGACCAGTATGTGTCGGGGGCGGGCGAAACCACTTTTGAGGTGGCGACGGTAAATGTGGAAGAGAATGGACAACGTCAGCCGGTGCGCTATGTATTGCCGCCCGGCATTGAACGTACTTTGGATCCTTCGGCTCAGAACAATGTGGAAATGAACGAACAGTCGTTGAGCTTGAAGGTGATGAATCTGGTTGACGGTGATGCCCGTGGTATCTATAAGAACACCACCTACGACATGCGTCAGTTCAAGAAAGTGGAGATGTTCGTGCACATGGAGAAGGTAAACGAAGGGGAAAATGCGGTTGACGGCGATGTTACGCTTTTTGTGCGTCTGGGGGCCGACTACAACGACAATTTTTACGAATACGAAATACCGCTTAGTTATACCGAATGGGGACAGAGCGCACGGGAACTGGTATGGCCCGAAGCCAACAAGGTGGAGATAGATTTGAGCGAACTGGTGGGTTTGAAGGAAAGACGTAACCAATTGATGCGCGAACAGGGAACGGCTTCCTATGTTGAACTGTATGGAGAACAGATAGGAAAGGCCAGGTATTCGGTAAAGGGAACACCTTCCATCAGCACGGTGAAATGCATTATGATTGGTTTGCGGAATCCCAAAAGGGCGGTTACCGGAGGTGGGGCCGATGATGGACAAGCCAAGTCGGTGGAAGTATGGGTAAACGAATTTAGCCTGAATGAATTTAAGAAAGAAGGCGGGGTGGCGGCCATGGCGCGGGCCAAACTGGCCTTGGGCGATGTTGGGTCTATTTCGGTGGCGGGTGCCTATACACAGGCCAATTTTGGACAGTTGGAACAGAAACTCACCGAACTTTCGCAGAGCAATACCGGCTCCTACGACATTGCCGTGGATCTTGAAATGGGACGCTTCCTGCCCGAAAAAGCGGGTGTGAAACTTCCCGTCCACTATGATTTGTCAACCACGGTGAGCGATCCCAAGTATAATCCGCTCGATCCTGACGTGAAAACCAAGCATGAGTTGCAGAACCTGCAGACGCGGCAGGAAAAGAAGGCTTTCAAGAAGCAGATTCAGGATTATACCATCCGGCAGAACGTGAACTTGATGAATGTGCGCAAGGAACGAACCAATTCGGAGCGGCAGCCACAATTTTGGGATATAGAGAATTTCAATTTCTCCTATGCTTATTCGAGTGTGAAGCACCGCGATGAAGACATGGAGTACGACAATCAGGTAACGCATCGGGGAGGATTCGGTTATGACTTCTCCACGGCTTCTAAGTTCTTTGTTCCGTTAGAAAAAACCAAGATGGCCTCCAATCCTTGGGCGGCCATTCTCACCGACTTCAACCTTAACTATATACCCAATATGTTCTCGTTCAACATGGACCTGGAACGCGAATATTCGGAAAGCAAGATGCGCAATAAAAACACCGATTGGGATATTGTGATGCCGGCCACCAGTTACAAGCGTTTTGATTGGAACCGCAACTATAATTTCCGCTACGATCTTACCAAATCGATAAGCCTCAATTATTCGGCCAATGCCAACACCTATCTGAACGAACCACCGGGCCGCATCAATACCGCCGATAAACGGGATTCGGTATGGAAGAGTTTTATACAGGGTGGCCGGAAAACCAATTACGACCAGAATCTGGGGGCTACCTATACCTTGCCTATCAACAAGATTCCCCTTTTCGACTGGATTGAGGCAAGCGCGGCCTACAATGCGCTTTACCGTTGGGAAGGCGGTGCTTTGGCCACGCAGGCACGTTTGGGCAACACGGTTTCGAACTCGATGGACCTTTCGGCCAACGGATCGGCCAATCTGGTGGGATTGTACAACAAAGTACCCTTCCTGAAAAAGATAAACGAGGCGGGCAAGCGCAACCGCCGTGTGAGCCGAAGCAATACCGTGATGGGACGCCAGACCAAGGAAGAAGAGCAGGAAAAGGGCAAAGGTTGGCAAACTTTTTACAAAGGGGTAGTGCGGTTTTTGATGATGGTGCGCGACGCCAATATCAGTTGGAGCCGGAATCAGGGGACCACTTTGCCCGGTTTTATGCCCGAACCGGATCTGTTTGGTGTGAATTTTGGCAAAGACGCGCCCGGAGCGGGTTTTGCCCTGTTCGGTTCCCAAAAAGACATACGTCGCCGTGCGGCGCAGAACGGATGGCTTTCTACCGACAGTCTGTTGGCGCAACCTTACTATAAGAAGTTTACCGAAACTGTGAACGCACAGATATCGCTTGAACCCTTCAACGATTTCCGCATCACGGTGAACTTTGGCTATAGCAAGGTGGAGAATGCTTCATCTTACTATACCTACAATAACCAATACGGCGATTTCTTTGAAACAAATCCCGCTTTAAACGGCAGTTACACCGTTACCAACGTGATGATAGGAACGGCCTTTGGCAAGTACGACAAGGATTATTTCGACAAAACTTACCGGGAGTTTCTCGATAACCGGATCGTCATTGCCGAAAGACTGGCCAAAGACAACAAGACCCCCGGTTACGATCCGTCGGTGTACCGCTATGATACGGCCGCGGGCGGTTATTTTCCGCAAGGATATAATTCCTCCAATCAGGATGTGCTGATTCCGGCTTTGATTGCCGCTTATACGGGAAGGGATCCGCATAAGGTCTCCCTGTCGGCCATTGATAAATTCCCGATGCCCAACTGGTCGGTTACCTATACGGGACTCACCAAGATAAAGGCCTTACGGAAAGTGTTCAAGAACTTCTCCATTTCGCATGCCTACTCGTCTTCTTACAGCGTGGGGTCCTATACCAACAACCTGCTCTATAAGGATGCGATGGAGTATTATATGGAGAATCTGGATGAGAATGAAAATTTCCGTTCCCGCTATGTGATGGACGGTATCGTGCTCAGCGAACAATTTTCGCCTCTTATCAAACTCAACATGACCTTTGTCAACGATCTTTCCTTTAACTTTGAATACAGGCAGAGCCGTCAGATAGGCTTGAGTTTTGTCAACAACCAGATTACGGAAATGCGTACGCGCGAATGGATTGTAGGGGCGGGATACCGCATCAAGAACGTAGGGTTCAAGATTAATTCGGGCGGCGGAGCGAGCAAACGGCGTATCAGTAGCGATATCGTGTTGCGCGGCGATTTCAGCATACGCGACAATATCCGCCTTTTGCGCAAGATAGACCAGAAATATAACACGCCTTCCGAAGGCGCCCTTATCACATCCATCAACGTGTATGCCGAATATGAAATCACGCGGCAGCTTTCGGTCCGTCTTTTTTACGATATGACGCTCAACAAACCCTATATCGCCAACCAATACTACAACAGCAACGGACGGGGTGGTATCAACATTACCTACAAGTTTACACGGTAAACGGGATGACGGGGTTTGTAAAAAAAACTTACCTTTGCAGGTTGTACCCCATTTGGGTGATATAACGGAGTGTAAAAACAATTAAACAAAGTACGTGATATGAATTTTCCTGAAAACCTCAAGTACACCGAAGATCACGAATGGATCAAGGTAGAAGGCGAAACGGCCTTGGTAGGCATTACCGACTATGCGCAGAAAGAATTGGGCGACATCGTTTTCGTAGATGTTACCACCGAAGGCGAAACCCTGGGTGCAGGCGAAGTGTTCGGCAATATCGAAGCCGTAAAGACGGTTTCTGAATTGCTGTTGCCCGCCGCCGGCGAAATTCTGGAACTCAATCCCGCTTTGGCCGACGATCCCTCTTTGGTAAATAAAGATCCTTACGGACAAGGTTGGATCATCAAGGTAAAACTGACGGATGCCGCCGCCGTGGCTTCGTTGATGGACGCTGCCGCTTATAAAGCCAAAATCGGCGCCTAATTTCTTTTGACGACCATAGGTTGCGCCTTTCTATGCCAATAGGGAGGCGCAACTTTTATGTAGAGTGTTCCACGCGCTCTTTGTGCCGGAGCCACCCTGTATTCTTTACGAAAAACAACAGCAAATGTCTTTGAATTGTGGAATTGTGGGATTGCCCAATGTAGGGAAATCCACCTTGTTCAATTGCTTGAGCAACGCCAAGGCGCAGGCGGCCAATTTTCCGTTCTGCACCATCGAACCCAACGTGGGCGTGATTACCGTTCCGGATGAACGCCTGAGCGTTTTGGTGGAAATCGACAACCCCAAGAAAGTGATTCCGGCCACGATGGAGATTGTGGACATCGCCGGCCTGGTGAAAGGGGCGAGCAAGGGCGAAGGCCTGGGCAATAAATTTCTGGCCAATATCCGCGAAACGGACGCCATTATCCATGTGCTGCGTTGCTTCGACGACCCCAACGTTACACACGTTGATGGCAGTGTGGATCCGGTGCGCGACAAGGAAATCATCGATGCCGAACTGCAGCTCAAAGACCTCGAAACGATAGAGAACCGTATCGGCAAGGTGGAGAAACAGGCCCAGAGCGGCGGCGACAAGACCGCCAAGCGCATGTTGGGCATCCTGCAGAAATACCGCGAGACGCTCAACCAGGGCTTGAGCGCGCGCACCGTGAGCTGGGACAGCAAAGACGACCAGAAACTGGCGCAG
>CAYTCD010000027.1:0-21711 GCA_964436335.1 uncultured Bacteroidaceae bacterium
GAACTGGCGCGGGTGGACCGCTACGGTTTTGTGCAGACCGAACTTGACCGCGCCAAAGAAGGCGTGATGGCATGGATGGAGAATCTCAAGAACGAGGAGGCCAACACCTTGTCGAACCACCTGGCAACCGAATATGTGAATCATTTCCTCAAGGGCCAGGCGGCGCCCGGCATCCGTGCCGAATCTGAACTTACCCGTGCCTTGGTGCCGGGTATAACGCTAGAGGAAGTAAGTGCCTACATTCAGAACCGGATTACCGAAAGCAATATGTTGGTAACAGCCAGCGGTCCGGCAAAAGAAGACGTGAAGGTGCCTTCGGAAGAAGAACTGCAGGCGATTTATACCGCTACGAAGGGCATGGAGGTTACGCCCTATGTGGATAATGTGAGCACCGAACCGCTTTTGGAATTGGAAACCCGTCCGGCTGCGGGCGCGCGCGTGGGTTCGGAAAACACGGAACTGGGTATCGTGAACGTGGAACTTTCGAACGGCATCAAAGTGGCGCTGAAACCCACCGATTACAAAGCCGATGAAATACTGATGTTCGCTTATGCGCTCGGCGGCACCTCCACGGTGGAAGACGCCGATTACGTGAACGCCATGTTCGCTTCCCCGATACAAGACCAGTCGGGAATGGGCGCTTTTGACAACACCATGCTCGAAAAAATGATTGCGGGCAAGAATGTTTCGTACGGCATGGCTATCGGCGAATTTACGGCTGAGGTTTCGGCTTCCAGTTAGGTAAAGGATTTTGAAACCCTGCTGCAACTCAACCACCTCCATTTCACCGCTCCCCGAAAAGACGGCCGTGCGGCCGAATCGGTAGTCTCCCGCCTCAAGGGACAGATCCGTTTTTTGGGCAACAATCCCATTTATTACTTTATGGATACGTTGAGCAAAGTGGCCTCCAACTACAATCCCCGTGTGATTGTGATTCCCACGGCTGAACAACTGGCCGGAATCGACAGTAACAAGGTTTATGATTTTTATTGCCGTCAGATTACCGATCCGGGTGCGTTCCGCTATTATATGGTGGGGAATTTCGATCCCCAATCGGAAGAATTCCTTTCCTTGCTCGAAACCTATATCGGGTCGCTTCCCGTAAAGCATACCCAACCGATGTGGAAAGACCGCTCGGTGCCTTTGCGTAGCGTAACCGAAGATATCAAAGTAGAAAAAGGCTCAGACGAACAGGGTATGGTGGGTATTGTGTTCACGGCTGCGCTCGATTGGAAAAAGACCGAAGACAGGGCGGCCCTCGCTTACTTTAAGGAAGTGATGGAAATCAAGATGCTGGAAACCATCCGTGAAGAGATGGGCGGTGTGTATAGCCCGATGTTGGCCATCGAAATGAATCCATTCCCGAAAGGGACAGTGTCGTTTATGGTGATGTTCGGATGTGATCCGGAACGTGCCGATACGCTTACATGGGCCGTATTGGACGAAATGAAGCGCATTATGGCCGAAGGTCCGCTCGAAGTGGACATGGCCAAGGTACGCGAATTGCGCAAGCGGAATTTCGAAACCCAGAGCAAGACCAATAATTTTTGGTTGCGGGCAATGAAAAACCACGATTATAACGGGGATGATCCAAGCCGATACACCGCCGAAAGGCAGGCTAAACTGGCTGAGGGCATGACGGCGAAAAAGGTACAGAAAGCCGCCAAAAAATATTTTGGCAAGATGGTGTATGTGCGTGTGGTACTGGGACCCGATCCGGCCGAAATGGAAGAAGACGAATGGGACGACTAAAGACGTGGGGCCTGTGTTGATTCAAAGAGGGGCGGTTGCATAGCAACCGCCCCTCTTTTTTTGCGCATGTGTCGGGTTGACTTTAGAATCGGTAACCGACACTAAGTGAAAGAAAATAATCCGGATCTATCAGAAACAAGAGGCAATCGGTTTCTTCCAATCCGATACCGATCCTGACATTTTTCACCTCTCCCGTCAAACGGATCGAAAACAGAGCGCGGTAGGCTTGTATAATCTCTTTTCGACGATACATGTGATTCCCTGTATTGACAGTTTCATTAAGGGTGCAGCGCACATTTTTTTCATAAGAAAATCCGGGAGAGTAGGCAAAGGAAAGATTTAGAAAATTCGTTAAATGGATATTGAATCCGATACCTGCCGAAATGTGAAACCGGTTTAAATCGTAATGCTTTGTATGGCTCAGGTATCCGATGTAGGACACGTTTCCTGTTACAAAAAAATTGGTACGTATGGGTTTCCATCGCAAATCATAAGCATAGTCTATCATAAAACGCGACAAGGGCTTTTTATTAATGGAGGTATGGTATGACGAATATCCAAGCCCATATCCAAACTGTATGCTGTGTTCGGGAACTACGGGTTTGGTTGCCCATAATGCGGTCGTTCCCATCCACGCCAAACAAACAAAGATGCCCCATAGCCTTATGCAGTTCATTCTATTTTCTTTCATTTTTCTCATTGTTGTAAGGTGAGTAGATTTTCGCCATTTTTCCGCACTTGCAATATGCCGTGGGTTTTATTGTAATAAAGTTGCGTGTTTTCCCAGCTGACTTCCTAAAATACAAAATCTTAATAGATTTTATTGTTGACGGATAAACTATCATAAACATACCAGAGTGTATAATCAAGGGTATAAAATTTCCCCTTGCAATCGAACCATACACTAAAATTGAATTCATTGCTCACAAGGGTTAATTTTCCTTCATTCTGGGTTTCAACCTGAAGGCTTATTTTTTCACCGGATTCGGATTGAAGGTTCACCTTGCGATATTGTGTCCACAGTTTGACCAAAGCTTCCGAATCGTCCTGCCACTCCGTTATGATATCTTGTGTGATAAAGAAGGAAGTATCTCCTTTTTCATTGGTAAAACAGACCTTCTGTCCCATTTTGTAGGGTATCATTTGTTTCTGGTATTCCATAAGGGGTACCCGTTCTACCGCAACCTCGCAAGAGGTAGCCATCATTCCGATTATTATCGCAAAGAGAGGTATATGGATTTTTTTCATGGTGTTATTTGGTCTTGTATTATCTTTTTTTTTTTTTTTTTTTTTTTTTTTTTTTTTGCAAAATTAATCATTTATATTCACTTTGAGTGGCGGTATCGCCATACGTTGATTTCATCAAAAACGATATCCAAGCCCGAATATCGCCCATGAATCTTTGTGTTGTTCACCCGTTCGCCAATTCAAACGATCCCTGTCTTTTTCTGACTCATCACCGACATAAACTTGACAACCGATAAAAATCAAGACTTTTTTAATTTCGTAAGTCAATCTGAAAGCGAGAAGACCACGTAAATCACCTCCTGCCGTCGATTTTAGACGAAAATAATGTAAGGCATCTTCGCCCGAAGGAAAAGATTGTCCATATAAACTCGGATAACGGCCGTATTCAGAAGAAATTGAACCATCAAGAACAGCCGAAAAAGATAGGTCCAAAAAATATGTCAACCGTATTTTCATCCCCATTCCGCAATAAACATGGAAATTATTATAGACATAGTTTTCATATATCATTCCATTTTTTGCTTGATAAGGGTTGTCGTTCCGGCGGCAACCTTCGTAGGATAAACCTGCCTTAACAAAAAAATTGGTCCTTTTATGATGCCATGGAATATCATAATTGTATGACAAAGAAAAGTTTAACGCTGGCATCTGTTTGAAAATCTTGTAGGCTTCCTTATGATACATCAAAGTTCCGCAACTTAAAAGCATACTGTGCGGTGATTCCTTCCACCGTTCCATCAGCATGGTTTTCTCAGAATCGGAAACCCTTTCAGTCTTTGCTTCCACGATGGGATAAAGACCCAACAAAAGAATTCCCAACAAGCCCAACTTTTTAAGATTGTCTATTTGGTTTTTCATAGTTGTTTGGTTAATGCTTCAGCATCAGATAATTTCTACCGTACACTATTATCTGACTGAGGCCATAGTCTTTGTTGTAGAAAATTAGTGTGGGAATTTGGGAAGTATCGGTGGTATCCTTTACCGTTTCTCTTGTTTCGATGACATTCTGGTAAATATGTCCATCAATTTCCATACTTTCGTGAAGAAACGTATAAGTATTTGGTAAAATAACACCTTCCTTATCAATATTTATCTCTGAAGATAAATAACTTTTCCAATGAGGAAAAATGATATATGTGCTGATTTGAATTTTACAGGAGCCATCCCATCTCAGAATACCATCAAAATTACCGTTTTCGTTTGTTTCGGACCTGTTCACCCTTAACCATAGGTGGATTTCATCAGAATCGGATTTTAACCCGATATGCTCATCTTCGAAAGATACATAATCAGAACACATAACACCTTCCTCCAATACCTCTTGGGTCCACCATTTCTCCTTTGTGGCATGAAAATCAATCGTCTGTCCATGATCATCAATAAAACTGTAAATGGTGTCTTTCTTATAAGGTGGAAAAAACTGTTTTTGCACTTGTGTAAACCCCACACGAACCCTTTCACGATGCAAGCATTCGCACGAAGTGATAAACATTACAAAAATTAGCGATAGAGTTAAATGCAATGTTTTCATAGCTATTTAATCTTATGTTATCGTTTTTTTGCAAAAACCACGGTATCGAGCGTGAATACGGGTTCACCGTTTTTTGTCATTTGCAATACCCCATAGGCCTTGTTGTAGAAGCCCTGCGTAGGACCATCTATTGGTGATGTGTTCGATACGGCGACATTATAGTAAACATGATTTCCAATCAACACACTATCAAAAACGGAACTTTCCCCCCATGACAAAAGATTTCCCTTGGGGTTATAGAACGCTATCCCTCCCGAAGAATTCATACCAAATAATAGACACCGAATATTGTCAGCCCTACCTTCCACAGATAGAGAAAGCTTATAGTTACCGGAGTCAGACGCTAAAACCACTGTTTCTGTTTCTACATACACATCATCATAATCCCAACTCTTTGTATCCGTTGTTACAACTAAAGTAACAATCTCTCCACACGCATTGATAAAGCGGACAGTGTCTCCTATTTGATAGGGAATCATCTTCCTGTCTGAGCTTTTGACGGGCCAACGAAGATTTTTTTGACATGAGAAGGCCGTTAGCATCAAGCATATCAATAATAAGATTTTGCGTACAGTTTTCATAGCTATTTTCTTAACTTTAACATGGTCGTCACTATACACCATGTGGCCGGTATTCTACGCTTCATAAACACTTTTTTTTGAGTCTTTCTCATCGTGCCTCCCTGAATTATTGTGTAATCACCATGCGTTTACTGTCAATTACCTTCCCTGTTTTTGCTTCTTTCGCTTTCTTTACAGTTGTCTTTTGGGGGTTACTTGATGGGTTGAGTCAAATATAAGTTGAGGTAAAGATAATAAATATTTTTGATATAGAGAAAATTATAAATCCGACTTCAGAATTTATACCGCAATTGCGCCTTTATTTCAGGTTTGAGGAAACCTTGCATTAGGTTGTCGCCGCTGCCGTTGGTCTGAACCCCGTCCAGAAGGGTATGCGCATATTTGAACTCGAGCGTAAAGCCTTTCGGCAATGTACACTTGAGCAAGATACAGAAGCGGAGGCCTTTGCCATAAAGGGCGGGAGAGGAAGCGGTGTAGAGCACATCGTGTTCGTAGGCATAGATACGGTTTTCGTAGTCAAGCGTGTGAAACAGGGCCATGCGCAAACGGCATTGAAAAATACCTGAGGAGGTTGTATAGGCCAAATCTTGCAAGAGCAGGATGCCTTTGGTAAAGTTCCGTGTTTCCAAGCGGCTCTCTCCCGAAAATCCCGCAGGGAGCCGATAGGCAAGGTTGAAACGTAGCGAATAGCCCTCTCGGCTTTTGGTGTTTCCTCCTTGAAAACGCAGGTAGCCGCTAAAAGGACGCCGGGTAAACAGTAGGTTGAGACGGTAGAGGCTTGTGGAGAGAAAAAAGCCTTTTGGGGGGCGTTCGAGGCTTTCGTTGCCCGAGGCTTCTATCGAAAAACCAGCCGGTAGGAGAAGTTTTACCTGCCATGAAAATTCGTGCCTTTCGGTGCCGGGATGAAACTTGTCGGGTGGCCTTTGGTTGGGGATAGCGGCGTAGGCGGAATAGTAGCAGGCCGCGTAATACCCGTATCGCCCCGAAATGGCGAACAGTTCGGAGGGCTTCCATTGCAGACCTTGCAGAAATGCAGGGGCGGCCGTGTGGGAGATGGCGGCTTCTCCATACACATGAAACTGTCTAACCAACCATCGGTAGTAAAACGAGAAATCCGCACCCTGTGTGGGTTTTACTGCAGAAAAAACCGGTGGATCCCAAGCGGCGCGTCGTAGTTCGGGTGTATAAAGCCCCCCTATTGTATAACCGGAAAGGATAAGGCCGATGCGGGCGGAAGAAAACGCTTTTTCGAGGTTCATGCCGTAAATCTGTTGGCGGACGGCATGCTTGCCCGCTATTTCGGAGGCCGTGCGATGATAACCTGTTTCGGGATAGGAACGTATGTAATCGAAAAAAACGGCATCTTCTTCTGTATTTTGCGGCGAATCCAGCAGGTTTGCATCGTGTTTTAGAGAGGAATAAAACAGGCCCGCCTGCCAGCGGCGGGGAAGTTTGATTTCGGTTGCGACGCCTTGCAGGTAGCCATATTCGGCCCCTGAGGCATAAGGACGTACGCCTTGCCCGTTTCCGGTGAGCATGTCGGGTAAAAGGTTGCTGTAGAAACCGCCGGCGGTATGCATGTGGAGGCCGAAACCCCAGTCGATGCGGTAGGTGCCGGCAACCAGATTCTTTATCGCTCCTTGCCTTAAGGCGATATAGCCGGCATAGGAATCGAATCCCTGCGCGCCGAAGGCTTCTCCCGGATCTTTCTTGGCTGCGAAACCTAAACGGATTTTGTCTTGAAAATTAAATGTGTAGCGAAACAAGTATCGGTCGGGAGAACCGGCGTATTTATGTTCGGTATAGGCTTTGGTCGGTATCAAGACCTGTCCGTAACGGATCAATGCAAGATGCTTTCCTGTACGCGCAATTTGTTTGAGTCCGGGCATCTTGCCGCTTTCTTTTTCGCCCAGACACACAAAAGGGCGGAGCAGGGCGATGGTCTGCACTGAAAATCCGCGCACGTTTTCGGAGAGTTCCTCCAGACGCACAATGCTTCCATAGCTGTTCCGATAGTGGAGCAGGGCTTCTATCTGCCATTCGTCCAGGATATGAAGCCGGCGCAGATGGTCTGCATCGGCTGCGTTCAGGTTGAGCGGATGGTCAATATAGGCTTGCAGTTCCTCCAAGGTTTCGGCATGGTTTTCGGGATCTTCCTCCATAACCGCCTCTATTTTCAGCAACGTATATTCCTGGAACGGAAATGCGGCTGTGTCGGGGAATTGCGGGGTTGTACCCCATAAAAGGCAAAGGCTGAGAAAGGGTATCATCGGCGAGAAGTTGAGGCGGAGAACAACTTGGGTTTCCAAGTGATGCCGACCGTGCTTTCAAGGCCGAGCGGGTGTTGGTAGGCGAGGGCGATTTCCGCATGGAGACGCTTTCCTGTAAAAGCAAGCCCCATTTTGTAGGCAACAGGATTGATGCAGGTTTGGGCGTAAAGGAGAAACAGTTGTTTTATCGTATAGGCGAAACTCAGGCCACCTTGCAACGGATAGCGCAGGTCTTTATAGATATCGATGCCTGTATGCAGATGTTTGAACAACTTGCAGCCGATACCCATGTGCAGGGAAAGGGCGCGGTTCCATTCTTTCTTTTGCAGGGAATAAAGCACCACCGGTTGGCGAAAATCGATGCCTATCGCCCAGATTCCGGTTTTGAAAGCAGCCGACAGGTTTACTTCCAGCACGCTTTCCCGCTTGCGGTTTTCGATGCGGTTTCCGGTATGATAGCCGATGCCCGCCCCGATGGCAAGTCCCGGCCGTAGGTGACGGGCATACCCGAAGCCGATTTTTTGCCGGTTCCACTGCGAAAAACCTTGATAACGGTAGTGGAGCAACCAGGCGTTTTTGTTTTTTTGCAGACAGGCACCTATGCCGTAAGTGCCGTTTTCTTTGATAAAACCGTAATGGGTATAAATTCCCGCAAAACTGCCGTAAGCTTCGGGAAATAAGGCCGGCAGTGCAGGATAGAGGGGCAGTGCCCCAGATACGGGAGGCGACTCGGAGAGGGAAGCCTGTAGAGAAAAGGGTAGCAAAAAATCCTCCTGCCCCCGCAGATTAGGTAACGGAAGGGCAAGCAAAAACAGGAAAGAAAAGGTGTGGGTAAAGTGTTTGCGCATAATCATAGCCTGTCTGGATGGCAGCACAGGTATATGATATAACGCGCAACTTTCGTTTTATCGGGATTTTATGCCCGAAAAACTTTTTTGAAGGCTGACTTACACTATTTTATGCGGTACGGAAATTCCGCGTTCTTGAGGTCTTCGTTGGCTTTGCGGATTTTATCCTTCAATCCGTTGCGGTAGGCCTTTATCTTGTTTTTGTAGAAAACGGCCGTTTCGTCGGTTCCTGTAGATAGAATCTGCAAGGCGAGGATGGCGGCGTTCAAGGCACCGTTGATGGCCATTGTGGCTACCGGAATGCCCGGCGGCATCTGCATGATGGCAAAAGCCGCATCGATACCCTCTATGCTTGATTTGATGGGAACTCCGATAACGGGAATCGGTGTCAGGGCGGCGATAACCCCTGGCAGATGGGCCGCCATACCTGCGGCGGCAATGATGGTGCGGATGCCCCGGCCTTCGGCTTGTTGGGCAAATTCCATTACTTCCATCGGGGTACGGTGTGCGGAAAAGGCCAGTATTTCAAAGGGTACTTCCTGCTCGTTCAGAAATTTAGCGGCGGTTTCCATAATCGGGTAGTCGGAGGTGCTGCCCATGATAAGGCTCACCAAAGGCTGTTTTTTATCCATGCGGCATGATTTTGGTACGTCAAAGATAAGGATAGAATCTGTATCGGGAAATGTTTATTTTTGTTGTCGGCTTCGGAATGTACACGAGGTCGGAAATAGTTCGAAAACATTTAAAATCAAATTGCAATGCAAGAAAACAAAGGCGTTATCACCATGCAGGGCAATCCCCTGACATTGGAAGGAACGATGGTGAAGGCGGGCGATGCCGCACAGGATTTTACGGTTTTGGCACCGGATCTGAGTCCGGTGAAACTGAGCGATTATAAAGGCAAGGTGCGTATCATTTCGGTAGTGCCTTCTATTGATACCCCCGTTTGCGATATGCAGACCCGTCAGTTCAACAAAGAAGCCGCCGGTTTTCCCGAAGTGGAGATCCTTACCGTTTCGTGCGACCTTCCCTTTGCTTTGGGGCGTTTCTGCGGCGCGGCCGGCATCGACAAGGTACATGTATGCTCCGACCATAGGGATTTGGACTTCGGGCACAAGTATGGTTTCGTTATCAAGGAACTCCGTCTTTTGAGCCGCGGTATTGTGGTGATAGACAAGCAGGACAAGGTGGCCTATGTGGAATATGTAAAAGAGGTTACTGAGTTGCCCAACTTTGAAAAGGCGCTTGAAGCGGTAAAAAAACTTTAATCCGGTACCGTGGAGCTTAAGGATTGCATAGAAAAGGCCTGGGATTGCCGGGATTTGTTGGGCGAGAAAATCTATGCGGCGGCTGTAGAGGACGTAATCGCGGCTTTGGACAAGGGAGATTTGCGTGTGGCCGAACCGCTTGCGGCAACCGATACCGACAGTGATACCGAAACGCCCTGGCAGGTGAACCAATGGGTCAAGAAAGCAGTTTTGCTATATTTCTCTTTGGCCAAAATGCAGGTGCTGGAAACCGGGCCTTTTGAGTTTTACGACAAGATTCCGCTTAAACGGAATTTGGCTGCGGCGGGTGTGCGTGTAGTGCCGCATGGATTGGCGCGTTATGGCGCGTACCTTGCCCCGGGGGTGGTGATGATGCCTTCGTATGTCAATATCGGCGCGTATGTGGGAGGCGGAACCATGGTGGATACATGGGCTACCGTGGGCTCCTGCGCCCAGATAGGCGAGAAGGTGCATCTGAGTGGCGGTGTGGGTATCGGCGGCGTGTTGGAACCGGTGGTGGCTAATCCGGTGGTTATAGAAGACCATTGCTTTATCGGTTCGCGTTGCATTGTGGTGGAAGGCGTTCACGTGGGGAGGGAAGCCGTTATCGGCGCCAATGTCTGTCTGACCCGTTCCACGCGGATTATAGATGTGAGTGGCCCTGAACCGAAAGAATACAAGGCGTGGATACCGCCCCGTTCGGTTGTGATTCCCGGTGTCTTGCCCAAACGGTTTCCCGCCGGCGAGTATCAGGTACCCTGTGCGCTGATTATCGGAAAAAGAAAGGCTTCGACCGATATGAAAACCACGCTCAACGATGCCTTGCGCGATTTTAATGTGGCCGTGTAAGAGAAAGTATAAGCGATATGAAAAAGATTTTTTTATCCGGATGGATTGTTCTTATGGGATTGACCGCGGCATGTTCGGCCAAGACGCCCGAAAGCGTGGCCTCCGTGGAGCAGGGAAATGCGGTTTCGGGTCAGGTACAGTATCTGACTACGGCCGATTTTTTGTTGAAAGTGCATGACTATCACGCCAATCCGGATGTATGGAAATTTAAAGGCGATAAACCCTGTCTGATTGATTTCTATGCGGATTGGTGCCGCCCTTGCAAGATGTTGGCCCCTGTGATGGAGGAATTGGCGGCCGAATATGCCGGTCAGATCAATGTGTATAAGGTGAATGTGGATCAGGAAAAGGAACTTTCTGCCGCCTTCGGTATCCAAAGCATACCCAGTCTGCTTTTTGTTCCCAAAGACGGTCAGCCGGCCATGCAGGCGGGTGTATTGCCTAAGGAACAGTTGGACTATTATATCAGAACTTTTCTTTTGGGGCAATCGGGGCCTCGAGAATAAGGGTTTCGGTTACGGGAAATTCGTCTTTCTGACGGCAGACCGTACAGATTAGATCTCCCATGCGGGCGGATTCTACGTTCCACGGCAGAATCCGCCCTTTTTGTATCAGGAAGCTATCGAAACACAGTTCATTGTCTTTATATAGGGCGTATGCTTCCGGATCAGTGGATTGGGGCGTTGTGCGCCACCGCACCCGATGGCTTCTCATTTCTGCGCCCAAGCCGCAGCCTACGTGTTTGAGCAGGCTTTCCTTGCAGGTCCACAGATGGATAAAACGGATGAGTTCCTTTGGGGAATCGTTGTCGGACAGAAAACGGTATTCCGATTCCGCAAACCATCGCGGCAATACTTCGCGGTAGGGATGGGGACGTATGGTTTCCAGATCGAGGCCTATTTCGGTCTGGCTTAACACCAATGCGGCGTATGCGCCCGAATCACTCATGTTGAAACAAAGATCAGGATAACGGGGCAGAAAGGGTTTCCCTTTTTCGCGGCGGGCTATTTCAAGGGGGGATTCTGCACCGCTCTCGGCCTGCAATGTGGTTTGCAGAAGGGTGTCCCGCACTTTTTTTCTGGTTTCTTTATTCGCCAAGTCTGGATTATGATACAGATAGAGTTTGGTCATGATGCTCGGTTTGAGGATTTGAAGCGGAATCTGCGGTTTGAGCGGCTTCCTCCGCATGAAAATAACGGTAAACCAAGGCGGCTTTGGCCGTTCCGACCGCTTCTTGCAAGATTTCCTGCGGCAAGGTCTTGATTTTTTTTACTGAATGGAATCTGCGCAGCAACAACATGGCGGTTTCTTCGCCTATGCCTTTGATTTGTGTCAGTTCGGTTTGGATAAGCCCTTTCCGATGACGTTTCCGGTAATGGGTAATACCGAAACGGTGCACTTCGTCTCGCAGGAGTTGGATATGCTTCAGTACCTCGGATTTTTTGTCGAGCAACAGCGGATAAGGGTCACCGAGTTTGTAGATTTCTTCAAGCCTTTCGGCGATGCCGATGAGAAAGATCTCTTTATCCAGACCTAAAGCCTTCAGACTTTTGTAAGCCGAATTAAGCTGGCCTTTGCCGCCATCCACAATCACCAGTTGCGGCAAGGACTGGCCTTCTGCCTTGAGGCGTCCGTACCGCCGCAGGAAAACTTCCTCCATTGTGGCGTAATCGTCGGGGCCTTCCACCGTCTTGATGTTGAAATGCCGGTAATCTTTTTTTGAAAGTTTTCCGTTTTTGCTCACCGTCATGGCACCCACGGGATAGGCTCCTTCAAAATTGGAGTTGTCGAAACATTCGATATAGACAGGCAGTTTGTCCATGCCCAAGACTCTCTGCATCTGTGTCAGCATCTCTTTGTGCCGCCGCTCAGGGTCAACCAAGTCGATGCGCTTGTTTTTTTCCAAAATAAAATAGCGGATGTTCTGTAAGGAAAGGTCCAGTAACTTTTTCTTCTCGCCCGCTTTGGGCACGGTGTAATGCAGACCCTTGAACGCGAAGTCGGGTTCAAAGGGAAGAATGATTTCGGAAGCCTCGCTTTCGTATTTTTCCCTGAATTCGCAGATAGCGCCTTCCAGCAGGTCTGCCGGGCGCTCTTCCAGTTTCTTCTTCACTTCCATTGTGTGCGATTGCACCACCCGGCCATCCACTACCCGCAGATAGTTGAAGTAGATGCAGTCTGCCTCTTCGAGCGTACTCAACACATCCAAGTCGCCGATAGAATGGTTTATGACCGTTGATTTGCTTTGGTAGCGCAGCAGAATTTCCATTTTGGTCTTGAGCGCCTGCGCCTTTTTGAAGTCGAGCGCATCGGCGGCCTGAAGCATCTGTTGTTGCAGGCTCTGCAACACGGGTTTGATGTGTCCGCGCAGAAGCGTTTTTATCTGTGCTATCTGTTCGTTGTATTCTTGTTCGGTCTGCAATCCCTGACAGGGACCGGCACAGCGTTTCATATGGTATTCCAGACATAGCCTTATTTTGCCGGATTCCACAACCGCTTCCGAGAGATTGTGCTTGCAGCTACGCAAGGGATAGATATCGTGAATCAGTTCCAATAGCGTGTTCATGGTCTTTACCGACGGGTAAGGCCCGAAATAGAGGGAACCGTTCGGAATATGGCGGCGGGTGGCGAAAAGCATGGGAAACCTTTCCCGGGTGATGCAGAGCCAGGGGTAGGTCTTGTCATCTTTGAGCAGGATGTTGTAGTGGGGCTTGTATCTTTTTATCAGGTTGTTTTCGAGCAACAGCGCATCGTTTTCGGTATCCACCACGATATATTCGATGCGCGCTATCTTTTTGACCAAAGCCAGTACTTTGCCTTCCTGTTCTTTATTGAAGTAGGAATTGACCCGACGCTTGAGGTTTTTGGCCTTTCCTACGTAAATAATCTGATTCTCTGAATTGAAATATTGGTAGATGCCCGGTCTTTCGGGCAAAATGCGCAGGGTTTCCCGTATGTTTTCCGGAACGGCAATCATAATGGCAAAATTAGAGATTTAATCCATAGGGGACATGGAATTTTTTAAATTTGCTTGTTTGCTAAAAATGAGTATATTTGTAAATGTTAAATATAGAACAAGGATAAAAGGAAAGAGATTTTAAAAGCGTATTGATAAATATAGCATAGATACGGAGAATATCAATAAAATCATTACTTATGAAAACAGCAGTTCTAAGCGCCGATGTAATGAAGAACAGATGGTCCGTGTCTGGCGATTTGGAAATAGTTACGGAGGGATTCGATTTTGTCAATGTGAAATCCACGGGAACGGAGCGGGGGTATATACGATACTCCTATCAGCTGAAATCCGACCAGAACAGAAATTGTGTAAAAAATAATTGCGTTTCGTATTCCTACTACAGCGAAACCACGGTCAATAAGATTCCTGATGTGAATATCGAACCTGTCATTGACGGGAACCCGTATGTTTCGGTAGGGCAGACCGCCATTTTCGGCGTCGACAACCTGCATGGCGCAAACAGTGTGGTATGGGAAGCCCCGCAGTCGCTCAAAAGCGTGAAATACTCCTCCGCTAAGGATTACGTCACCTATAGTGTCGTTTCAACGCCACAGCCGGGCGATACGTTGCGGGTAAAAATGAACTTTACCTGCAGGGGAAATGTAACCGCCAAACTCGCCTTGTCTGGACGCACGGAAAAACCGGAGATAGAGAACCCCGAAGACTTGGATTGTCTGCCCGAAGAACAAGACAGCGTGTATCTTTCGGTGAAAAATCCCCTTGCGGGTTATGTCTATTGGTGGAGCTGTGTAGGGGAGGATTGGAAGATTACGCCCTTGAACGCACAGGGCAGCAAGGCACTGTTGATTGCGACAGGCGAAAATAACGGCGTGTTGGTGCTGTCCGCCACCAATGCCTATGCCACAGATACGGCATCGAGCGTATATAAGGTGGTGCGGTGTGTGGAGAACTGCGAATACGATACGCTCTCGGGCATCGATATAACGGAGGCTACCTGTCTGCGACAGGGCGACACGGCGATATTCCGCATTATGGCTGACCCCTCGGCTACATCCTACACTTGGCAATTTGGTGGAGGTTGGGAACCTTCGGAGTATGTTACGGAAAATCCCTACGATACCGTAGTAAAAGTGAGAGTGGGCAAGCATCAAGGCTGGGCAAAGGTTACGGGAAAGAACTGTGCGGGCGAATGGACGATGCAGACCGATTCGATAGCCATATCCTTTGGCGAACTTAATCTGCAACACTACGACGGTTGCGTGAATATCGGCATAGAAGACACACTGCTTCTACAGGTGGAAAATCCCGTGGAGGGATTACGTTATGAGTGGAGTTTACCGGAAGTATGGCAACCTTTGGGTTGTGACACCTGCGGAGAGTTGACGGTGGTAACCTTGGAAAATGCAGCTACGACACAAGTTTATTCCATCTCCACTTCGATTTGTGATAAGGCTTTCGATACGATACTGGTACGGGGGGCGGATACAACACTTATTATTCTCGTAAACAAAACACGATATATGATTGGAACGGAAAATCTGAAGGCAGCGAATTATCGCTTTTTTGATACGAAATGGTATAAGGGGGATTTTTCAGAGGAAAATTGGGTTACAAACGTATATTATGCTAGTGAAGACCAATTTGATGGACTTACTCCATTGTTAAAGTATCGGCGTAAAAATGAAGGTTGCTGGTCTACAACCTCAGAAAAGGTGGTTTTAAGTAGCTCCAAATCTTCGGTCGCGAATGAATCATCGGTTTTGAAGGAATACGAAGAAGAGAAAATAGAATGCTTGCCGAACCCGACCACAAATCACACCCTATTGCGTTGGGAGGACGATATGGATAGAATTGAAGTCATATCTGAGACAGGACAGCGGGTACTTACATACAACGTTTCAGGATTGCAACAGAAGATAGTAGATATGTCACATCTGCAATCGGGTATCTATTTTGTCCGTTTTTTAAGCGGAAGTTCTATTGTTGCAACCAAGAAGTTAATTAAGAGGTAATGTTATGTTCAAGCTCCAAGGAACAGATATTGTAATGAGAGTGCGCCTGCTTTTTGTGGGCGTACTCTTGCTTTTGAATTTTGTTGGGGTTGCCCAAACACAGTTACGATGCGTGGAGGTGAAGGGAAAGGGTTTTGTTCAGGCGCGTAGCGATATTTCTTGTGTGGAGAACGCCACCGAAAGGCCATGTGCGATTTTTACCGTGGAGGTAGGCAAAGAGGTTTCTTTTTCTATTAAACCGGGAGCGCAATATTATTTGGCGAAAATAGAAATTGAAGATACTTCGGGAAAAATTAAAGAGGTTTCGCGGGAAAGGATATATGCCGAGCGTAATGATACTCTATACTATCAATGCAACGACACTGTTAATGTTAAATACTGTTTCATATTTGAGAATGTGAAGCCATGGAGTGGCTTGGTGTATCCTCCATACGGTAGTCGAGACAGAAAATACTATTTGATATATACGCCGGAAGAACTTTTTTATGCTTGCAAAACTGAGATGGTTCGCTACTTTGAACAGACAATAAGTTTACAAAATGATATTGATTTTGGCAGGAAAATAACATCGGAGCCATTTGAGAATGGAGGATATATGGAGGTGTTGGGAAATAATAAAATTGTAAAGGATCTTTTTTATCAAGGAGGGGAGTATATGAATTTTTTGACACGAGCGAAGCGAATATCCAATATACATGTTATCGGAGGGAATATGAATCCTTTTTATTTTGAGGATTATTTTAACAGAAGTGTGGAGGGATGTACTTCAAGTGCGTCTGTTTCTACTAATGGTCCACGTCATAGTGGGAGTTCTAGTAGTGCGAGAAGACTACAAGCGGGAAATTGCATCAATTTTGGGGATAAAATTGGTCCTATTTCTTTCTTTGTTCTTGGATTGCCGAATATTCAAAAAAACTTAATAAATTGGGGCATATCCAATGGTGAAGGGGCGAATCCGATGCGTTTCAAGCGCGGACCGGCTTGTTTTTGTTTTTTTGTCAACCAAAATATCCAAGAACAAAGTAGACTTCTCTATCTTTTTAATTTTGGGAGAGAAAATCGTTTCTCGAATTTTTATACTCCGGAGGAGCAATCTTTTTTGGTTAATAATATGGATTTAGGGTTTAAGGAAAGTGCAGAGAATGTCTCTATAAATCACCTCCCTAATGGCAAACTGATCGATTCGGCGTTTATGCGCAATCTGATGGGCGACAATGCCGAAGAAGACTTTATTTTTGAGGACGGTTTCTATCCGCGTCTGCGGCATATGGACGAGCGGCCGGGGCGTTTGGCTGCCTCGCCGATTTTGTTCTCTTTGGGAGAAAATGCGGACAGTGTGAGAAATCCTTTTTATGTAGATACGAATTACGGGGTGCGTTGGATCTCTTTGTCGGAAGATTTGGTGGAGATTGTGGGCGATTCGGGTTATGTGCGCAGACCCGTTTCAAGAGATGTAACGGTTCGGATAGAGGCGTGGAAAGGAGAGTTTAATAAGCATGTGGATTTGAAGATACGAGCGAGAAGTTTTGTAGATAAAGAAATAGGGTATGATACAGTATGTCCTGGCGATTCGGTTTGGATGGTAACCTCTTATGCGCGGAACGAGGGTTGGAATTATGATGTGATTTGGGGAGAGGGCAAAGATACATCGCCTGATACGGTATATCGCCTGCATCTGCATCATAAAAGAGGCTATCGTGATACACTTCATTTCGAAGTTGCACGGGATTCTTTGCCTTATATTTACAAAGAGGATACGATAAAACGGTTCGGTCTGACAGAACTGCACCGATATCTTACAGTAGAGGGTTGTGATAGTATTATCTATGTGCAATTGGATACATTGGATAACCGACAGGAAATTCATCATTGGGATACATTGTGTCTTTGTTCGGGAGATACGTCGGTGCGGTATTGGCGTGGTTTTCCGATTACAGGAGTGGGCGAGGTGTACGATGAAGTGATAGATCCATACAAAGGAGGCATCGACACTTTTTATCATCTGCGCGCCGATATTTATCCCAAGTATCGCGACACCTATACCGACAGCTGCTATATCGAGGAACTGCCCTATACGGTGGGCGGCAGGGTCTTTGCATCATTCGGGGAATACACCGAAAACCTTATTACAACGGCGGGCTGCGACAGCGTGCGCGAATACAGCCTCTCGCGGCGGTGGCATCACTATAGGGTGAGTGTGCGCGTAAGGGGCGGCGGTTCCGTAAACGTATCGGACACCGTGCTGAGGGAGGACGGCAGGCTGTGGCTCGCGTTCACGGCCTCGTCCTGCCACAAGTTGGACAGCCTCAAGATAGACGGCAGGAGCGTGCCGCCGCGGAGCCGCTACGAACTGAAAGACCTGCACGGCGACTGCGAAGTGGAGGCGGTGTTTTCCTTAAGTGCGCCTGCGGAAAGCGTGTTGCGCTACGAGGTGTGCGGCGATTCCTTGCCGCTTGTGTATAACGGAGAGGCCTATGGAGTGGGTGAGCATGAGATACGGTTGCGGAGCGCACAGGGCTGCGACAGCGTGTTGAGACTCTATGTACAAGGTAAGGAAAACACGGCGCGGCTCGCGGTCTTGGATACGATAGCCCCGCCCTGCAGCGCATCGGAAATCGCGTTCTCCTACCATATTGAGGCAGGTTCACCCAAATACCTGCGGCTTATGTATGATGCGGCGGCGCAGTCGGCGGGCTTCCGCGACACGACCCTGGTGTTGAACTCCACGGGCCGACAGACGGTGCATATCGCACTGCCATCCACGGCACGCCCCGACCGTTACGGACTGCAACTGTGGCAGGCGGACGGCACGGGTTGCTATGCGGCGGAAGAAGCGCTTACTTTCGAGATACCCTATCCCTCGGACATCATCGTGCAGAAATGGAATGACGTGCTGGCGGTGCTGTCGTCGGAATACAACGGAGGCTATGAATTTTCCGGCTACCAGTGGTACCGCAACGGGGAACTGTTGGAGGGTGAAACGCGGCCGTATATCTACGTCAAGCCCTACCTGCGTTCCACAGACACCTACGCGGTGTTGTTGGAGCGCGCCTCCGACGGGCTGCAACTGCAGAGTTGCGGAATAAAGCGCAAGAGTTATCCGAAAGAACTCTCACTGGAACTGCGCCCCAATCCCACGTCCTCGGGCGAGGCCGTGGAGGTGAGTGTAATCGGCAAACCTGAGGCGGAGGGTATTATCGAGGTGTTCGACGGACTGGGCAAACCCGTGTATCAAAAGGCGTTCCACAGAAGCCACACGCTGCGTGCAAACTGGCAGCCGGGTTCCTATGTGGTGCGTGTGCGCGACGGCAAGGGATCTTGGACGGCCACGGGCAAACTGCTGGTGCTTTAGTAAATAGCAATATCACGGAATGAAAAGGATACGATACATAGGACTGACGTTGCTGTTGCTGACGGCCACGGGGCTGCATGCGGCCAACACGATAGAGTCAGACAGGCGGCGGCACCGTCTGTCGGTAGCGGGCACGGGCGGCCTCGGTACGCTGCTCTACAGTCTGGAAAACGCCCGATACAAGGCCGGAGCCGGCGGAAGCGTGGGCGTGGACTACGACTTCTATTTTCTGCCCTATATGGGTGTGGGCAGCGGCGTAGAGTTCGCCTTTCTACGTTCCTCCTACCGGGTGGGAGAACGCAACTACGCCGTGGCGGCGCAGGACAACGACCCGATGTTCGGGGGCGCAGGCGAGGCGTTCACCTTTTTGGTGGAAATGCGCAACGAAGAAACGACACAACGGGCCACCTATCTCCGCATACCGCTCATGCTGCGTTTCCGCCTCCAATGGTTCTCTTTCGGGGCGGGTGTCAAGGCGGGCTTTCCGCTCAAGGGGAGTTACAGCCGCTTTATGGGCGAATTGAAGACCTCGGGCCAATACGACCGTTTTTCCGAACCTTTGGAGGATATGCCCGCGCACGGTTTTGTGAACGGACGGGCGGTATATGGAAACGGCATCATGAAACTGCGCACGGACTGGGCGGTGAGCGTGGATTTCGGCATCACGCTTCGCCCCCAAGGACAGGGCAAGGGCAAAGGCGGGCGCGTTCCTTTTTTAGAGGCGGGCATCTTTGCCGACTATGGCCTGCGGAATCTCCACAAGGGCGTGTCGGGTGAGGCGGCCTATTCCATCACCTACGATGGGGCGGTTTCGGGTCGCCTGCGCCATCACAGCGGTTTGGTTTCGGCATCGGGTAAACCGGCCGCTCTGCACAGCCTCTCGGTGGGTTTGCGGATTGCGGTGGGACTGAGTTGGAAATAGAATTTTTTCTCAATTTTTTTTATACTTTTGTTTCGGTTGATTAAAAACAAAGCGATGGACAAGATTCTGGAAGAAATGAACGTGGCTGTTACCGTGTGCGGCGTTGATGGCGAGATTCTGGAAATGAACGGTAAATCCTGCAAGACTTTTCTCAAACCGGGCATGGACAGCCTGATTGGAAAAAATGTGCTGGATTGTCATCCTGAACCGGCGCGTGCCAAACTCAAAAGTATGCTGGAAAAACCGCACAGCAATGCCTATACCATCGAAAAAAACGGTGTCAAGAAACTTATCTACCAAACTCCTTGGTACGAAAACGGGGAGTTTAGGGGATTGGTGGAATTTTCGATGGAGATACCGTTCGATATGCCGCATTATGTGCGAAAGGCTTGATTTTATCCATGCAACAGGCTCAACAGGATGGAAGAAAGCATAAGGAAGGGAAACAAGAGGGGAAGTGCAAACCGTTCGGAGGCTTTCTGCCACAGGAGTTTTGGGAAACTTGGGGAAGGGGTGTCGTGCAGGTCTTCATTCTGAGAAGCGGGAATCGGATAGTAGAGTTTTTTCATGCTTGTATTTTTTTTGTGTCCGGCGGACATGGTTTTCGATATATAAACGCTTAAATTTGAAATTATCGGGATTTTATAGGATAAAAGCGTGTTAATGTACTTGTATTGTGTTGAATAAAATTTTTGTAATTTTGTTGTGCTCCATTCTTGCCATGGCATGATTTCAATGATTGCGTGCTTTCGCGTTTGTAAAACTGCCGTAAACCGATTACCTTTGCCACCTGTGCGCGCCATGCGCTGTTTACCTTGATTTTTTAACACTAAACAACTATAAGACCTATGGCCTCTGTAAAGGTATTGACTGTAAATCCCGGTTCTACTTCAACCAAAATCGCTGTTTTTGTGGATGAAAACAATGTATTTCAGAAAAACATCAAGCACAGCGCCGAAGAATTGGCTCCCTATGCCGAAATCACCGACCAGTTCGCATTCCGCCGCGATATGATCATCAACGTCATCAAGGAAGAAGCCAAGATGGACTTGACCGAATTCGACTACGTGGTGGGCCGCGGCGGTTTGGTAAAACCGGTGGCTTCGGGTATCTACGAAGTGAATGAAGCCTTGAAAAGAGACCTCCGCGCCGGCGTTACCGGAAAACACGCCAGCAATCTGGGCGGTTTGATCGCCGCCGATTTGGCGCAGATGAGCGGCAAGGCCAAGGCCTATATTGCCGATCCTGTGGTGGTGGATGAACTGGATGACGTGGCGCGTATTACGGGGCATCCCGCGTTCAACCGCGTTTCGGTGTTCCATGCCTTGAACCAGAAAGCCATTGCCCGTACCTATGCCAAGGAACACGGCAAGAAATACGAAGATCTGAACCTGATTGTGGTGCATTTGGGCGGCGGTATCAGCGTGGCCGCGCACCGCAAGGGTTTGGCGGTGGATGTGGATAACTGCCTGGACGGAAACGGCGCTTTCAGCCCCGAACGGAGCGGCAGCCTGCCCTGCGGCGAACTGATCGACGCCTGCTTCAGCGGCAAATACACCCAGGCGCAGCTTCGCAAGATGGTTTGCGGTCAGGGCGGTTATGTGGCCTATCTGGGCACGAACGATGCCTACGAAGTGGAACTGCGCGTAAAGGCGGGCGATGAAAAGGCCGCCTTGATCGAACAGGCCATGATTTACCAGGTATCCAAGGAAGTGGGCGCACAGGCCACGGTGTTGAAAGGCAAAGTGGATGCCATTCTGATTACCGGGGGTATCGCCCGTGGCAAGGATTTTGTGGAAGCCATCAAGGAACGGGTTTCGTTTATCGCGCCCGTGTTCGTATATCCCGGCGAAGACGAAATGAAAGCCTTGGCGATGAACGCCTATATGTTGCACAAAGGCGAAATAACCGCCAAGATTTACGCCTAATCCAGGCTCAACCTCCAAAAGAAACGCAGCGATGATAGCAGAACAACTTTTCAAGCCCAAGTCGATTGTGGTCGTAGGGGCTTCGGACGACACCTCAAAACCAGGTGGAAAAATTGTGAAACATATTGTGGAAGGCGGGTTCGAAGGGCCTGTCTATACCGTCAATCCCA
>CAYTCD010000028.1:0-21478 GCA_964436335.1 uncultured Bacteroidaceae bacterium
CTTGCGCTCTTTCTCGCTCTCGATAATCTTGCGTTGCATGGCTTCCGCCACATCGGTGTTGATGTGCAGAAAATTGTCGAGGTTTTTCTTGACCGAGTTGCTGATATAGTTGCGCACCGTCTCGCGGTTCTCGCCGCTCTGCGCCTTCTTAGACTCCTCACTGTTGTCCATATAGACCGAACCTAACTTGGTTTTGGTCTGGCTTTCAAAAACAGGCTCTATCACCTTGATGCTTACGGCGGCAATCAAGCCCGTGCGCACGTCGGAGGTATCGTAGTCTTTCTTGTAGAACTCTTTTACCGTTTTGGCAAAGGCTTCGCGGAAAGCCCCCTGGTGCGTTCCCCCCTGGGTGGTGTGCTGTCCGTTCACAAAACTGTAGTAGGCTTCGCCGTATTGTTTGTCCACGTGGGTAAAGGCATACTCAAGGTCCTCATCCACGATATGCACCACCGGATAGAGCGGGTTGCCGTCCATATTGCGTTCCAGCAAGTCTTTGAGACCGTTCTCGCTCTTGATTTTGTTCTTGTTGTAATGAATTGTCAGACCGTGGTTCAGATAGGCGTAGTTCCACAGCATGTTCTCCACATATTCCTCAATAAAATGGTAGTTGCCGAACATTTCGGCATCGGGAACGAAGGTTATCTTGGTGCCGTTGCGGTCGTTGCAGTCGGTAAGGGTTTCCTTTACCAGCACGCCCTTGGCGAATTCGGCATATTTTTTCTTGCCCTCACGCACCGATTCCACGGTAAAGAAACTCGAAAGGGCGTTCACCGCCTTGGTACCCACACCGTTCAGCCCCACCGATTTCTTAAAGGTCTTGGAGTCGTATTTGGCGCCGGTGTTCATTTCCGAAACACAGGCCACCACCTTGCCCAGGGGGATGCCGCGCCCGTAATCGCGCACCGTTACCGTGTTCTCCTTGAGCGTTACCTCAATTGTTTTGCCGTTGCCCATCACGAACTCATCGATAGAGTTATCTATCACTTCTTTGAGCAATACATAGATACCGTCGTCCTGGCTGGCGCCGTCGCCCAGCTTGCCGATATACATGCCCGGGCGGAGCCGGATATGCTCGTTCCAGTTGAGCGTTCGTATGGTGTTTTCGTCGTAATCGGCTACATTAAAATTAAGTGAGCCGGAGTTTTCTTCTGCCATTTCAGTAACGTATATTGTCGATCAACCGCACCTTGCCCATCCATACCACGATAAAGCCCACGTTGCCTCGGGCAGGTTCCGCCTCGGGAACCGTCTGCAAGGTGTCGGGACGTGCGATTTCAAAATATTCCAGTTTCATTTCGGGAACGGCGGCGATTTGTCCGCACACGAATTCCTTTACCTCGCGGCAGCTTTGGTCCGCCATTTCGGTACTTTTTTTCAGGGCGGCGTGGATTTTGGGTGCCAAAGCGCGGTTTTCGGGCGTCAGCAAGGCGTTGCGGCTACTGAGTGCCAAGCCGTCTTCGCCCCGTTTGATAGGGCAGGGAACGATTTTGGTCTTGATGCCCATCTGCCGCACCAGATCTTGGATCACCGCCACCTGCTGAAAGTCTTTTTCTCCGAAATAAGCCCGGTCAGGCTTGATTAATTCAAACAACAGCCCCACCACGACGCCTACGCCCTTGAAATGGCCGGGTCGCTGAGCGCCTTCCATCACCGTTTCGAGTGCGCCGAAAGAATACGACTTTACGGCTTCGCCCTCGGGGTACATTTCTTCTACGGAGGGAGCAAAGACAATATCGCATCCGTTTGTTTCCAATAACTTGCGGTCGGCTTCGAAATCGCGCGGATAGTTCTTGAGGTCTTCAGGATTGTTGAATTGGATGGGGTTCACGAACACGCTGGCTACAAAAACATCGTTTTCGGTGCGGGCGCGTTTAAAAAGCGAGGCATGCCCTTCGTGCAGGGCTCCCATCGTGGGAACGAATCCTATCGTTTGTTGGGCGTTACGGCTTGCCAAAGCCTGTTTGAGTTCCTGTTTGGTTTTGCAGACAATCATGGTTTTTACGCTTCAGCGCGGTTTGGAAATCTGTTGAAAGAGTTCAAAAAGAGTGGCCACCGGCGCAATCTTCGATTGGAATTTCGGTTCCAGCCCTTTCAATCCGTATTTTGACACAAAAATGCGTTCGAATCCTAATTTTTCGGCTTCCGCCAGCCGTTGGTCGAGCCGGCTCACGGGGCGTATCTCTCCGGTAAGACCCACTTCGGCGGCAAAGCAGTACTTGGGGTTGAGCGGAATATCCTGTCCCGAGCTCAATACGGCGGCAATCACGGCAAGGTCTATGGCCGGGTCATCCACCCGCAGGCCGCCGGCGATATTCAAAAAGACGTCTTTTTGACCGAGGCGAGCCCCGCAGCGTTTTTCGAGCACCGCCAGCAACATATTGAGCCGCCTCAGGTCAAAGCCCGTGGCCGAACGTTGCGGAACGGTATAGGCGGTGGGGCTTACCAAGGCCTGCACTTCCACCATCATGGGGCGCAACCCCTCCAGCGTGGCGGCGATCGCCGTGCCGCTCAACTGTTCCTCCCGTTGCGAAAGCAGGATTTCCGACGGGTTCTCCACCTGACGCAATCCGTTGCCCTGCATTTCGTAGATGCCTATCTCGTTGGTGCTGCCAAAGCGGTTCTTGACCGAGCGCAGGATGCGGTAGCCGTAGTTGCGGTCTCCCTCGAAATGCAGCACGGTATCCACGATATGTTCCAGAATCTTGGGCCCTGCCAAGTTGCCGTCTTTGGTGATATGCCCGATCACGAACACGCTCACGCCCGATTCTTTGGCATAACGTTGCAGCTGGGCGGCGCATTCCTTGATTTGCGAGATGCTGCCTGCCGAAGCGTCGATGGCGGAGGTGTAAAGGGTCTGTATCGAGTCCGCCACCAGAATGTCGGGCTGGATGGCGGCGGCCTGTGCAAAAATATCGTCTAAATGGGTTTCGGTAAGGATATAGCAGTTGTTGGGCGTCAGGCCGAGGCGTTCGGCGCGCATCTTGAGCTGTTGGCCGCTTTCCTCACCGCTTACGTACAGAATCTTCTGTTCTCCGGGAATCTGCAAGGCCACCTGCAACATCAGGGTGGATTTGCCGATGCCGGGTTCACCCCCGATAAGCACGAATGAACCGGGAACCAGCCCGCCGCCTAACACTCGGTTGAGCTCGCGGTTGCCCGTGTCCGTGCGCGAAAGGGCATGGCTCTCGATGTCGCGGATAAGCGCCGGTTTGCTTTTTCCCTGCGTGGGCAGCAGGGAACGGTCGTTTTTCCAAGGCTGAGGTTGGGGATTGCGTTCGATAACCTCCTCGGTATAGGTGTTCCATTCGCCGCAGGCAGGGCAACGACCCACCCATTTGGGCGACTGGGCTCCGCAGTTGGAGCAGAAGAAGGCGGTTTTGGTCTTGGCGGTCTTGGCCATGGTGCGGCTTCCTTTATTTTAAATCGCTGCCGATAAGCCGCAGGAATTCCATCCGGGTTTTGGAATCGCTCAGGAATCCGCCCGTAAAATCGGAAGTGGTGGTTACCGAATTCTGTTTCTGCACGCCGCGCATCGACATGCACAGGTGCTGGGCCTCGATTACCACGGCCACGCCTAAGGGATTGAGCGCGTTTTGAATGCATTCCTTGATTTGGGTGGTGAGCCTTTCCTGCACCTGCAGGCGGCGGGCAAAGACATCCACGATACGGGGTATCTTGCTCAAACCCACGATATGGCCGTTGGGAATGTACGCTACATGCGCCTTGCCGAAAAAGGGCAGCATATGGTGTTCGCAAAGCGAATAAATCTCGATATCCTTGACGATGACCATCTGCTTGTAGTCTTCCTTGAACATGGCGCTTTTGAGAATCGCCACCGGATCCTGTCCGTACCCTTGGGTAAGGAACTGCATGGCTTTGGCCACGCGCGTAGGGGTCGCCAGCAGGCCTTCCCGGCCGGAATCCTCGCCCAGAAGATCCAGGATGGCCTTGTAATGTCCGGCCAGTTTTTCGGTGAGCTCCGCCGGATAGTGGTCTTCTTTCTTGTAACCTTTGTTCATGCGTGTTTGTATCCTTTTTCGAAGTACTGCAAAAATAGACATTTTGCCGTATTCGGCGTGTTCCGGAACGGGATGAAAAAGTATTCATGCACTTTTTTATGTAGATATATGCGGAATTTATTAACTTTGCACGGGTGCATTTTGTTGATAAAATGTTAATAACCCAAAAAGAAATCAAAGCGCAACCTTTTTCGGATTCCTTTTCACATAAGGGATTCGGATGTAAGGCTACGCTTAAATGGAAATAAAATTCGGCAAGATGTTGAATACGGTATTGTCGTGCGTGTCTTATGCGCAGAAATACGGCGGTGGAATTATCCGGAGAACCGTGCGTGCGTGCGGTATGATGCTGTTGTGCGGTACAATGTTCGGTGGTGGGCTCATGGCGCAGGAATCCTCTCGCTTGTTCTATAGGGTGGTTGATCCTTCGGGCAGCAAGGCCGGTGGAAATATCGGCAGCGATAAGTCCGCTTTTTCGAACGGGCAGGTGTATTGCAAGGATCAGGACGGCGCAACTTTGCTGGTATGGCTTGAAAATGCCGGGGATACTTGTATCTGGACAGGTACAAACGTCTCGTTTTCAAAACCGTATGGACGATATGGGGATACAGTGTCTGTGGTGCTCAATGCTTCGAATACGGAAATGACGAATGTCAGTATCTCTGTAAAGGAGGGCACAGGCGCGAGTGTACCCAAAACGGTGGCTGTTGTTGTGCCGCGTCGTGCCGCAAAAGTGGCACCCATCAAGGTTCTTGACCTTTTGGAAGACACCGCCTATTGCGAAGGATTGAAATATACGGCGTATGTGGCGGAAGATGCCAATTATACAGAAACTGTCAATAATTACGATAAAACCGGCGGTTATCCGGAGGCCAACTTGCGGTATCGTTGGTTAACGGCCGACAACAGCGAGGGTGTGGGGCCCTATACGGTTCGTGATTACACTTCCGATCCCAAGGAAATGTACCTTTGGGAAACGCCGATCTATAGAAACGCCACGTTGTGGCTTGTACAGCCGCGCACCTGTGAAACCACCGTTATCAATTCGCTTGTAAGCAACGAACCTATCCGGGTTGTGATTCCGACCCATCTGACAGACGACAACCTTTCTGTATTGTCGATCCGCTATAGCGAAGGAGATTGGGATACAACGGGATCTCCCGATTATAAATATGCGTGTTCATGGTATTCGTCGGCTTTCAACAGTGCAGTAACCGATTATACCGACACAACAAAAAATGCAATAGGCGGATTCAACGACGGCGAAAGAGAAAACGGTTATGTGTATTTACAGGCCATGCCCTATAGACCCAATGATCTCACTTACCGTAATTTTCAATATGAATGGCATTACGATGAAGACGCCTTGGAGCCGGCGGTGGAGAAGATGAATTCTCCGTTTTATGTGCAGTCCGGTTTCGGTATCGATAAGCCGCGTATCTGCTTTCGGGTAAAGAACCGTCCGGAAGGAACGGATCCTGCCATTTCGGTATGGTACAAGATGTATTGCGGGGCCTGTAATACCCGTGCCGAGTCGCAAGGTTCTTCCAATCGATACGAATCGAAGGAGAGTGCCCCTGTTGTGTTGACCCGTGTCGATTCCATCGTGAGTGAGAAGGTGAAATATATCGCCGAGATACGGGATGAATTCGGTATGCCGGTAGAGATTCTGGACGATGCGTTGCCGCGCCTTTGCGGTAAAAAGGAATATCAGTTCTGTGGCAAGACATTGGAGAATGGCGATGGTGGTCAGACCTTCTATAGGTGGCTGTTGCCGAGCGGATGGATACCGCAGGACAAGGAAGCGAGCGGTTGTGCTATAGCCATTTCGCCCGCCATTATAGAAACCGATACCAAAATAGGCGATACGATACATGCCTGGGTTATGCCGAGCAACTATTGTTTTGCCAA
This sequence comes from uncultured Bacteroidaceae bacterium, assembly GCA_964436335.1. Lineage (GTDB taxonomy): Bacteria > Bacteroidota > Bacteroidia > Bacteroidales > P3 > Pullibacteroides. The sequence goes on from CAYTCD010000028.1 coordinate 5,931, forward strand.
CGGACGCGATACTTCTCGGATCGGCCAATATAAATATGCTTTTTTGCGCAGTGTACCGCAGGCACCCAGAATCGTGGATACCATTGCCGCAAAATACTATACCGGCTATACGAAAGAACAGTTGCAAAGATTGGCCAACGAAGGGGAGGGCACGGGCCCCGGCAACGAAGATTATGTTCCCTGGCCTATGGAGGGTGTGCCTAATCCGTTGTTGCTCTGCAATAATACCTATCTTGGCCTCAATGTGCATTCGCTTGGTTCCGAACAGGCATTTCTGTTACATACGCCCAACAACCCAATCAAACCCAACGACTATGATAAACATGCGGAGGAAAAAAGCGGGTTCGTTGTGAAATTTCCAAAATCAGACGGAGACGAAAAGGAGGTTTTGGAAGGGGCTTTCAAGATAGAATCATATAACGGAAAAACGTCCAGCGACACGAATGTGTTGGTGTTCCGTATCAATCTGGCCAAACGTCAGGCATTGGTGGACAAGAAACAGATAGTGATGAGTGTGGCGGCGGCCAACGAGTGCGGGGAGGGTTATCCGAATTATTTTGCCGTTAATGTGATAGACACTATTTCTGTAATCGGTCATGTGCAGGACAACGATGATCCGGAAGATTTTATCTATGACACGGTGAGCAAGTGCGAGGGCATCAAGATGAACCTTCGTAACGAAAGCAGTCTGTCTGAGTTATATGACCGGAATGAAGCGAGTCCCGACCGGAATACCGACAGGTTGGAATATTGCTGGAAGATACCTTCCTCGTGGCGTTTCGACAATCCGGTTACAGGTCCGACAGCCGATCCGATAACTTCCGTCTGGATTGGACAGGAAAAAGGTTCGGTGCGTTTGGCATTGAAAAACCGTTGCGGTATGGGAAAATACCGTCAAAGCGATTCCATCAATGTGAATCCTTATACACGGGTAGATATAAAGGTGGTGGATGGATTCTTTGCCAACAGCGAGGCTTTGAACCCCAAGATTCCGGCAGATAAGGATAAGATAGATAAAGCTTCGTTGTTCTTGCTTGATCCCTGCCAGGCCTCCTTTATGATGTATGCGGCCGATACCTGCGAACGCACCGATCGCTATCGGTGGGAGTTTCCGCAAGACTGGCAACTGGAATTCGAAGACGGTTATACCGGAACCGCCGAACCGGTTCCCGGCAGGCCCAATATGGCTTATACGCAGAACGATGTGCTCAATTCGGTGTACCATGATATGCGTGTCAAGGTAAAGGTAGGGGCCGATACGGGGAATATCTATGTGGTGGGGGCCAAAGAGGCCTGTGCCTGGACTTTTGATAATTATGCACCCGACTTGCAGATCGATCCGCCGCATTACGGCCATCGTCGCGACAGTCTCAAGGCGGTGGTCCGTCCCTTTACCGCCAAACCTGTGGAGGCTTTCCCGTGGCCGGATTCGGTGTGTGTGCGCAATCCGCTTACCCTTAGGGTGAAACCTGACCCGACGCAGGATTCGCTGACCCGCGCCAATACGTATTTTACGTGGATCATTCCTTCCGATTACGGTATGCCCGACCATACGGTGGCCGGAGACGAAACGGCAACCCAACAATCCGTTATCGCCACATTTACCATTCCCGACCGTGTGGGCGATTACGACACGATTCTCGTGATTTCGCATCGTGAGGATTGCGATGCCTACAATATCGGCGACACGCTGGTTCATATCTACAAACTTACCGATACGATTCCGTTTGCGCCCAAGAGTTATATCCGGGATATCAGAAAACCCGGCAGTCTGGCCAGTAAAACACCTTGCGAGGGCGATACGGTGTGGTATCAGGTGCTTCCCGATACCAAGCGGTATCTGGATTCGGTGTGGTGGACCTGGGACGGCGAAAACAGGCTGGAAGACACGCTTGGCGGCATTATTGATTTGGAAGGTGGCTGGCGGGTGTTGAACCGCCCCGGACATTATGCCGATACCTTGCAGATGATAGTGGGACGTACGCCGCTCAGCCTTGGTGCGCAGGCGGTTTCGATGTGCGGCATGTCTTCCGTATTGTCGATAGATCTCACCCCGATAAGTCTGGTGCGCGACAAAACACATCTGGTGGAAGGCCGCACGGTGCTTTGCGAGGGCGAAAAGGTGGTTTTTGAATGGGATTCGGTGAATCATGCCACTCAATACGAATGGTTTTTTCCATGGGGAAACCTTACCGATACGTTGACGATAGACAACAAGATGTTTTATCGCGAGTTCAGCCGCCGCACGCTTTATGAAAAAGGGTTTGTATATGTCCGCCCCGGCAATGTGTGCGGTGCGGGTCCCTATTCGGATACGGTTACGGTATCTTCCATTATCAAGTCGCTGGGTGTACCATCCCTCAAGACACTTGATCCCGAAACGGTGTTTGTGCCGGTAAACGATACGGTTTGCGACACGGTCTGCCTACGGACCGTCCGGCATTACGAGGCCTCTTTTACAGACAACGCTTACGATGACAATACCCAATGGCGGTACCGTTGGATACCTTTCTTGTTGGATGCGGCCGACAGTCTGCGCCCCGAGTCGCCCGAAGTGTTTACCGACAGTAGCCGCTATGCCTTTGCCAACTATGATATGGCGAAAGCATCCAAATATTTCGGAGTGGCCGTTCATCATGCCCAATGTGCCACACTTGGCGATACATTGGTGGTGCGTTTGCAGAATGCCGACACGGTGGCTTTCGACGGTGACCTTGCCGGGTTGAACGACCATCTGAGGGATTGGGCTTCGGGTAAGCCGGTGTCCATACAGACCCGTCCCTGCGGTCAGGATACGGTTGAATGGCATTTTGAATCGGGTATAACTTCCGAAAAAGTAAAATACCGCTTTGTGTGGTGGAACGAAAATCAGACCACCGGTTTGCGTGATTGGAACGCAGCCGACAGCATGATGGCCGGTACCGGGTTCAAATGGCTCAATCCGCAGGACCAAACCGATAAAGAAGATGAACTTTGGTTCGAAGAGGATGTTTTGCGCATGCGGGTTGGTAACGGCCAGACCCTCAATATATCGGTTGACGTGCAGAGCCGTTGCGGTATTGCCCGCCTGCCCGCCGTTTCGGTACACACGGTGGTGAGTATAAAGGATTCAATGTACCGTCTGCAACAACTTTCCCCGATTGTCTGCGACGGAGACTCGTTGAGGTTCGAAATACAGTCTTCTAACAGCATAGGGGGCTTTGAGTGGCATTATCCATGGGGAAAGCAAGTGGACAGTGTGAACGACGGGCAGCGTGTTATCCGAACCTTTACTGCCGGCAGATACGAAGACGGTTATGTATATGCGGTTCCCTACAATGGCTGCGGTTATGCCAAAAACAGCGACAGTATTCGGATACAGGATATCTTCAGGCTTCCGGCCAAGGCGGTTCCGGCCAACTTTGCTCCGGACTATGATCCTGACAAGGATGCCTGGGCTTCCGATACACTGTGTATGCGTACCCGGCAGGTCCTCAAGGTGGCCTTCAACGATTGGCAGGAAAATACGGATTATCAAGTGCATTGGCAGAAGATTTCGGGCAGTGAGATTGGTTTCAATCCGGGAGAAAATACCGATTCGTGCGTCTTGAGTCAGGAAAGCCTTGCCTTGCAATCTTTTGTATTGGAAGTATCCTCACGTGTAAAAGGATGCCGCCGTTATTCGGACACCCTTACCATTCGGGTATTCCCTATGGATACGCTTTCTTTTGCCGTTAAGGTGGTGGAAGATGAAGATCTGGCGCCTTTCGAGGTGTTGTTGCCGGCCATCGTGCTCAACCGTGGCAATGGTTTGCCCATAGACAGGAATCCTTGCGGCAATGTCGAACAGCAATACACGCTGGCTTCCGATATACATTGGAGTGTTTCGGAAGGATTCATGCCTTATTTCTCCTGGTTGGCGAAAGACGGCTCCATTCAAACCGCGCCTGATGCCGGTTTATCAATGGGAGGCAGCGACTGGATCTATAAAGGGGAAATTTTGCCCGAAGGAGAAAACTACCGGAATCTTCCTTTGCTTACCGGGGCAAAAGATATCCTGAATCTTTATGTGAATCTCCATAACCGTTGCGGTTCTTCCCGTTCGCCTGCTTTTGCGGTGAAACCCAAGCCTACGGTAAGCGACAAACCGCGTATCCAAAGTTCACCCGTCTGTCTGGATAAGGCTGTCGGATTCGACTGTGATGCAGTGGAAAATGCGGAGGAATACCATTGGACATTTCCCTGGGAACCCCGCACAAGCGTTTCCGGGATTCCGCATGTGGATATTCCGAAGGTAAGCGATATAAACGGCAATGTGATTGTAAAGGGTAAGAACGGATGCGGCTTCGGCCCGGCCGACACCTTGAAAGCCGTTGTGATTCATTCTCCCAAACGGCCGGTTCCGGCATGGAAAGAAAACGGTATTTCCTATAAATGGGATGCGGATACGGTAACGGAAACCATCTGTCTGCACGGAGAATCCATATTCCGCGTAACCAGAGATCCGCGTGATGCAGACGGACAGCGTTACAATTGGAAAGTAGGTGCGGGCGACAAACTGGAGATAATTCCGGTACCCGGACGTCCCGACAGTATCTGCACCCTGCGTCCCAGTGCATCGGCTGTGGCCGGAGACGAGGCACTGCTGAAGGTATGGGGCTATTATTCCGCTTGCGGCGGTGCGGGCGACACGCTCTTTATCCGTGTCGGAATCATCGATACGTTGCCGATTGCCGCTTTGGGCAGCCGTATTGTGGTTCTTCCGTCCGAATATCAGACGCAAAACAACCCTTGTCCGGAAGAAGAACTTACATTGCGTGTGGAAAACGATGCGGCCCCTGCTTACCGTTGGATGCTTCCCGCAACGTGGCGCTTTAAGGACAGTGACACCACGGGGGCTTCCGTTACCGTAGTGGTGGGCAATACACGCGGCAGCGTTCGTGTGTTTCCGCTTTCCGATCCTTCGGTAATGGGATGCAACATCACATATCCGAATCCGCTCAGGAGTATAGAATACATACCCCGTTCCGTTCCGCAGACGCCCGAATTTGCGGTTTCTTTTACCGAACATCCTTGCGTGGGAAATGTGGTGGTTTATCAGTTGGCCAGTTCCGATGCGGCCGTTGTGCAGCAAACCCCTGCCCGCTGGGTATTCCCCGCCGACTGGGTGGTGCAGGGCGTTGAAAGCGACCAACAGACGGAAGGGGCGAATATATGGCCGGTGGGTAATTTCAGCTGTTCGGTTCTGGTGGGTAAAGACAGCGGAGATGTACGGGCTTATCAGTTAGACAGCTGCGGCGATCGTTTGGTACGCGGCACGGAACGCAGCCGCGCGGTCAATCCTATCGATACGGCCAGAATCCGTGTATGGGGAGATCAGAACGTATGTCTGGACAGTACGGTGTTCCTTACCGTGGAAGCCCTCAACGCTTATGCCCGCGCCGACGGATACAATCTGGAAGTGGAATATATGGATCAAGATGATACGCCGCTTCAAATCAGTTTTCCCGATGGCGGCGACAGTTCCTATATTAAAATCGTTTGCCATAGCCGCGATACGGTGCGCCTGGTATTTACGCCTAAAAACACCTATTGTGCGCAGAACACTTTGCCGTTTGTGCATTATATCATTGCCGATACCGTACCCAGCATCGGGGGTGTGATTACCGGTCAGGAACGGATATGCGCCGACAACCGGTACGAATATGTTTTCCATATTGATCAGGAAAAGGCCGCCATGTTCGATTCGATAAGTTATACATGGAAGGTTCCGCATACAGGCTGGCGCATATTGTCGGGTCAGAACGACACCACGGTGGTGCTCTATTTCGATTCCATTCCCTCCGATCCGCAGACGGGGCTTTGGCCGAGAACCACCGACACGATAGAATGTTACCCGCGTGCCGGTTGCGGTACGGCTTTCCCCACACGCTTTGTAGTCAATATCCAGCCTCAGGACGTCTTTGACGATTCCATCCTTATCGACAGGCAGAACCCCTGTCTGGGCACCGACCTCGAGGTGGAACTGCAGAACAAAGACCGCTACGATACCGATACCATCCGTTTTGTCTGGAACACACCCACGGGATGGCAGCGATACGACAGCGACAGTTTGCCGCAGACATCCTATAAGGTGCAGTACGATACGGCCTCCCTTATCCAAGTTCGTTATTTGCGGAAAAACAGTTGCGGTTTGAGCCAACGGGTAGGACTTTGGGTCAAGGTAAAAGACAGCGCCTCCAAGGCGGTGTTCGACGGAATACCTTATCCGTGTTACACGCGCGACAGGTATGAAGTGGCCATCGCCCCCGATGCCGATATCGACAGTGTTTTCTGGACATGGCCGTCTTCCATAACGGCTTCCGTCCATAGCCGTCCGGATTCCCGTATCAAAGACGATTCATTGTCTATCGACAATGTTTCCCACAGTGTTTCTGCCATTGCCTTGCAGGTGCGTTCCTTTAACGAATGCGGCAGCCGGGATACGGTATTGATCGTTACGCCCGTTACCAGCACAACGCCTTTTACCGACACACTGCATGCTACCCGCTTCTGTTTGTCGGATACGGGTCACGTGTATATAAGCCTTTCTCCGGAACAGCAGAAGGAAGGTTTTTATTTCAGGTGGAATTTCCCCGATTCTTCTTATCGTGTCCTGAACGCGTCTGTACCGGGCGATACGGTGGCGGTGCTTTCCTACCGGTCCGATTCATCTTCGGCCGGGGCAGAACTTGTGTTGCAGTCGGGCAATGATTGTAAAGCGCTTGCAGACCAGCAGATTTACATTGTTCCGTTCACCTATGCCATCTCTGCCGTTTCCGAATCCTCGCAGGTTCATTACGGCCGAAGTGCGGTGATGATAGAAGTAAAGAACACCACAGCGGGGGATCCGGCGGGATTTACCTATGTGTGGAAACCCGAGAACCGTTTCAATCCCAACGGAAAGGCGGATACTTCGTGGCGGCTTACGGGTAGATTGGTGCAGGCAGAGGAATGCTTTGCCGTGGAAGCGCACCAGAAGATGCAGCCGGGAGAAGAGGAACTGGCGTTTTATCTCCGTCCGGGCCGTTGCCGTGCCGCCGATACGGTGCGGATTGCCGTTGACAGCCTTTTCTCTCTCATCACCGAAAGCGGTGCGGCGACTTGCGTGGATATGTGGCAGGAATTGACCGTAAGGCCCTTCGGTGGAAATTTGGATAATTACCATATAAGTTGGTGGCGTTTCAGGGAATCGGATGAGGAATGGGAAGAAATGCCCGAAAAGGCCGACAGTCTCCGGATTCAGATAAATGAACAACAGGAAGGCGACTATCTGTATCGGGTCATCGGTTGGGACAGTACCTACGTTTATGCCGACACCCTGTTCCTTTCCGAGGCAAACTTTGTTTTTGATACCGTTCCGGTATTGGTGGCTTCCCATTTCGATACGGCTTTGCTTTATGTGAGCGCGTATGTCTTGGATATCCAGTTCGGCAACGTGGCCTCCGACCGTATCGCCATTCCGGTGGGCAGCCGTGTGGAAATAGAAACGCGGGTGCATGACGGAACGGGCCACTATACCTATCAGTGGAAGCCCGAAAACCTGATTATGCGTGTGGACAGCAATAGCGGCAATATGAGAACCTATGCCATTTTCCATGCTGATGAACTGCAGCTCACCGTAACCGATGATGCCAGCGGATGTGTGGCTGAACGTCGTGTACACATAGACATGACCAAAGAAAGCGATATACCGAATGTATTTACGCCCAATGGTGACGGAAAGAATGATGTTTTCTTGAAAGGGGTTGCGGAACTGACCATTTATACCCGTTGGGGCGAGGAGATTTTCCACGACCTTACGGGCGGTGGCTGGGATGGAACCTATAAGGGAAAGATTGTTCGTCCGGGTGAGTATATGTACGTGGCCGGTGTGTCCGATGAAAATGGCAAGAAGTTTGTTTTCAAAGGCGTCGTTACAGTAAAATATTAAACTGCGAGTAAAAGTCTGATGATGGCAATGAATAGACATAAAGGAAGATACGCTTGGTTGATGGGTGCTCTCCTGTTTGGTTTGTCTGGGGCGGTACAGGCCCAGCAACCGAAAATGTCGGAGTCGCAACGGGAGGTGAAGCAGCAGATTCAGCAAGACAAGGCCATGAAGAATGCCCGCGAGGAAATACAGTCGGTGGGTTATAAGTCTTCGGTGCGCAAACGTATGGAACTGGGTAGGGCCGCTTACGACCAGGAACAGTATGCCATTGCCTTTGACCGCTATTTGCGTGCCTACGAGAAAGAAAAGGATTCGGCCCGCCGGATTCAGATAGAATATGCTTTGGGACAATGCCAACAACGGCTCAATCATCCCAAGGCAGCGGCCATGTACTATTCCCGCATCTGGCGGTATGGCATGCGGGATGCGGATTTCTTGCAGGCTTATACCGATGTGCTGTTTTCTCTCGGCGAATATGCGCAGGCGGAGAAGGTGTTGGATCAGCTCAGAAAGTCCGGTTCCAATGGTTCGGTGGTGGATTCCCGTCAGGAAAGCCTGTCGAACTATTACCTGCAGGCGGCCGAAATGCAGGAAGCTTTTGGTCTTTTACCCAAAGATCTGCACTACGATTCGGCCATCAATACCGCTTTTAGCGAATATGCCCCCTCTCTGAGCGGTCATCACATGATATTCTCCTCTTCCCGTCCGCAGGAAGGGCAGACGGTAAGCGATCCGCGTACGGCCCAAGGCTATTCCCGTCTGTATTGGGCCGACTTTGATCCGGTAAGGGAAACATGGGTCAATCCCCGTCCGTTGACGGGCGAGATAGCGGATCTGGACGGCAATGTGGGAATCTTCAGTTACGATTCTGTGCGCAACATAGGCTATTTTACCTGGAACCAGACCAACAGTAGCGGTATCTATACCGTGCAGCAGCAGGCCGATGGCTCCTGGGGCGGATTGACCCAGTTCAAGTTCAACTACAAGGAAGGTGAAAGCGATTTTTTGGGAGAGGTGGCCCACCCGTCCATAAGCCGCGATGGCAACAGGCTTCTTTTTATCTACCGAGATGAGATGCATAAATCGGGAACGGATATCTGGTATGTGGAAAGAGCCGCTCCGGCGGCAGGGCCTACATCCGGCAAGAAAAAGCGCGTTACCCCGCCTTCGGCCCAAAAAAGCCAGTCTTCCTCTCGCCGCAAGCAAGCCCAGTCAACGGCGGGGCAACCGGTTATCGTAAATCCCGAGTGGGGTGTTCCGGTCCGTTACAGTGAACTGGTCAACACCGCAGGCAGAGAAGCCTTTCCGCAGTGGGTCAACGACAGTATGTTCGTATTCGCTTCGGACGGCCATGCGGGTCTGGGGGGCACCGACCTGTATGTGGCCGTACTCGATTCGTTGAATAAAAGCCAGGTAAAACGGGTGCATACGTTCCCCATGCCTATCAACTCTTCTTACGACGACAATGCGCTTTTGCCCGACCTCAAGCATCAGAACCTGATTCTTTCTTCCAACCGCCATGTGGGGTGGGGCAGAACCGACAATATTTTTCTGGTGCGCAAATGGGGCGTAAAATACCAAGTGGAAGGCCGTGTGGGTTGGTATAAACCCCGTATCGACAGCCTGGCGCAAGTTTCGGCACCGGCTTTCTCCTCCACCGATACCCTCTCCGTCCTTGCCGACACCCTTTCCATCGCAGACTCTCTCTCGGTTGCCGTGCCCGATAGCCTTTCCGTGCCCGATAGTCTTACCGTAGCTCCCGAAAATTCTGCGGCCGCATTGACCGCCGTTGCCCAACCGGAGCCCGTTTACGATTTCTTGCCGGTAAAGAGCTATTATATGATGGTAAGAAATAAGGAAACAGGTTATTATAGATCTGTGCTACCCGATAGCACGGGAAAATATACCGTTCCTTATCTGGAACCGGGCATCTATGATTTTTCGTTGCATGCAGAAGGGTTTGCCGACACCACGCAGCGGATTGCGCTTGAAAAAGACGGACAGGTATTGCCCATCTTGGTAACGCGCAACCTTGATTTTGTTGTCCGTAGCAAGATAACACCCAAGAAACCGGAACCTAAACCCAGCCCGAAACCGGCGCCCAAGAAAAAAGACACGATAAAGAAACCGCCGGTGCGCAAGCCTGCCGTTAAAAAAGACTCGGTTCCCTTCACGCCCAAGGCGCTTATCTCGAGTATCGACAAAAAGCGCAAAGACATGAAGCTGCCCCACGACAAACGTACTGTGGACGATTACCAACGGAGAGTCAACGACCCCTTGCGCCGTGCCAAACTTACCGTGTTGCCGCCCGATGTCAAGTGCGAGGTGTGCGGCAAAGAACCTCAGTGGCGTCGCAACGTGGGCGAAGACTTCTATGTAAAGGCGGGCGATGACAAGGCGCTGATAACGCTTACAGACCAACAGGGTCATGTTTCGTATGTGGATTTGGCCCCCAACACGGCCTACGGTATCCAGATACAGGTTACTTCTAACAAAAATCTGCCTTCGCTGCCTAAGGGCATCACCGAAAACGATATCCGCAAAAAGGTGGTTACACGCGATTACGTTCTGTTTGAATGTGTTCCCAAATTGTCGGAATTAAACGACGAGGCCTATGTCAACAACCTTTATTTTGACTTTGATAAGGAAGAGTTGATTAAGGACGGTTCGCGCGAACTGGACCGTATGATCATCATCGCCATCAAGAATCCCCAGATGTACTTCCAAATTGAAGCCAATGCCGATGAACGGGGAACGGAAGAATACAACAAGGCGCTTACAGACCGCCGCCTCAACACCATCACTTCGTATGTGGCTAAAAAAGGCATGGATTTGCGTCGGGTAAAGGGTATTTCCTACGGGGAATCCAATCCTTTGATACGGCATGCCAACACCGAAGAAGAACACCGGCTCAACCGCCGCACCACATTCCGTCTGATTAATCCCAAGGCGGTGAATGTGAAGAAAGGCGATGCCACCTATCCGGTGGCCGAATTAGCCGCACCTGTCTCGGAAAAACCGGTTTATATGGTGCAGGTGGGGGCTTTCCGCACGCCATTGGATAATCCGCTTGATTACTATCAGGATATAGTGAGGAACAATCCCGATTTGAAAGTAACGTATTATATGGATGCCGATGGCTTGTACAAATACAATGTGGGCGGGCATTTCAAAACGGTTGAACAGGCCAGGGCGGTTGTGAAGCGACTGTTGGATCAGCACCGGGAATGCTATATCTCCGCATTTTTTAAAGGACAGCGTATCACGGTAGCCGAGGCCTTGGCGATTTTGAAACACGGAAAATGATGCGAAAGGATAGGAACATAGGGAAAGAATCCGGATCGGGGATGAAATTGCTTGTTTTGTCTGCATGCATGATGCTGTCTTTGCTTCCGTTGCGGTCGCAGAACAGTTCTCCGATTTTTACACAACAGTTGTTCAGTCAGGTCAACTTTAACCCGGCGGCGATTGTGCAGAACCCCTTGGTGGAGGCGAGCCTGTACGGACGTGCGCAGTGGATGGGGTTCAAAGGGGCCCCCAAAGACATCATGCTCAACGTATCGGGTTATCTTCCCGAAATCAAGTCGGGCATTTCGGGTTCGGTTATCGGTGAATCCTTTGGTCCGACCTTTATGCTTAACGCCAAGGTGGGTTATTCCTACCATATCCATATGGGACGCAAGAATTACCTCACTTTCGGTCTGAACGTGGGATTTATCTTCAAGAATTTCGCCGCAGAGAAAATGGTGGCCGAAGATGGCAGCGATCCCTATCTGGAGTACGAAAACCTTAACGATGTAAAGCCGGATGTGGACTTTGGCCTGATGTTCACATTCAATAAATTTCAACTCGGTTTGAGCGCGACCCATCTTACGGCCTGGGCCTACAATCGGGAAAAAGACTATTTTGCCCCGCAGGAGGCCTATCATGCATTTATCCGTTTTCAAGGCGACATAAATTCTAAATTTGCCTTGGATCCCTATATAGCCGCCTATTATTCCAACGGGTTCTTCAAGGCGGAAGCTATTCTGAATTTCCGTATCCTGAATCTTTTCTGGTTTGGAGGCGGTTACCGTTACAACGATGCGGTGGTGATGATGGCCGGTGTGAAGATAGGCAAGGTGTTTACTTTGGGCTACGCATACGATATGAGTATGGGGTCTTTGCGCAAATGGAATTCCGGTTCACACGAAGTATTCTTATCTTTGAGGATTGAAACGACACGTAAGGTTGGTGAAGTAACCGATACGCCGCTTATGTTCGAATAGGCGGGACGGGTCAAAATAAAGGAGATGAAACATGACAAAACAGGCAGAAAACGAAGCGTTGCAGTCGTATAACGTGCTGGGAGCGGGCACTTCGGTAAGTGGAAAACTCACCAGCAACGGCAATTTGCGTATAGACGGCTCTTTTGAAGGAGATCTCTCCATAGACGGAAAACTGGTGGTGGGAAGCACCGGCAGCGTAACCGGAGAGGTGCGCTGTGCGGCGGCCGAAATAGAGGGCCGGGTAAAGACCGAATCGATGACAGTGGCCGGTCTGCTTTCGCTCAAGAGTACCGCTTCGGTAGAAGGCGAAGTTGTAATTGACAAGCTTTATATCGAGCAGGGCGCCGTATTCAACGGAAAATGCAATATGACCCGCGAACGCGCTTAGGCCTGCGGGATAGGCAAAAACAAAACAAACGATATGAAAACAACAGTTTTTACCGACACCCACATTAAACTGGGTGCCAAAATGGAACCCTTTGCCGGATACAATATGCCTGTGCAGTATCAGGGTATCATCATCGAACATAACAACGTGCGTCAGAAAGTAGGCGTTTTCGATGTTTCGCACATGGGCGAATTCTGGATCAAGGGACCCAAGGCTTTCGCTTTGCTGCAACATCTCACCACCAACGATGTGGCCGCGCTGGAAGACGGCAAGGTGCAATATACCACCGTTCCCAACGGCAAGGGCGGCATTGTGGACGATATGCTGGTGTATCGTGTGGATGCCCAGACGTACATGGTGGTTCCCAACGCCGCCAATATCGACAAGGATTGGGCATGGTTCGCCGAACACGCCAAGGAAATGGGCATGGAAGTAGGCAAGGAACTCTACAACGCTTCCGATGAAATCTCGCAGTTGGCCGTTCAAGGACCTTTGGCGTTGAAAGCCATGCAGAAACTTACCGACACGCCCATCGAAGACATGGTTTACTACACCTTCAAGAAAGTGAAACTGGCGGGTGTGGAAGACGTTATCCTCAGTACCACCGGTTACACGGGTGCGGGCGGATGCGAAATCTATTTCGCCAACAAAGACGGCCAGAAGATCTGGGATGCCGTGTTCGAAGCCGGCAAGGAATTCGGCATTATGCCTTGCGGTCTGGGATGCCGCGACACCTTGCGTCTCGAAATGGGTTTCTGCCTCTACGGACACGAAATCAACGACGAAACTTCGCCGATTGAAGCCGGTTTGGGCTGGATCACCAAGATGGTTCCGGGCAACGACTTCATTGACCGCGACAAAATGGAAAAACTCAAGGCCGAAGGCGTGAAACGCAAATTGGTGGGCTTCGAAATGGTGGATCGCGGTATTGCGCGCGCCGAATATCCCATCTGCGACGAACAGGGCAACACGATTGGACACGTTTGCTCCGGTTCTCAGTCGCCTTCTTTGGGCAAAGCCATCGGTACGGGTTACGTACAGGCCGGTTTCAGCAAGGTCGGTTCGGAAATCTATATCGACGTGCGTGGCCGCAAGCTCAAGGCGCAAGTGGTCAAGATGCCTTTCTACAAGGGATAATCGAATAACTGCAAGACAAGGCCGCTTTGTCGGTCTATATATGGAAAGCGCCGTCCGGAAAACCGGGCGGCGCTTCTGTTTGGTAGAGGCGGAGGAATGTGTCCTTATCGGCACAGATTCCGGTAGTGCATGTAGCGTTTGTCTATTTTCCTTACAAAGTTGACGGTCTGCCTGCCGTTGGCGTATCCGTTGCGGGAAGCAGTGTCGCGGTAGTATTCGGGGCGGGATTTAAGTTCCAGATAGGTTTCCACATTGTTGTACCAGACATTCGGATCCGCCCCGTATTTGGCGGCCAGACGGCGGGCATCCAGCACATGCCCCAGTCCGATGTTGTAGGCGGCCAGCACAAAGTAGGCCTGTTCCGATTCAGGAATCCCTTCGGGCAGGGAGCGGTAGAGGGTGTGGATGTATTTCACACCCGCGTCGATCTGATCTTCGGCCGAAGAACGCACTGTAATGCCGTAACGGCGGGCGGTGGCAGGCATCATCTGCATAAGCCCGATGGCTCCCTTTTGAGAAAGGAGATGGCTCTCGAACTGCGATTCCTGATAAACGAGCGAGGCCAGCAGCCGCCAGTCCCACGGAATTTTCCGGCTATATTTCTTTAACAGGCGATCAAAGGGAGAGATACTTCCGTTCCATACATTGGCCGAGAATTTCTTGTGTTTTCTGCGTTGCAGTTCAAAGATAAAGGAACTGTCCTCTTCCTGCATCAAGCCTTCCCTAATCAGCATATCCCGTTTCGCCATCTTGCGGCTGAGACTTACCGAATCCACTTTCCGGAAACCTGATTTTACACTGCGGACTGTTTTTTCGGGCGATATTTCATAGTATTTGTGGTACAGGTATCTGATGGTGCGGGTAGAGGAAAGCGAGTCGAGCCAGCGGTTCACCAGTGTCAGCAATGTATCGGCGTCGGGTTTGAGGGCCCAGGCAACCGGTTGCGCCTCTCCGGCTTTGAGATGGAAATCGATTTGCGGCCGGGTTATCGCGAACCGGGCAGCTTTGTTGTGCGAAACCAATGTGTAGGAGATATCGCCCCGTGCAACGGCTTCCAGCAGGCTTTCCTCTGTTTTTGAACTTTTTTCGATGCGTATCTGTCTTTCTGCGGGAACACTTTTGTTATAGGCCTGCAGATAGTCTTCGAAAATGCTGTGTCTGCGCACGCTTATTTCCTTTCCGGCCAGTTCGTTCCAATCGGTTACAAAGAGGCTCGAATCCATCAGGTAGGCGGGCTTGAGTTGCACCAATACCTGTTCGGTGAGATATACCGGATGGGAAAAGGCGGCTTTCTGCGTGCGTTGCAGGGTAATGTTGAGGTTGGAGGCGATAATGTCGGCGCGTCCTTCCAGAAGCATCTGCCACTGTTCGGCAAGGCTTTCGCCGGGCAGAATCACAAAGTCACAGCCTATAAAGGCAGCGAAACTCTCTATCAGTTCCAATTCGAAACCCATGGGTTGCCCCCGGTATAGAAAATAGTCGGAAGGACTGCTTTCGAGGGCTATATACAGGCATCTCTCTTCTAGAAACCGGTTCGGATCAGGGCGCGGCGGCTGCGGTGCTTTCCAACAGGCCGTGCAGCCCAAAAGCACCAAGACGGCGATAAAATAAGGAAAGAAAACTTTCATAAATCAAGGCTAATATACGAACCTTTTCGATAAGTCGAGAGCAGAGGCCAAGTTCACTTGGATATTCAAGGGCAAAGTCTTACCTTTGCATACGTTTTCCGGGTCATGTGGCTTGGAAATCAGGCCCCATAGCTCAGTCGGTTAGAGTAGGTGACTCATAATCATTTGGTCCTTGG
>CAYTCD010000029.1:0-21472 GCA_964436335.1 uncultured Bacteroidaceae bacterium
TTTTTTTGTGGGCGATGCCGCCTTGGGGCTTTATACCGCCGCCGAAAAAATCGTGGTGGGATTGCAGGGCATCGTTTCACCGGTCTCACAGGCGTTGTTTCCGTACTTAGGGCATGATTTTGCGGAAAAACCACGCCAAGAAAACCTGCAAAAACTCAAGAAAATATCGGCGTATATGGCGGGGCTGCTGTTTTTGGCGATGGCGGCGGTGTTCTTCTTTGCCGAACCGCTTGTGCGGATTCTCTGCGGACAGGAATTTATGGAGGCCATCCATTTGCTGCGTATCATGAGCCCCGTGATGTTTTTCGGCGGCATGAACTACCTGTTGGTCATTGTGGGTTTGGTGAACCTCAATAAATCCCGGTTGTTTTTATACGGGGTTTTTCTTGCCGGAGCGGCAAGTGTGGCGTGGACACTTTGCACAGCGTCTTTTCTTGGCGTGGAAGCCGGTTCCTGGGCAATGACAATTTCCGAAACCGTGCTCTTTTGCGCCTGTTTGTCCGGATTGTTGCGCCTACGTTAGAAACCTTTGGCTTAAAAGTTTTATCTTTACGCGCTCTTTAAGGCCTTATTTGCATGACTGCTATTATCCTGCTCAATTGGAACGGCTTCCAAGACACCATCGAATGTCTTGAATCGCTCTTTGCCTGCGCAAAGCAAAACTTTGTATGGGTGGTGGTGGATAACGGTTCCGAAAACGAATCGGTGCAGGCTATAACCGGTTACCTGAACCGCTGCGGCAAGGATTTTTCGGTGGTGAAAGAAGGCGAGAACCCCTCTTTTACCCTAAAGGCGGGGCAAGGTGTGGTGTATGCGCTCCGAGAGAATTACGGTTTTGCCAAAGGCAACAATATGGGGATCGCTTTGGTGGAAAGATTGTCGGACAGCGAAGGCGCAGACAAACCGGCGCATTACCTGTTGCTGAACAACGACACCTTGGTGGAACCGGACTTTTTGGAAAAACTTGAAACATTTTCGTTGAAAAACCCGCAGTACGTGGCGCTCACACCGCAAATCCGGCGTGCCGGAAACAAAAATATTGTTTGGAACTGCGGTGGAAAACTGGTGTTCGGCTTGCGTATTTACCATTACGAAAACAAACCGTATTCGGCCATCAAGGAAAAACATTGCATGCCTATTTCTCTGATTACCGGTTGTGCCCTGTTTGTAAAAAGGGAGTTGATCGGTTTTCCCGATGCCTGGTTGCAGAAGAAATCGAAAAGATATGCTGCCCGGCCGCATACCCATACAGAAGCCACGCATATATTGTCGAACCGTTTATTTTTCGGCGAAGAAGATTTCGACTTTTCTTTGCGTCTGCAAGACAAAAAACAAAAAATGGCGTGCGTACTCGATTCGGTCATCTATCATAAGGCGGGCGAATCCCGCAAGCAATTTTTGCCGGCAGGGCATCTGTATATGCACCACCTGAACCGTTTTGTGGATGTGCGCCAACATTGGCATCCTTTTAAGTTTTTTATCTGGAAACTGATTTATATGCCCTATATTTCTCTTGCTTTGCTACTGAGGGATAAAATCAAGATCAAGGAGATACTCCGATACCAAAAGAATCTTTGGAAGGAATCCGCCGAGTTGGACGGCATGGACAAGGCCTTGTTTCAGAAGTGGATATTTTCTAAATAAAATGCTTTTTTACAAAAAGATACAATATGGTTTTTCCATATTGAAAGCCGAAATTTCAGGAAATACCGATTATTGGCATCTTAGGGAAAAAGCCGTGGAAAAAGAAGCCTTGAGTCCGGATATCTATTATCTGGATATGAAGGGAAAGGGTTTCTATGAAGGCGAAATCGAAAACGGGATTCCGGTCTTTTATCTGAACGGCATCCACCGCACTTTTTTTCCAATCACTGTATTGAACTATGGCCTGGGGCTTTTAAACAGGTTGCATGATGGGGAAGCCGTACATACAGATTTGCAGAAAGTATTGGATTTTGTGCTTTCCCGACAAGACAAAGACGGTGCATGGCGTTTTGACATACCGCAAGGCGTAAGGCACGAAATGGCGGAAGGAAGGGTTTCGGGCATGACGCAAGGGCTGGCGATTTCGTTTTTGATTCGTTGCGTCCATATCGGCCTACTCTCTCGGGAAGCGTGCCTGAAAGCCATCCGCCCGGCACGCACAATGATGCTTTCTCCCCTTTGCACGGGCCTTATCGATGGCGAACCCTTTATCGAAGAATTCAACGTTCCGGGAGCTTCCATTCTCAACGGTTCCATGTTTGCCTTGTTGGGATTGTTCGATTATGAAGTCTTTACAGAAGAAGACGGAATCTTTGTAGGTTTTGAACGTGCCCTGCGCCATCTTCTGCCTGGTTTCGGATTCGGTCTTTGGAGCTATTATGACCGGAAAGGATCACTTTGTAGTAAATTTTACCAGCAACTTCACGTGGACCTGCTGACTGTTTTTTATCAACTGACCGGAAACGCCGAATATCTCCGGTACCGGAACCGTTGGAAAAAAGGATTGAAATTCGCTTTCTTCTTTATCCTTCTCAAGGCAGGACAGAAATTTTTCCAGATACGGAAGTGGAGCATGAATGCCGACCGAAAAAATTAAATTCGCTATCTTTGCTTTATTTAGCCTGTAACGCGGTTTCAATGACTCCCAAAAAAATATTGCTGTTAGGGTACTTTGGCTTCAAGACCAATCAGAAAGACGGTCAGACCATCAAGACCAGGCAATGCTATACCCTTATCGAACGTCGGGCGGGAGACAGTGTTTCCCTTCGTTTTTTCTACACGGAGATTCTCAATTTTTATCCATGGAAGATTCTGGGGCTGCTTTGGAAAACCGTTTGCGCAGACAAAGTGGTCTATCTGCCTGCGCATAATAATCTGAGATACTTTTTCCCTTTTCTGTACGTTTTGTCGAAGATATTCCGTTTCGATATCATTTATATCCAGATCGGGGGATGGTTACCCGAATTCTTTGACCGGCATCCCTTCATCAACAAGAAAATGCGGAAGATAAAGGTACTTCTGCTCGAGAACCAAAAACTGAACGAGATCCTTCTGCAGCGATACGGCATGTTGAATGTGGAAGTAATGCCCAATTTCCGCTTCGTAAATTTCAAACCGGCCCTGTCTTCACAAAACCGAGATCGTTTCCGATTGGTATTTATGTCGCGCATCATAAAAAAGAAAGGCATAGATGTGGTGTTTGCACTGGCTGAATATTTCGCACGTCCGGAAATCAAGGCCCAATGCCCGGTGGAGATAGATTTTTACGGAAAAACCTATCCCGAAGACGAAACCTATTTTCTGAACGCTTTGGAACAGTATGCCGATGTGCATTTTAAAGGCGAAATCGAACCTGAAAGAATTCCCCAAACCCTATCGGGCTACGATGCCTTGATCCTGCCTACCCGCTATACAACCGAAGGGGTTCCCGGTGCCATTATAGATGCCTATACGGCGGGAATCCCCGTTTTGGTTTCCAATTGGTTTTATGCCGATTCCTGCGTAACGGAAGATGAAACCGGCTATATCGTCCCCATCGGAAAAGACGAAGTGGCGCAATACGCCGCCCATATCGAATACCTGTTTACCCATCAGGACAAACTCGACAGAATGAAAAAAATGGCTTACAGCCGTTCCAAAATCTACGGAGAGGCGTCTGCTTGGAAAACACTTGAACCGTTTCTCAAATAAAAGATACAATGCTTTTCCTTTAAATGAATTGCCATGGAGATTTTTTTGACGGTAAGTGTTTTTATTGAGATCTTTTTGCTCGCATGGATTGAAAAAAGGATGTGGAAAACCTACTTCACACCGCTCAATTTCCTGATAGCACCTTATGCCGTAGCCTTGGTTGTTACACTTGTAGTGGAAGGCCGTTTCGGCATCGTGCCGTTCTATTATCCGAGTCTTATACCGTGGATTCTCGGCATGCCGATCTTTGCTGTTCCGAGTTGGATTTTGTTTGTCCTCACCCATAAAAAAAACCTCTCTCTCCCTCCTGTCAAACAAAAAGAAGACGGTGCATTGTCGTGGAAAATCATCCTGGCCTATATCATCGGGGTCTTTCTGGGGATATGGTTGCTTGTGCTTTTAAACACAGCCGATTGCCAGATAGGCAGTGAACGGTTCGGACATCTTTTTGCCGGCGCAGGGTTTACGGGACATCTTCTGGTAATCGGTATGGCTTTGTTGCTTTTCCTTTCCGCTTCGCTCCAAAAAGTAAGAAAGCATCCTGTATTCCGTTTTGACCGCAACAACCTTTTGATGAAATGCGTCTTGTTGTTGTTACTTTTTTTTCTAGTTGTATATCAAACAAAAAGTTGGATTCTTCTACCTTTAATCGCCGCTTTCTTAACCTATCTCATTTCCGATAGAATCAAACTCAAGATTTCGCATCTGATAGGCGTTGTGGCCGCCGGTGCGGGCGTTTTCTTTTTGAGCTACCTGTTGATTTACTTTTCCGGAAACACGCTTTTTCCCGAATCTTCCACGCTGGGTGCACAATTAAAATCCATATCGGGACTGTGGGTCCACTATGTTACCTCCGGCACTTTCGGCCTAAGCATGGATATGCAGAACGGTATCCTTGAGCCTTGCCAGTGGCGTTATCTTTTTCCTCCCTTTCTTGGGATTCCGGCCGATGGCAATATCCCCGAATGGTTTCATACAGGATTGAATTTCACCAACGTGAGAACCCTGATAGGATCGATCTATATCTTTTCGGGACCGGCAGGTTTTTCCTTTTTCGTATTCGGTCTCAGCACGGTATGCTATCTGTTTTTCGATCTGTATCGGAAAACAAAACACTTTTATGCATTACTGCTTTACGCTTGGCTATGCACGGTGCTGTTCATGGGATGGTTCGATTCTTACCTGTCTTTGCTGAACACTTACGAAATCCCGTTCTGGCTGCTCGTTTTTTACGGCATTGACACTCTCTGCGAGAGAAAGCGCCGGCAACCGCAAGAAAAACCTATCTTTACGGGTTCTAAATAAAAACGGAACATGGAGATTCTTCCGGCAATTGTACTTTATGTGGAAGTGTTCCTGTTGGCGCTTGTGGAGAAACAGGTATGGAAAACCCTGTACACCCCCCTCAACTGCCTGATGATTCCCTATGCCTTTATATTGGGCATCTGTCTGTTGGTGGACGGCAACATGGGATTCGTGCCTTTTTATTATCCGAGTATCTGGGTCTGGGTAGTGGGCATCGCCGTGTTTTTTATACCGAGTTTCTTTCTGGGCATAGTATATTCTGCCGCCACACAATACACACATTTTAAAACTTTTTCGATTCCTTCTCATACCGTCAGGATATTGGAGAAAATAACCCGGTTTATTATTGCGCTGTTTGTTTTAAAGATAGCGTACATGTTGCTGACCTGTCCGTTTTCGCCGGGCAGTGAAAATTTTGGGCGTCAACTTGCCGGGGAAGGCTTTTTCGGACATTTATTTACCTGCTTTATGGTGCTGTTTATCATCTGGGTTCTGTTGGTGGACAAGAACCATAAGCGGTATTGGATTTATCTGCTTGCCTTTCTATTGGTGGACCTGCTGTATGCGGTAAAAGGATGGTTGCTGTTGCCCTTTTGCGGCAGCCTGCTTTTACGGCTTCTTACAGGGCGTATGCGGATGAAAATAAAATTAATGATAGGTGTGGCGCTGGCCGGTTTTCTGTTTTTCTTTGCCATCTACTGGATCGGGTTCATGAGCCGGTCAGAAACCATTCGGACACAATACGGTATGACACCCGCCGAATACCGTAAAGACGTGGCCGGTTATATCCAAAAGCATTTTGTTACTTACCTTACGGCAGGAGTTTACGGACTTAGCGAAGATATGGCGCAGGGAATAGAGGAAAGACAACCCGAAAAGATTTACACGCCTTTTGTCAACATAGCCCGTTTTCTGCATATAGCCAAAACAACGGAAAACGGACAAGAATTGGGAATGGAGGATGCACTGAACAAACATTATCTCATCACCACCCGTTTGGATAACGGCACCAATGTCAGAACTTTTATGGGAACCTTGTATGTGTTTTTAGGTGAATGGCATGCGGCAGTTTATGTGTTTCTCTTTTCCTGTTTCACCTGCATGGTTTTCTTTATCGCCCGCCAACGCGGCAATCTGTTTCTTTTGGCATTCTTGGGCTGGCTGTATGGTATGTTGTCTTTGGGTTGGTTTGATCCCTATGTACAAACCTTAACCGCCCTGACGGTGCCTGTTTTCTTGCTGTTGCTATACGAAATTTGTTGGTTGGCCGAATTTACCGGCCAAAAAAGGCTCCGTTATAATCAACGGCTGTACCGATAACGGCGATTACTTAAAAAAAGCATGCGGTTAATAGCGTCCATAAAAAGAAACGACATTTTCGCTTCCAACGGTAAGCCGGCCTTGCATTTTTGCAGGGGTCTGTGCGTATCGTTACAAAACCTGAACATCAGTCTTTTCCTGCTTTTTTTCTGGGCGCCCTTCAATCTGCCATCTTATCTTTTGGGGGTGAGCGTGGGGCTTTCTGCCGTATGCTGCCTGCTTCTCCCCAAAGGGGAAATAAAAGCGTCTCTGTCTTGCTGGAAACCGTTTCTGCCGCTGTTGGCGCTTTTTGTTCTTTTATGTCTGACCATCTTTTATGCCTGCAACAGAACGGCAGCCATTGCGTCTTGTGCCGGACAACTCGCTTTTCTTTTGATTCCCTTTGTGTTTTTTGGCATGTCGCCTGTTTTTTTCTCTCCCGGAAGGATACGTTCTTTTTCTTTCCTTCTGGTAATCGGAAGCCTGATCGAAGTTATCGTGCGGGCGGTGGTCTTGACCCGCTGTTTTCTCAGCGTACCTGAACTTGAAAACTATCGTTTGGCGGGATTCTGGCCCTCCCTCAACGAATTTCTATCCTTTCAGGCCATCTACATGAGTTTCGCCGGTATGAAAATGCCGATGCATACTACAATTGAAGCGTTGTTCATCAATACCGCCTTTATTATTGTCTTTCTTGCCCGCATCTATGGAAACCGTTTTTTAAGCACACCTCTGCGCCGACGTTTGGCGGATATATCGCTGTTTTTATTTGCCGTAAGTTTACTCACCTCCAATTCCAAAACCGGGCAGACAATGTTTGTCTTAAGTCTGCTTTGCCTTATCGTATTGGCTTTCTGTCGCCACCGCCAGCATCTGGCGGGCGGCATATTGGTAACGGCCGCCGTTTTCGGATGTCTGCTGTTTCCTTTTGTCGGAAAAGGCATCGTCGGGCGTTTTTCACAATCATTGCATGTGATGAACGATGCGCATAAACATAATCCCGGCACGGTAGAAAGTGACGGTTCCGCATTACCTCGTCTCTATTGTTGGAAAATCGCCGGCGACATGATAAGGGAACGCCCCCTGACCGGTTGGAGTGCAGATTCCCATATCAGGTTCAAAAACAATTTTATAGAAAAATATCCCTTTTACCGAAACCATTACCAGCATCCCCATAATCAATTTCTTTTTATATGGATGACAACCGGTATCACCGGACTTGTACTTTTACTATGGTTCTGGGTGGAGGCCATCCGTCTGGCAAGCAAAGAGCGGCGTTTGTTCTGGTGGTTATGGCTGTTTATGATTTTGTGTTTTTGTTTGATCGATGTCTTTTTTTACTGCGGTTTGTTCTATTTTGTGGCACTTTACGGTATTCTTATCGTAACCCGTTTTCATAAGCAACATCAAACGGTCTTTCCCGCCGGATAATTTCCTCTTTTTGTAAATTCGCACGTCAAAAGGGGCTTATCCCCTTACAGAAATTATGGCATTGGGTCTCAAACAAGGTCTTTCTCAAAAAATGATGCAGAAGCTGTCGCCTCAACAGGTGCAGCTGATGAAGCTCATGCAGGTTACCACCGTTGACCTTGAACAGCGCATAAAAGAAGAGTTGCAGGCCAATCCTGCGCTCGAAGAAGGCGAAGGAGACCGTTACAGTGATGAGATACCCATCAGCCGGCTCAAGGAAAATCAAGAGGATGGCCATTTTAACGATGATGACAGTGCTTCGGATTCCCGCCTAGACAAAGACCACGCTGCCGAAGAAAATGCCGCCGGTCTCGATGCCGGCTTCGACAAACTGCCCGCACAGGAAGATTTCGATGTGCGCGATTATGTGAATCCGGACCGCGAGGATTACGCCTACAAACTCAAATCCGACAATTACCGGGATCCTGAAACCGAATACCACGCTCCTATCCGCTTCCGGCGCGGGTTACAGGAAAAACTTACCGAAGAACTGGGCATGCTCCCGCTCAACGAAAAGCAACGGAAGATAGGCGAAGTGATTATCGGGAACCTGGACAAAGACGGCTATCTGGAACGCTCCGTACAGGCTATGATGAACGATATGGCTTTTACGCTCAACCTCATCGCAACCGAAGCCGAAGTGGAAGAAGTGTTGCGGCAGATACAGCGTCTGGAACCTTCCGGCATAGGGGGCCGCGACCTGCGCGAATGTCTGCGCATCCAAATCCGCAACAAAAACGAAGAGGCTCTCAACCGGGGTGCCGGATTGGGAGAACGTTTTATTCTCCAGACCGCCGACCGTCTTCTGGATAAATGTTTCGATGCGTTTTCCAAAAAACAGTACACCCGTATCGCCGAAAAACTCAAGGTGGAAGAAGAAGACCTTAAAGACGCCGTCGATTTGATAAAGACACTTGACCCAAAACCCGGACGGGGAGACGAGGAAACTTCGGACGAAGGCGCCGCGGCGGTGATTCCCGACTTTTATCTGATAAACGAAGAAGGCAAGTTGCTGTTGACCCTTAACGGCAAGAATGATCCCCGCCTGAGGGTAAATCCTTCTTATGAACAGATGTTGCTCGAATACGGGGCAAAGGACGTCTCGTCTTCTGCAAATGCAAGTAGAGCGGAAGAACTGCAGCGGCGACAAACGCGGGAGGCCGCTTTTTTTGTAAAGCAGAAGATAGATTCGGCACGGTGGTTCATGGACATGATCCGCCAGCGGCGCGACACCATGCTCCGCACCATGCAGGCCATCGTGGATTTCCAGCATGATTATTTTCTGGAAGGCGACATCGCCCTGCTGCGCCCTATGAGGCTCAAAGACATCGCCGGCATTATCGGCATGGATGTTTCCACCGTATCGAGAGTCATCAACAACAAATACATCCAGACGCATTTCGGAACGTTTCTGGTAAAGAGATTCTTTTCGCAATCCATCGAAAACGAAGAAGGCGAAGCGATTTCCACCACACAGATAAAGGAAACCTTGCGGGGGCTTATCGACCATGAAGACAAGACCGAACCGCTCACCGACGATGTTTTGACCGAACGCCTCAAGACTTTGGGGTTCAATGTGGCCCGGCGCACCGTGGCCAAATATCGGGAAGGTCTCGGTTTTCCTGTGGCCAGACTCCGAAAACAGATATAAAAACAACCTTCACAATAAGCAATTTGACATGGCGGAAACTACCGAAACTCCAACCTCCCGAAAAACCAGGCAAGGAAAATGCAGAAAAGCTGTAAAAATTATCTTGATAAGCCTCTCATCCCTACTTGTTCTGTTTACTGTCTGCATGGCCATAGCAGTAAATTTCGTACTTACGCCGAGCCGCATCACCCCCATGGTGGAAAAAATAGCCAACGAACAGTTGAATGCCGCCGTACATATAGGCAAGGTGGAGCTCACTTTCTTTTCCACTTATCCCAGAGTGGAACTGGCGGTAGAAGATGGTTTGATGGTATCCAGGGCCTTTAAGGACAGTTGTTTCGACAAAACCGACACTCTCTTGCGTTTTTCACGTTGCCGTGTTAACGTGAACTTAGGTGCCTATCTCAAGAAAAAACGGCTTGCCGTACGGGAATTGGTGCTTGACAGTGTGCATCTCTATGTTTTCCGTGCCGCCGACGGCCGGGCCAACTACGATCTTTTCGCTCTCTCTTCCGATACAGTCACGCAACAGGACACCGCCTCCGAACCTCTCTTCAACGGCATCGGTTGCCGTTCTCTACACCTCAACAACGCCTACCTGTATTTTGACGACCGCGCCAACCATGTATATACCCGCGTTGAAAACGCCAACTTAAAAGCCAAAGTCCGGCTTTCCAAGGTAAAATCGAAGGTGAAACTGGAATTTTCGAACGACAACCTTCTTTTTTGGCAAAACAACCAACTGTTGGTAAACAAGGTGGCCTTGAACATCAAGACCGGTATCGAACACAACGCCGACTCCTGCGTCTATCATCTGCGCGGAACTAAAATAAAACTCAATGACATAGGTTTCGGCGCCAAAGGTGACTTTTTTTACGATACCCTGACCCGCGATATCTCGATGGATGTGGGTTTCGGTCTCCGTACACCCTCCCTCAAAGATATACTTGAACTGGTTCCCGAAAGCGTTTTCAAGAAAACCGGTATCGATGCCGAAGGGCAGGTGGATTTCGGTTGCCGGATCACCGGCGTTTACGGACAGGGAAAAATGCCTGAAGCTTCTCTCAAAATCAAGATCAAGAACGGATCGGCGCATTATGCGGGAATGCCCTACGGGATAGATACCATCACAGCCGATTTTGACGCCTTTGTGGATATGAATCGGCAAAAGAACTCCTACGCCGATTTAAAAATATTCAGGCTCAAGGCTATGGATGTGGATATTTTGGCCAGTTGCCGCGTGGACAGCCTGCTTACCGACCCCGTGGCCGACTTCACGACCACATCTCAGCTCGATATGTGTGTGCTCAAGAAGATTTTTCCCTTCCAGCCGGGCATAGATATGGCCGGCAAGATGGACGCCGATATAAAAGGCAAGGTGCGCCTTTCGGATATCCGGCAGAAAAACTACGGCAAAATAGTCGCCAACGGGCATATCGATATGAAGGATGTGTTCTATAACGATACGAATCACGACTTTTATTCTCAAACCGATGCCGCTTTCCGTTTCAAGGGAAAACACTTTTTAGGCGCCGAATTCACCGTGAACCGCCTGCATTGGAAAAGCGCCAATATCAAAGCTTATGTAGACACCCTGCGCCTGCGGGCCTACACCGTTCCACCCAAAGACACCAACACCACGCATATCATCCGTTTGGGTGCAAGCCTGCGGATGTCGAAGGCCTACGCCCGTCTGTTTGATACCATCCGTTTCTACAATACACGCACCTTCGCCAAGATTTCGGCCAAACCCTTGCCCGAAAATCCCCGCAAACCTTTGGTGGAGTTTGATTTTGAAACCGATACCGTATATGCCCGCTCCGGGGCGGCGGAAGCCAAACTGCGCCGGGCTGAAGTGCATCTGGAACTGACCCGTTTCCAAGATACCCTTTGGTGGCCAAAAGCCAACGTGAATATGCGGAAAGCTGTTTTCGTGGTACCTGAATTCGCCCTTCCCTTGCGGTTCAACCGCCTCAAAGCCTCTATAGACGGCGGCAACGTGGAGGTTCAACGGGCTTCCTTGCGGATGGGGAACTCTCATGTGTCCGTAAAAGGCAAACTCTACAAACTCTGGCGCGTATATAAAGGAAAGGAATTACTACGGGGAGAAATCGCCGTAAAATCGAAAATGCTTGACTGCAACCAGCTTATCAACGCTTTGGCCAGTCCCATAGATAGTTCCATGCAGAATCTGGACCAGATTCCGGAAGAAGCCGAAGCCTTGCAGGATCAAATGGACGAAACGGAGAACACCGATACATACGACACCCTGCAGCAAGCTGTCAAACTATTTTTGGTTCCCAGAAATATGGATGTGAAACTAAGTCTGGATGCCAAAAAAGTGCTATATGACTAACTGATTATCGAAAACATCAAGGGCGACATAGAAATCCGCAACCGCGCCATCAACCTGAAAAGTTTGGATTTGCAGGCTTTGGACGCCGACATGCATCTTTCTCTGGTGTATGCCACCCCGACCCGACATACCGGAGACGCCGGCTTTGACCTGAACATACAGGGCATCCGGATAGACCGTCTTATAGAAGCCGTTCCGTCTTTGGATTCCACATTGCCCATGCTCCGCTCTTTTGAAGGTACGGTGGATTTGCACACCGTAGCCTCCACCGAACTGGATTCAAACATGAACATCCTTCTACCCTCCCTTACAGCCGCTTTGCGCCTGCATGGCGAAAACCTGGTGCTGATGGATGGCGAAACTTTTGCCGAAATATCCAAGATGCTGATGTTTAAAAACAAAGAACGCAATCTCATCGACAGTGTCTCGGCCGTCATCACTATTCAAGACGGACAGATCACCGTATTTCCTTTCGAAATCGAAATAGACCGCTATCGGGTGGGAGTAGGCGGACATCAGGATATGGACATGAATTTCAATTACCATATCTCGGTGCTCAAATCGCCCGTACCGTTCAAACTCGGCATCAACGTAAGGGGTAATCTTGACAAACTCAAGTTCGGCGTGGGCAAAGCGCTGTATAAAAATTCGTTCACACCCGCCGAAATCCGCAAAGTGGACAGTGCCCGTCTGGACCTTGGCCGACAGATCGTAGCGCAGTTTGAAGGATGGATGAACCGTGAAAGAAGGGTAATCCGCAAAGTGGAATTCCCCACGGTACCCGTACCCGATGAAGCCGATACAATAAGCGTGCAAGACACTGCCACCCGCCACCCGTAAAAGCCATGCGTGGAAAAAGGGGTTTTGCAAATTCGGTGGGATTGTCGTACTTTTGCCGCTGGATTTCGTTTCATGTTTAGTGGGCGTTTTCCACCCAAAACCTTAGATGGTGCATGTAGCTCAGTTGGTTAGAGCATCGGATTGTGGTTCCGAGGGTCGTGGGTTCGAGCCCCATCTTGCACCCTTCCATCTTCTGCCCGGCGAAGATACGCCGGGCTTTTTTTTTGCGGCTTCCATTTGCGGCATTACGGCCCTTCCCTTAAATTTGCATGTTTTATACTCCTTAGAAAGGGCAACATGCAAACCTTATACGGAAAAAGGATTCACTACTACCGACTGTATCGGACCAAATTCGATACATGGAGAGGAAAGCACCTTTCCGACCGTAACCTGATGATAGGCCTGAGCATCGTGGTGGGCCTGCTCAGCGGTTTGGCAGCCGTGTTGCTCAAAAACATGATTTTTTATTTCGGCGAGTTCATCATCAATCTCCTCTCTGCCGAAAAAGAAAACTACCTGTTCCTTTTCCTGCCTTTGGCAGGGGTAACCCTTTCGTACCTGTATGTGCGTTACATCGTAAAAGACGACATCAGCCACGGCGTTACGCGGGTCTTGCACTCTTTCAGCCGTGCCCGGGGGCGTATCCGGCGCAGCAAGATGTATTCGTCGCTGGTGGCCTGTACCGTCACCATCGGATTTGGCGGTTCGGTGGGACCCGAAGCCCCGGTAGTGCTTACCGGAGCGGCGATAGGTTCCAACGTGGGGCGTTTCTTCAACATGGGGTTCCGCAATCTAGTGTTGCTCATCGCCTGCGGTTCGGCGGGCGCGATAGCCGGTATCTTCGGCGCGCCGCTGGCGGGTCTGGTGTTCACCTTAGAAGTGCTCATGATAGACCTTACCATGGAATCGCTCATTCCAATCCTGATCGCTTCCACCACCGGCGCGGTTACTTCGGTGTTTTTTCTGGGTCGTGCGGCCACCTTCCACTTTGACGTAACCGCCGATTTCATGTTGCAGCACCTTCCCTTCTTCTTGATTCTGGGCATTGCCGGAGGATTTGTTTCCTGCTATTTCCTATTCATCACCGACCGCATGGGAAAATGGTTCGGGCGTATCGAAAAACCTCTTTGGCGCATCCTTATCGGCGGAATCTCGCTCAGTCTGCTCATTTTCCTTTTTCCGCCTTTCTACGGCGAAGGTTTTACGTTTATTTCCGATGTCTTTAACGGCGACACTACCCGTATCTTCAACAACACGTTTTTCTACAACTGGCAAGACAGCCATATTGTCTTTTTCAGTTTCCTGATACTGCTTATCCTGCTCAAGGTGGTGGCCACCTGTCTTACCAACGGAGCCGGCGGCGTAGGCGGCGTGTTCGCTCCCTCCATGTTCGTGGGCGTTTTTCTGGGGCTTTTGGTGGCCGAAGCCTTCAACGTGCTGTTCGGTATGGAACTGCCGCTGGCCAATTTCGCCATGGCGGGCATGGCCGCGCTGATGGCAGGGGTCATGCATGCCCCGCTTACCGCCATTTTTCTGGTAACCGAAGTAACGGGCGGCTACAATTTCTTTATTCCGCTCATGTTGGTCAGTGCCGCTTCCTATTTGGTGAGCCGCCATTTCAACCCCCATTCCATCTACACCAAATCGCTCGCGATAAAAGGCGAACTGCTCACCCACAACAAAGATTCCATCGTGCTTTCGCTTATGAGTGTGGAAAGGCTTATCGAACGTAATTTCATTACGATTTCGCCCGATGACTCCTTGGGAACGCTGGTGCAGAACATAAGCCGTTCCTCCCGCAATATATTTCCGGTTACCGATTCCGACGGCGAATTTCTGGGCATCGTTTTCTTAGACGATATAAAAACACTTATCTTCAAACCCGAACTTTACGGGCAGATTACGGTCAAGGAACTGATGTACAAGCCGCAGACCATCATCCACCGTCAGGAAAACATGGCACAGGTGGCGCGCAAGTTCCACAGCTGCCCCGATTACAATATTCCGGTTCTGGATGGAAAAACGTATGTGGGATTCGTGTCCCGCGCCAACGTTTTCTCCCACTACCGGAACAAAGTAAAAGAATTTTCAAACGATTAAAATATAGGAACATGAAAACGTTCAAAGGATTGTTTTTTTCAGCATTCCTCTTGCTTGGCGGAAGCCTCTTGGCACAGCAGGCGCGTTTGGTCGCCACCCAAGAAGCGGTTACAGAAGGAGAACGCTTGCAGATAGGCCATCTGATGAGCACCCCGCAGTATGCCCGCTCCGTTTCGCAATTGCAATGGAATGCCCTGCCGGACGAACCGATTTGCTTTTACGTGGAAGGCGACACGCTCAAGGGATTCATGCCGGTTTCGGGAAATATCGAGACCATGCTTACCTTAGAAACATTGAACAACGAACTGGCTGCGCTCAAATACAAGCAAATGGAACATTTTCCGCCCGTCCTGAAGATAGGCAACGGGAGCATGTTCCTCAAATGCCAAGACAACAGCATGATTTTTGATTATCCTATCAAAGCCTTGGAGTTTGAAGCCTCGCAGAGTTCCGACGCCGTCAATTTCGATGTGCAGCCCGAAACCCATCAGATTGCCTATACGCGCAACAACAATCTTTACGTTACCCACCACAGTATCCGTTTTTCCGTTACACACAACGAAAATCCGGGTATCGTGAACGGGCAGGTGGTTCACCGCAATGAGTTCGGCATCACCAAAGGTACATTCTGGTCCAACGCGGGCAACAAGTTGGCGTATTACGTGATGGACGAAACGATGGTTTCCCAGTATCCCCTGACCGTTTACGGCCAAGACTCCACCTACATCGACCATACCCGCTATCCCGAGGCGGGCAACCTCATGCATCAGGTGCAGATAAAGATTTTCGATGCCGAGGCGCACTCCAGCGTGACCCTTGAACCCTATGCCGACCCGGGCGACAATTATCTTACAAGCGTAACCTGGAGCCCCGACGACAAGGAGATTTATGTGGGGATGCTCAACCGCAACCAAAAAGACTTTACGCTGCTTTGCTACGATGTGGCCACAGGCAAGGTAAAACGGGTGGTGTTCAAAGAAAACCACGATGTGTATGTGGAACCCGAAGCCGGTATCTTTTTCCGCCCCAAGAATCCCGACCAGTTCGTTTGGCTGAGCGAGCGCAAAGGCTACAACCATATCTATCTCTACAATACCAAAGGCAAATGCCTCAAGGCGGTTACACCCGAAAACGAGGCGTGGATGGTTACCTCTTTCGTAGGCTTCTCGCCCGACGGTAAGCTGGCGTATTTTATGGGCACCAAAGACAGCCCCCTGCAGGAAAACCTCTATAGCGTGGATATCCAGTCGGGCAAGATAACGCGCATTACCCAAGAAGAGGGCGTGCACCAGGTAAAGATGCACGTTTCGGCGCGCTATTTCATCGATACCTGGACCAGCCCCACCAAGGGACATTGCACGCAGATTATCGATGCCAAAGGCAAGGTGGTAAAGGTAATGCAACAGACCAAAGACCCCCTGGCCGGCTATGTTTCCCCCCAGTTCCGCATCTACAGCCTCAAGGCCGCCGATGGCGTTACCGACCTGTACGGCCGCATGATTCTGCCGCCCGATTTCAATCCCGAAAAGAAATCTCCGGGCAGCGTTTATGTATATGGCGGCCCGCACGTGCAGCTCATTACGCAGAGCTACAACTACGGCTGCGGCACGTTCCTGCGCTTTTTGGCCCAGCAGGGCTATATTGTCTGGACGGTTGACAGCCGGGGTTCTTCCAACCGAGGCTTTGCCTTTGAAAGCGCTATCCACCGCCATGTGGGGGATGCCGAAAGCGCCGACCAGATGCGGGGCATCGAGTTTCTCAAGACCTTGCCCTATGTGGATGCCGACCGTATCGGCGTGGATGGCTGGAGTTACGGCGGTTTCATGACCCTCACGCTCAAGACCCGCTACCCGGACGTGTTCAAGGTGGCCACCGCCGGCGGCCCGGTCATCAACTGGGCATGGTACGAAGTGATGTACGGGGAACGCTATATGGGCACGCCCCAAGACAATCCCGAGGGCTACCGAACCGCCAACCTGCTCAACCGCGTGGATTCCATCCGTGGCAAGGTAATGATCATGCAGGGCGGCGTGGATCCCGTGGTTCTGCCCAAAAACGCCGTGAATTTTGTGCAGAAGTGCATCCAAAAGAAGATTCCGGTGGATTTCTTCCTCTATCCCGAACACGAACACAACGTGCGCGGCAGGGAACGCGACCACCTTTTCGAAAAGATTTACGACTACTATCAGCAAAACCTTTAATGGCGGCCGTTTCCCCCTTGCGTAACCTGCGGATAGAAGAATACAGCTATCCGTTGCCCGAAGAACGTATCGCGCTCTACCCTTTGGCGGAGCGCGATGCCTCCAAACTCTTGGTATATCGGAACGGAAAGCCCGAAGTATCGGTTTTCCGGCAAATCGGAAAGTTTTTGCCGCCCTCCGCACTCCTGGTGTTCAACGACACGCGGGTGGTGCACGCCCGTTTGATTTTTTCCAAGAACAATGGCCCGGAACCTCGTGCAGGTGTCTCTAAGGAACAGGGGGCGCGTATCGAGATTTTCTGTCTGGAACCCACTTTCCCCGCCGAAATCGCCACGGCTTTCGCTTCGGCCGGCCGTTGCCGCTTTAAATGCTTGGTGGGAAACAACAAGCGTTGGAAAGAGGGCGCGTTGCAGATGGCGTTTCCGTTCGAGAATGCTTCGGGTCAAGAGGAGCAAGGGGTCTTGCAGGCATGTAAGACGGCGGTTTTTGACGATTGCTTTGAAGTGGAGTTTTCCTGGCAGCCGGAGCACCTGAGTTTTGCCCAGGTATTGGAACAGGCGGGCAAGGTGCCGCTTCCTCCCTATATCCGTCGGCAGGCCGAAGATTCCGACAAGGCGCGATACCAAACGGTGTTCGCCCGTTTCGACGGTTCGGTGGCCGCACCCACGGCGGGGCTGCATTTTACACCCCGGGTGTTGCAGGAACTCAAGGATTCGGGCATCGAACAGGATTTCATCACCCTGCACGTGGGGGCTGGCACTTTCCGTCCCGTCAAGGCGGAACAGATCGGCGGACACGCCATGCACTACGAGCATATACTCGCCACCGATGGCCTGATCCGCCATCTTTTGGAGGCTGTCAAAAACGGCCGGCCCGTCATTCCCGTGGGAACCACTTCCATGCGCAGCCTCGAAAGCCTCTATTGGATAGGCCTGAAACTCCTGAAGCAAGGTTTTCCGGCTACGGACAGCCCCGAAGAACCCGTTTTTGAGGTTCACCAGTGGGAAGCCTACGAAGATTGGGCGCAGGCGCGTAAGAAAATAAGCCCGGAAGCCGCCCTGGAAGCGATGCTGGCGTATATGGAGCAACGTAAGGTACGGCAGATTCACGGGCATACGGCGCTGATGATCGCCCCCGGCTACGAATTTGCCTTCTGCAAGGGCATCATCACCAACTTTCACCAGCCGCAAAGCACGCTACTGTTGCTGGTATCGGCCTTGATAGGCCCTGTATGGCGCGACCTCTACGGTTTCGCCCTCCAAAACGGTTTCCGCTTTCTGAGCTACGGCGATAGCTGTCTGTTTCTTCCGGAGGCATAAATTTGCTATATTCGCACTACCCAAATCCAAAAAATCTAAACACGCAATAAAATGAAAAACCTTTTGTTGACAATCGGGCTGGTTTTGGCGGTGGGTTTCTCCGCACAGGCCCAAAAAGGCGGTAAGAAAGACGACAAGAAGGCCGTTTATCAGTTTACCGACGTAAAGACCATCGACAACACCTCCGTCAAGGACCAGAACCGTTCGGGTACCTGCTGGAGCTTTTCGGGAACCTCCTTCCTCGAATCGGAACTGCTCCGCATGGGCAAAGGCGAATTCGACCTTTCGGATATGTATCCCGTTTATAAATGTTACCTGCTCAAAGGCGACAAATACGTACGTCTGCACGGTAAGACCGAACTGGCCACCGGCGGGGCGAGCAACGACGTGGTGGATGTACTGGAAGTGTTCGGTCTGGTTCCCGAAGAAGCCTTCCCCGGCCTCAACTACGGTGCCGACGCCCACGACCACAGCGAACTGGATGCCGTGCTCACCAACTTCCTTGCAGCGGTGGTAAAGGGCAGAAAAATCACCACCGCCTGGCAGCCGGCCTACAAAGCCATTCTGAACACCTACTTGGGCGATGAACCCGAAAAGTTCACCTACAACGGCAAGGAATACACTCCGCGCAGTTTTGCCGACGAACTGGGTCTGAAAGCCGAAGACTATGTAAAGTTCACTTCCTACACCCATCATCCTTTCTACACGATGTACGAAATGGACGTGCCCGACAACTGGAACCACGGCATGGTATATAACGTGCCTCTCGATGAATTCCAGCAGATTGTGGAAAACGCCGTGAACAACGGTTATTCCTTGGTTTGGGGCGGCGATGTGAGCGACCCCGGCTTCTCCTGGAAAAACGGCGTGGCGATTATGCCCGACATGGAAGCCGCCGACTTGAGCGGAACCGACCGCGACAAATGGGAAACCCTCTCGCAGTCCGAAAAACGCAAGAGCGCCTACAGTTTTGAACGTATCGTTCCCGAAAAGAAGATTACGCAGGAAGAACGTCAGAAGAACTACGACAACTGGAGCGCGACCGACGACCACGGAATGCACCTGGTGGGCATCGCCAAAGACCAGAACGGCAACGTTTACTACAAGATCAAGAACTCCTGGAATGTGGACAACCCCTACAAAGGCTACCTCTATATGTCGGTGCCTTTCTTCCGCGCCAACACGCTCGACATCATGGTTCACAAAGATGCCGTTCCCGCTTCCATCAAGGCTAAGTTGGGTCTGTAAGCAGATTCTCCGTTTATAGAAAATGCCCGATCCCGAAAGGTCGGGCATTTTTTTTGAATTCCAAATTCGACAAGCAAGTTATCAACAAAGTATAAACAATGGTTGATAAATGTTTTTATTGATATACTGATATTTAATTGGATTTGTATTTTTTTGACGGATAAAGGTTAGGTCAATTCAAAAATCTTGCCTATCTTTGCGCCCCTATTGAGAAAAAACACATTCAGATATGTACGCTATTGTTGACATAGCCGGCCAACAGTTCAAGGTTGAGGAAAACCAGAAAGTGATTGTGAACCGGTTGGAAGCCCAGGAAGGCGACAAGGTTGAGTTTGAAAAAGTTTTGTTGAAAGACAACAACGGTAAAGTGGAAGTGGGAACCCCCGTAGTAGCCGGTGCCAAAGTAACGGCAAAGGTTCTGGGGCACGTAAAAGGCGATAAGGTTACCATCTTCAAGAAGAAAAGAAGAAAAGGATACCAGAAGCAAACCGGTTTCCGCGCCGCTTTGACGCAGATTCAAATTGAAAAGATTGCCTAGTACGGCATCATAAACGGAGTCAGAAACATTTAACAGCATAAGACAATGGCACATAAAAAAGGTGTCGGTAGTTCCGATAACGGTCGTGAATCAGAAAGCAAACGCTTGGGCGTTAAAATCTTTGGCGGACAAGCCGTAACCGCCGGCAATATCATTATCCGTCAACGCGGCACCAAATACCATCCCGGTGCGAACGTAGGCATGGGCAAAGACCATACGCTGTTCGCCCTGATAGACGGTACGGTGGCTTTTAAACGCAAAAGGGATACCGGCCGTCCTTTTGTTTCGGTGGTTCCTGCCGAAGCCTAATGTGGTCTTAAAGATATCCTTGCCCTAACGAGGTAAGGTTTGTTGCATCTTTTGGGATGCAAGATTGAGTTTTCGTAGTCTTGAGGGTATCCGTAAGGATACCCTTTTTTTTTGAATACCGTTCATGCAAACGCCTCTTTCCAAAATAGACCCTGATACGCTGCCCCTTGAATCGTGGCTTCCCATTTCAAAAAAAGAAATGGAAAAAAGAGGATGGGAACAGGCGGATATCATCTTAGTAAGCGGCGATGCCTATGTGGACCATCCCTCTTTCGGCTTTGCGGTAATCGGTCGTTATCTGGAAAAAGCCGGCTATAAGGTGGCAATTCTGCCACAACCCAACTGGCGCGACGATGGACGCGATTTCAAGAAACTGGGCAAACCGCGGCTGTTTTTCGGTGTTTCGGCGGGCTGCATGGATTCGATGGTAAACCATTACACGGCACGCAAACGCCTCCGCAGTAACGATGCCTACACGCCTGGAGGACAAGCAGGTTTCCGTCCCGATTATCCTACACTTGTCTATACCCGTATCCTCAAACAATTTTATCCGGATGTGCCGGTGGTAATCGGCGGCATTGAGGCCTCCATGCGGCGCATCACGCACTACGACTACTGGCAAGACAGGCTCAGGCCTTCGTTTTTGGTAGAAAGCGGCGCCGACCTGCTGGTATATGGCATGGGAGAAAAACCCGTGGCGGAGATAGCCCGACAATTGGAACGCGACCCCTCTCCGATTGCCTGCCGCCATATTCCGCAGGTTTCCTATCTGTGCCGCGACTTACCCGAAAGCCCGTTTACGGAACCCGACATTGTACTGAACGACCACGAATCCTGCCTCAGGGATAAACGCGCCCAAGCCCGCAATTTCGCTTTGGTGGAAACAGCCTCCAACAGTTTCGACTGCGGACGCATCATCCAAAAAACAGATAAGGACCATGTGGTGATCAATCCCCCCTATCCCTTTACACCCGGCAGCCATGAAATAGACGAGGCTTTCGACCTTCCCTATACCCGTCTGCCGCATCCACGGTATAAGAACCGGGGCGAGATACCGGCATTCGTAATGATATGCAATTCTGTGAACCTCCACCGGGGCTGTTTCGGCGGATGTTCGTTCTGCACCATTTCCGCCCATCAAGGCAAACAGGTACGTAGCCG
>CAYTCD010000030.1:0-21307 GCA_964436335.1 uncultured Bacteroidaceae bacterium
GCTCCGCTGGTAGCCCATCTACTTCTTTACCGTGATAGGCGCATACAAATACGGCTGGAAAGCGGGCCTGTTGATAGCCTTGGCTTCACCTATGGTAAACAACCTCCTTTTCGGCATGCCGGCCACGAGCGCCTTACCCGCCATCCTGCTCAAATCCGTACTGTTAGCCTGCACCGCAGGTTTTGCCGCATGGCGTTTCAATCACACCTCACTGTGGCTCATCGCTGCCGTGGTTTTGTTTTATCAAGTAGTCGGCACCCTAGGAGAATGGGCACTCAAAGGAGACCTTTTCCTTGCCTTGCAAGATTTCCGCATAGGTTTCCCCGGCATGTTGCTGCAGATTTTCGGCGGCTGGTTCTGTATTTCCGTCCTTTCAAAGTCGCGGAACAAGGCTAATCTTTAACTCGCAAAATCATGACAACTTTTCTTTTTCTCGGCGGCGTAGGTTTTCAGGAAATATTACTGATCGCGTTGGTGGTGCTCCTGCTTTTCGGCGGTAAGAAAATCCCCGAACTCATGAAGGGATTGGGCAAAGGCATCCGTTCTTTCAAAGATGGCATGAACGGTCAGGAAAAAACGGACGAAGAAAAACAGACCGAAGAAAAAACAGACCGGCAATAAATGGACACCGGCAACCGGAACCAATCGTTTTGGGAACATCTGGACGAATTGCGGACGGCATTGGTAAAGATATGCCTTGTCGCTGTGGCTTTCGCTATCGTAGCGTTTTGTTGCAAAGATGTATTGTTTTCGGGGATCCTCGCGCCACAAAAGACTACCTTTCTGATCTATCGACTATTCAACCTCATCGGGGAATGGTCCGGTAGCGATGCTTCGGATTTTTCGGTACGGCTCATCAACACGGGTTTAGCCAGACAATTTGTTGTCCACATGAAAATGGCGCTGAGTTTCGGTCTGTTGATGGCCTCGCCCTATATCCTCTACCAAATCTTCCGTTTTGTTTCCCCTGCCCTTTACACCCATGAGCGGCATTATGCAATCAGTGTTACGGCTTGCGGATACCTGATGTTCATACTTGGGGTACTGGCAAGTTATTTTCTTGTTTTTCCGCTCACTTTCAGATTTTTGGGCACCTACCAGGTAAACGAAGGGATAGAGAACCTCATTTCGCTCGATTCCTATATCTCCACCCTCATGACCCTATGCCTGATGATGGGCCTTGTCTTTGAAATTCCGGTCTTGTGCTGGCTTTTCGCCAAACTGGGATTTATTTCGGCCGCTTTTCTGCGGCGATACCGCAAACACGCCATCGTTATCATCCTGCTACTGGCCGCCGTCATCACCCCCACGGCCGATATCGTAACGCTCATAGTGGTTTCCCTCCCCATGTATCTGCTCTACGAACTTAGCATCCTGCTTATCCGCCGCTAAATTTCCTTACTTTCGATATCTTTGCATTGTATAACGAAACCTGATTTTTGCCATGACAACCTATCTTTCCTCCTTGGATTTAAAGAAAATCTCTGTCCGTTCGGTGCTGTCCGTTTTGGTAGGCGCTTTCTTCTGCATGTTTCCCGGACTTTCCGCCGACCTGATTTTCTACATCTTGGGCGGAGCCATCCTCTTTACCGGCATCGTGTCTTTCCTCACCGTCTTCACCCACAAAGACCTCCATCCCGGCGGTATGCAATATTTCAATCTCTGCCTGAGTCTGATCGTGGGGCTGGCCTTGATTATCACACCGCATTCCTTTGTCAAATTACTGATAATCCTGCTCGGCCTGATTATAGCCTTCAGCGGTGTGGCTCAGTTTATTTCGCTTTGGAATCTCCGCAAATGGAATGTCAAGCCTACTTTTATAGAATACCTCTTTGCTTTCCTTTTGCTTGGCCTTGGCATCTTTATCTGTACGTATCCAAATGCCACCAACAACCTTCTCTTTACCTTATTCGGCATCGGTTGCATCTTTTATGGACTCACCAATCTTTTCGCATCGCTCCACATGCGCAGGAAATTGGAAAAAGCCGGCAAAAATATTGTAAACGGCATGATTGAAGACGTGGAGTTTGAACTGGAAGAAAAATAATTGTCCGCAGCGAAAACGTCAATAGCTTTTCCGCTATCGCCCCTATTCTTTTACCGCCAACGCGGCCATCATCGCCGTGCCTATCGGTAATGCATTCTCATCTATGGTAAGGCGGCTGGTATGCAGGTTGGTGGGATTTTCCAAACCTTCCGGCTTCACCCCCAAACGAAACATGCACCCCGGTATCTTCTTGGTGTAATAGGCAAAGTCTTCCGCTGTCATACGTAGCGGAAGTTCCTCCACGTTTTCAGCACCCAGCAAGGCCGTAGCCGTGGCCCGCACCTTTTCCGTTGCCTTTTCATCGTTATAGACAAACGGATATCCGTGATCTATCTTTACCTGACAATTTCCTCCCATCGCCTTGGCGATTTCCTGGGCGCAACGGATAATGCTTTCGTGTGCTTTTTTCCGCCAGTCCTCGTTGAACGTCCGCAAAGTTCCTTCTATGTTCACTTCGCCCGGTATGATATTGGTTCGCCCTTCTCCTATAATGCGGCCAAAAGAAAGCACTGTAGGAATATAGGGCGGTGCCTGACGGCTCACCACCTGCTGCAGCCCCGTAAGGATATAGGCCGACATCAGCACCGGGTCCACATTCATTTCCGGCATCGCACCATGACCGGCCTTTCCTATTGCTTTCAGATAAATCTCATCGGTGGATGCCATATAAGGTCCCTGCTTTACCCCCACACGGCCGCAGGCCATCTCCGGCATGACATGCAACGCATAGATAGCTTCGGGAACCGGACTTTCCAACACACCTTCCGATATCATCACGGGCGCACCCGCCCTGAAATCCTCTTCCGATGGCTGAAAAATCAACTTCACCGTTCCCTCGAATTCATCTTTGAGCGACTGCAATATCTTGGCCGCCCCCAACAGACAGGCCATATGTACATCGTGTCCGCAAGCATGCATCACCCCCTTGTTTTCAGAAGCGAAAGGCAATCCCGTTTCTTCTTCTATGGGCAGGGCATCCATATCGGCCCGCAAGGCAATGCAGCGTTTTTGCGGATTCCGGCCTTCGATAATGGCCAATACCCCCGTTTCCGAATATCCGCCCTTATTAGGAATACCCCATTCGGACAGTTTGGTTTCGATATATCGCCCTGTTTCCTTCTCCAATGTGGATAATTCCGGATGCCGGTGCAGATACCGGCGTATCTCTATAAGTTCCTGCTGTTGCGCTTGCGCCAGCCATTTGATTTTGTCAAGCATGATATCGCTTACAATGTTTGCAATCCCACATATTTGGCATAGTGCCCGTTCTGCGCCATCAGTTCATCATGGGTTCCCTGTTCCACAATCCGCCCTTTTTCAAACACCACGATACAGTCGGCGTGGCGGATGGTACTGAGCCGGTGGGCCACAACAATCGAGGTTCGCCCCTCCATCAATTGAGTCAAAGCTTGTTGCACCAATACTTCCGACTCGGTATCAAGCGCCGAAGTAGCCTCGTCCAACACCAAAATCGGCGCATTCCTCAAAATGGCCCGGGCGATGACAATCCGTTGGCGTTGGCCACCCGAAACTGTCATGCCGTTATCGCCCAATACCGTATCGTAACCTTCCGGCATATCCATAATAAACGTATGAGCATTGGCTTTTCTGGCCGCCTCCATCACTTCCTCCATTGTGGCATCTTCCTTACCGAAACGGATATTGTTGGCCACCGTATCGTGCCAAACAAAAGGATGCTGGCTCACCGTCCCTATCAAGGAACGCAAACTATCGCGTTTCAGGGAAGTTATATTCACGCCGTCGATAAAGATGCCGCCGGCGGTGGCCTCATAATGCCGGCACAGAAGATCCACCATCGTGGTCTTACCCGCCCCCGAAGCCCCCACAAAGGCATACACCTTTCCCTTCTGTATCCGAAGATTCACATTTTCAAGCACGGGAACATCCGAATCGCTGTAATGGAAACACACCTCGCGGTAGTCTATCCCACTATCAAAGGTATTTTTTACCAAGGCTTCATTTCCATCGGTTTCCCCTTCCGGTTCTTCTATCACTGCATAGATGCGCTGCAAGGCCGCCCTTCCCTTCTGTATATTGTAATAAGCGTCCACCGTATGCTTGGCCGGCGAAATAATGCGGATAAGAAGCAAAATGTAGAGCACAAAAAGATCGGCAGGCATATCGCCGTTCAATACCCTGATGCCGCCGAATCCCAACACTCCCATCGTAACGACAATCAACAGTATTTCGGTGAGCGGTCCCGACAGATCCCGCCGCCGGTGCACCCCGTTCAACACCTTTACATATTTCTTGTTGTGTTTACTGAAATTATCGTCTGCCCAATCGATAAGATTAAATGACTTGATGACACGCAATCCGTTTATAGATTCCTCTATCATCGCCACCAGTTCGCCCAACATCCGCTGTACCTTTTCGGAACGCCGTTTAAGAAAAACGCCTATCTTGCCCATCACATATAGGATAGGCGGGAAGGCCAGCAACACAACAATGGAAAGTTGCGCATTAAGGGCAAACAAACCCACAACGAAAACCAACACATAAAGAGGTTCCATGATGGCGTTCTGTAAGGATTTCACCACCGCCCACTCCACTTCTATCATATCGTTGTTGACCCGCGAAAGCAGATCTCCCTTTTTCTGTTCGGAAAAATAAGACAGGGGTAACTTCATCATGTGCGCATAAAAATAATCGCGCAGATCGCGCACGATACCGCTCCGTATGGTGCCCAAACAATACAAGGCTCCATAACGGAACACGTTTGAAAGCACCGACATCAGCACGAACCCTACCGCCAGCATCACCAAGGCCGGCATCACGCCATAGGCTTCTTCTATCTGCCCCACATAAAAGTAGGCATACTGCAAAAGCGTGTCGGCATTGAATTTAAAGGCAGGCAAAACTTCCACCTTTTCCACCATGCCGAACATCACCGATACGAAAGGCGCGATCAAGCCCAACGAAAAAAACGAAGTAAGCACATACAGCAGATTTGAAAGGATATTCAGAAAGATATACCCCTTGTAATGCAATAAGAATGAAAGAAAATGCCGCATGTTGCTCATGGTTTGCCTGCTTTCGGTCGGCATACAAAAGTAGCATATTTCCGATATTATCCGGCAAACCTCCGTTTTCGGTATCTTTGCAATATGCGCGTTTCTTCCGAAAACGGTATCAAAGTGGAGCGGAATCTTGCCCATGCGCTCCGTCCCTTTATCATAAAGGCGGCCCTACCCCATATCCTCACATGGCTGGAACGGGAGGGCGTACGCGTAGCTTTTTCGGACCGGAAAAGCCGCACACTCGGCTACTATATGCCGCCCAAGGCCGAGTCATCTCCCCTTGCCCCTCGTACAAAAGGCTTTGACGGGTTGCATACCATTTCGCTGCAAATCGACCTCAATCCCTACGCATTGCTGTTTGTTTTTGTACATGAATGGGCGCATCTGACCACCCGCAAACAATTCGGAGATGAAGTGTATCCGCATGGACGGGAATGGAAAAACAATTTCAAACGACTTTTCCAACCGTTTTTTTCTCCGGAAATCTTTCCACCCGATATACTGGAGGTTATAGAACGCTATTTTGTAAAAACCAGCCGGTATTTTGAAACCGAAATGGAAACCGCCTGCCATCGTTACGGGAAAAACCGTAAGGAATTTGCCAAAACCTATCAGAAACTGCTCAAGAAAGGTATTGTAATTCCTGCGCCCTATATGGGGGAACAAACTGAACATCAACTGGAA
The DNA here is from genome assembly GCA_964436335.1 of uncultured Bacteroidaceae bacterium. Lineage (GTDB taxonomy): Bacteria > Bacteroidota > Bacteroidia > Bacteroidales > P3 > Pullibacteroides. Next base: position 5,773 of record CAYTCD010000030.1, read on the forward strand.
ATCTTACAACAGACCAAGCGACAGGAAGAACTGAAACAACAGATACTCGAGAAAAAAGCAGGCACATCCTCCAGGGATGAGACACCTAAAGCACGCTATTTATCCGCAGGAAACGGCATCATAGCCGACACCGCACCCGCTACGCTTTTCCGTATGGAGGACACCGAGTATCAGGTGATAAGGAAAGATGGGAGCTTTGTTTTAGCGCAAAACCTCGCTACCGGAAAACCCGCCCGTATCCACGGCATGGTAGCGGTCGAATTTATCGAAGAAACAGATTAATCCATTGTTCTCTACGATATTGGCATTTATAGGCGAAATCCAACTGTACGAAGGGCAGCCGCAACCTTTGGCCGGGATACGGCGGTTCTTGAATCCTCCCGGAAAATGGTACTGCGTCCTACAAGCGGTAAAGGCCAGCATCGTCATCATGCAAACCAAAACGACAATCGTTTTCAATATTCTCGTTTTCATCTTAAAAGCAATATTTTAAAAGAATTTTGCCTCGTCTGTCAAAAAAAACGGGACAGGGCAAATGTAAATAAAGCGGGGCGAACAAAAAACTTCCGTAATTTTGCGGTGGGGTCGGCAACCCCGCTCCTTCATAACAACAGCCATGATAACAACTATCGGAAACTACTTCTTGCTTCTCGGCAAGGTGTTTTCCCCGCCGGGAAAACGCAAGCTTTTTTGGAAACAGGTGGTGGGCGAGATGAACCAATTGGGGTTCGACTCCATCCCGCTGGTTTCGCTGGTTTCTATCTTTGTAGGGGCGGCTATCGCCATACAGTTGGAAATCAATATGGATTCGCCTTGGATTCCCATCTACTCGGTGGGCTTCGCCACCCGCAAGGCCATCGTGATGGAACTTGCCCCCACGATTATCGGCTTGATTCTGGCAGGAAAAATCGGTTCGCATATCGCCTCTCAATTGGGCACGATGCGCATTACCGAACAAATCGATGCGATCGAGGTGATGGGCATGAATTCGGCCTCCTACCTGATTCTACCCAAGATTATTGCCTGTCTGATTTTCAACCCCATCCTGATCATGCTCAGCATCGTGGCGGCTTTGTTCGGCGGCTGGTGGGCGGCGGTGAGCATCGGCAATATGACTTCGTATGAGTTCATCTATGGTCTGCAATCTTTTCCGCATCCCTTCGATCTGGCATACGCCATTATCAAGACCGTGGTGTTCGCCTACTTTATCAGCAGCATTTCTTCCTTTTACGGCTACACGGTGCAGGGCGGGGCATTGGAGGTGGGGCGTGCCAGCACTAAGGCGGTGGTCAACAGCAGTATCGCCATTATCCTTTCCAATCTGGTGTTGACCCAGTTACTTATGTAAATTGGTTCCGGGATGATAGAAATACAACATCTGAACAAATTTTTCGGCGACCGCCAGGTGCTTTTCGACATCAATCTCAAGATGATGCCGGGGCAGTGCAATCTGATTATCGGACAGAGCGGTTCGGGAAAGACCGTGCTGATGAAGAGCATGACGGGCTTGCTTGTTCCCGACAGCGGCGCCATTCTTTTCAACGGTCGCAATTTCGTGAAGGAAAAGAACCAGGAACTGCTTACCGCCATACGGCGCGAAATCGGCATGGTGTTTCAGGGCGGTGCGCTGTTCGATTCGCTTTCGGTGCTCGAGAACGTGATGTTTCCGATGGATATGTTTACACAGAAATCCCGTGCCGAAAAGATTAGCCGAGCCAAAGACTGCCTCCAACGGGTGGATTTGCGGGGGGCGGAGTATCTTTCGCCGTCCGAACTGAGCGGCGGGATGCGCAAGCGGGTGGCGATTGCGCGTGCGATTGCCGTGGAACCCAAATACCTCTTCTGCGATGAACCCAATTCGGGGCTGGATCCCCGCACCTCGGAACTGATCGACAACCTGATTTCCGAAATCACGAAAGAATACGGCATCACCACCGTAATCAACACCCACGATATGAATTCGGTGCTGAAAATCGGAGACACGGTGAACTTTATCTACGAAGGAAAACTCTGGTGGCAGGGCAATGGGCGCACGATTATGGAGAGTGACAATCCCGAAATCATCCATTTCATGGAGGCTTCCGAACTTACCAAACGGCTTTTGCTTAACCAACAAAACAAACCCCAGGCATGAATTTTCTAGATCTTATCATTCTTGTTCCCCTGCTGTGGTGCGGCTTCAAGGGTGCCAAGAACGGGCTTGTGATGGAACTGGTGTCGCTATTGGCATTGGTAGCGGGGCTGTATATGTCGTTCAAGTTCTCCTATCTGGTGGGCGAATGGTTCTCGATAAACGGCCGGCATGCCCAGACGATTTGTTTCGTCCTCATGTTCATAGGGGTTTCCATCGGCGTTTATTTTTTGGGCAAGGTGCTGGGTAATTGGGCCAACAAGACCTCTTTGGGGCTGTTCAACCGCATCGGCGGCCTGCTGCTGAGTTTCTGCAAGGTGCTGGCGGTGTTCAGCATCCTGATTTACTTCTGGAACAAGATAGACCCCGAGGAGGAAATTCTCAAGACCTCCGTGCGCGATTCCTCGCTCTCTTTCCGCTACGTGGAAAAAGCCACCTACCGTTTCTGGCCCATCGTGCGCGAAACCGTACAGACCGGCGTGGACTGCTTTAAGGGTTTTACCGAAGGATAAAGCGGATTTACTGCTGTTTTCGCTTCTTGCGGTCGTTGTGGAGTTTCATGCAGATGATGATGGTGCTGCAAGTGCCCGTAATCATATTGGTGACGGCCAGCGGCAGGTTCCACATCAGCAGACCGTTCACCACGAAGAACACTGAACCGAGCCCCATAAAGATCCAGGCCGTCAACGAAAGGTCGTCGGTCTTGCGCGTGCGCATCGTATGCAAGGCCTGCGGCATATAGCCCAAAATCATGCAAAGGCTGGCCGCCCAGCCGAAAACTTCCGTCCAAACCGTTGTTGTCATAATCCTAAATCCCTTTTAAAGCCTTCCACCCGCTCCTTCACCTGCGCCTCCTGTTCCTGCAGCGTCTTGCCCTCTTGCCAAGCGGCCTTCACGCCGAAATAGAACTTTATCTTGGGCTCGGTGCCCGAAGGTCTTACGGTGATTTTGCTCCCCGCTTCGGTAAAGAACTGCAACACATCGCTTCCCGGCAGATTGCCGTAGCCGTTTTTGTAATCGCGCACCTCCACCACTTTTTCTCCGCCTATGCGCTGCGGCGGTGTGGTGCGGAAGCCCTCCATCATTGCCTTGATCTGCGAGGCCCCGTCCATTCCCTTTTTCGTTACCGACACCAACGACTCATGGTAGAAACCGTATTCGGAATAAAGCCGGCTCAGGATATCAATGAAACTTTCGTGACGGCAGGCCGCGTCGGCAGCCATCTCGGCAATCAGGCAACAGGCTATCACCGCGTCTTTGTCGCGCACGAATTCGCCTGCCAGATAGCCATAACTTTCTTCGCCTCCGCCGATAAAGGTTTTCTTGCCTTCCAGCTTGCCGATCACTTCGGCGATATACTTGAAGCCCGTCAGCACATCGAAACATTCCACGCCGTTCTTTTCGGCCATGGCCTTGATGAGCTCGGTGGTGACGATGGTCTTTACCACATATTCCTTGCCTGTGATGCGCCCCGCCGCTTTCCATCGGTTGAGCAGGTAATACACCAATACGGAGCCGGTCTGATTGCCGTTGAGCAGAATGAAATCGCCCTTTCCGTCGGCAATGGCCACGCCCACGCGGTCGGCGTCGGGGTCGGTGGCGATGACCAGTTGCGCCTGTTCCCGCTTGGCAAGTTCAATCGCCGGCATCATGGCCGCCCGTTCTTCGGGATTGGGCGATGCCACGGTGCTGAAATCGCCATCGGGCACCATTTGTTCTGGCACACAGAGCACGTTTTCGAAACCCCAGCGGCGCAAGGCCCGAGGCACCATCGTCATACCCGTGCCGTGCAGGGGTGTATAGATGATCTTGAGGTCTTTCTGCTTGCGTACCGACTCGCGGTCGAGCGAGAGGGCGCAGACCTTTTCCAGATAGGCGTTGTCGGCCTCTTCGTCCACATACACGATATTCGCCTCGCCGCCCTGCATCTTGACATCGGAAAGGCTTTTGATCGCCGCCACTTCGGCCATCACGTTCTTGTCGTGGGGTGCCACCAGCTGGCCGCCGTCTTTGCCGTAGGCCTTGTAGCCGTTGTATTCCTTGGGATTATGGCTGGCGGTAACCATCACGCCTCCGCAGCAACCGTAATGGCGCACGGCAAACGAGAGCACCGGGGTGGGACGCATGGCGGTAAACAAATACACTTTGAAGCCGTTGGCTGCAAAAACCTTGGCGGTGGTCAGCGCGAATTCCGAACTTCCGTTCCGGCAGTCGTAAGACACCGCCACGCGCTTCTCCAACTTTTCTTCCTGACATTGCTTGGCAAGGTAGTTGGCAAAACCCTGGGTCGCCAAAGCCACCACATACATATTCATGCGGTTCGTACCCACGCCCAGAATGCCGCGCAGGCCGCCCGTTCCGAATTCCAAATCGCGGTAAAAGGCATCGGCGCATTCGGTTTCGTTGCCTTCCAAGAGGGTTTGGACCGCAAGGCGTGTCTTTTCGTCGTAAGGCGGTTTGGTCCACAATTCCGCCCGTTGTCTTATCATCTGATCCATATCCGGAGAATTTTTCTGTTTTGGGTAAACCCTGTCGGGGGCGTTTAGTTATCGAGGCTGTTCAGATACCACTGTGCCAGGCGTGCGATGCCTTCTTCCAGTTCTACCTTGTGATGCCAGCCGAGGGCGTGGAGTTTGGATACGTCGAGCAGCTTGCGCGGCGTTCCGTCGGGCTTTTCGGCATTGAAGAACAATTCGCCTTCAAAGCCTACTTCCTGCTTGATCAGTTGCGCCGTCTGCGCGATAGTCACTTCCTTGCCCGTGCCGATATTGATGTGGGTGTTGCGGATTTCCTTGCCCATGCCTTTGCTCAAGTCGGAAAAGGAAACATTTTCGAGCAGATACACGCAGGCATCCGCCATATCTTCGCTCCAAAGAAATTCCCGCAGCGGCTTGCCGCTTCCCCATATTTCCACTTTCACGCCGCAAGGCTTGTTCTCTTGCGCCCCCGTGGCCTGGATGCCATATTTGGCCAAAATGCCGAGAATTTTCTCTTCGGATGCCGTGCCGTTCACGCCTTCCACCGGGCGCACCTCCAAATCCGCGCGGAGCGATTGCCAGTTGCCCATTTCGAGGCATCTGCCCAAGAACATCTTGCGCAGAATTGCGGGCAGAACGTGGGAGGTCTCGAGGTTGAAGTTGTCGAAGGGGCCGTAAAGGTTGGTCGGCATTACCGAAATAAAGTCGGTTCCATACTGGAGGTTGTAGCTTTCGCACATCTTGAGCCCGACAATCTTGGAGAGCGCGTAGGGTTCGTTGGTGTATTCGAGGGGGGAGGTCAGCAGGCAGTCTTCGGGCATGGGCTGGGGAGCCAGGCGCGGATAGATGCACGAGCTGCCCAAGAACAGCAGTTTCTTGACTCCGTGGGTATAGGATTGGTGTATCGTGTTGCAGGCAATCATCAGGTTTTCGTAGATGAACTGCCCCCGATAGACGCTGTTGGCCTGAATGCCGCCCACCTTGGCGGAGGCCACGATCACGTAATCGGGCTTCTCATGGTCAAAAAAGGCTTGGGTGGCGGCGGTATCCATCAAATCCAACTCGGCATGGGAACGCCCCACCAAATTGGTATAGCCCTTGCCCTGCAAGTTGCGCCAAATGGCACTGCCCACCAATCCCCTGTGGCCGGCTACGTAGATTTTGCTGTTCTTTTCCATATGTATGATCGGTGTGTGCACCTCCTTTCTTTTGGGAGCATTAACAAGCAAGAAGCTTCATTAAAGTTCCATGGTTTTGAAGTGCTTTGTACGTATGGTTACATTAAATTAACCTACAAATATACAAAGCTATTATGGGAAGAGGAAATCCTATCGAGGCCATCGGTAAAAAATCAGGATACCATAACCATGTTTTGTATTTTTTCACAAATTGTATTAATATTGCAATGCGCTTGGATTTACAAAGGAGATGAACAGTATAATTAATGGCATAAAAAACAATCAAATAAAAACCAAATGAAAACAATGATCAGCCTCAAAAGAAGCCTATTATGGGTTATCTTTATCATTCCATTAATTCTTACGTCGTGCGGACCGGGTTTATTTATGCCGCAAGCCGTCAACACGATAGGAACAGCACCGTTGGATGCGTTGAATCTTCAGCGTAAGGATTACGAAATATTGAATACCATTACAGCGGAATCTAAAGTTGAATTCACGTACAATTCTTATGGTGATGAGTTTACCGTGAAATGTCTTGATGATGATTTTAAAGTTACCTACAGAAAATCTAAGAAAAGAGGCTGGGAAGCCAAATACGATGGTGTTCTGCGATTGGGATTCTTTTCTAACGATTACATGCATTTGTTGCCGCACGAAATGGTAACCCCCGATTATGTGGTTCGTGGATTGGCTTTATATCGGGCCGTCAACGAGGCGCAACAACATGGAGCCGATGCTGTTATCGAACCGACAATTGCCACCAGTTTAGATGTGACTGGAAATCGGAGATATATTTTTAAATCTACGGTTACAGCTAAATTAATAAAGTTCAAAACCGATAAATAAGATTGGATATGAAAAAAATATTGATTCTCGCTGCACTTACAACAGTTTTTACCGCTTGTAGCGTATTCAAGTCAACGCCGGTGGCACCAAAGAATATAAATTTGGCGTTGACAGCGGATATGGAAGCCAACAAGTATGTAAACCTTGATTATGGAATCCGCCTTAATATCAAAGACGGTAGATCCACACCTAATGTCTTGCGTAAGTACGATGCCAGCGTGACTTATGTACCACAAACAACGGTTAATCCTGAAGTGATGTCGTTTGTGCAGGAAAGCACACGTAGATATATGCGTACCCTTGGCTTTAACCTGGATGCCGATATCTCTACGGACTATATGTTGACTTTAACCTTAAAAGAGTTCAATCTTAGTTGGCTTTCGGGAATCGGTTGGTCTGCCACGGTGCAATTTTCCCTCGAAGCGCACGATAAAGACCGTAAACTCGTCTATCCGAATGTAACAGCTATCGGACGATATAGCCGTAACGGAAATGCCTCTGATTTTACTTTAGGAGCACAAGTGCTGAACGCGGCATATGCCAATGCATTGAAGGATATCGACTGGGATAGAATCGCTTTCTTCCTGAAGAAAGCCTCCTCTCCCCGTCAGGAGGGCAACAAACAGGTTCAGGGCGATGGCAATACAGCTTTGGAATCTACTGTAATCCGTTGGTTCGTGGAATCCACCCCAAGGGGAGCGGATGTCTATACACGGGTTGTGTCTTCTACACCCGAAGTCAAGAATACAAACTACAACTTTGTTGGTTCTACTCCCTATGAATCAACCGAAACATTCGATGTCATAGGGTTGACCTATAATAATTCAGGCAATGTACAGATTGAAGTGAGCTGCGAAAAAGCAGGTTATATTACACAACGCCGCCGTTTCAATCTCCGTCAGGTCATCGACCAAAAGGAAATCTCAACAAAATTCAATCTGATAAAGGAAGAATAAGATTGAACTTGGATTTACCAAAAAGAGGAAGGCGGTTGAAATCAACCGCCTTCCTCTTTTTTAGTAGTTTGATAAAGTTTTCCTACTCAAAGTAATTCAAAATCGTATATCCGTTTTCTTTAAGGAAGCCGTCTTTCTTCATCAGCTGCATGTCGCTTTCCATCATCTCGCTTACCAAGGCCGCCAAATCATATTCGGGCTTCCATCCTAATTTTTCCTGCGCTTTGCGGGCATCCCCCAAGAGGAAATCCACCTCGGTGGGGCGGAAATACTTGGCGTCCACCGCCACCAAAACATCGCCGACACGTTGGCTGAAAGCCTTGTAGTAATTCTCGCCGACTTTTTGTATGAATATATCTTTGTCGATGGATTCCAAAATTCCGGTTTCGTCCATGCCCTTGCCTTTGTAAGACAAGGTGCAGCCTATCTGACGGAAAGCCATGTCCACAAACTCCCGGATTGAAGTGGTGGTGCCGGTGGCGATAACGTAGTCGTCGGGCTTTTCCTGTTGCAGAATCATCCACATGGCGCGCACGTAGTCTTTGGCATGCCCCCAGTCGCGCTTGGAATCCATATTGCCGAGATAGAGCCGGTCTTGGAGGCCCAAGGCCATTTTGCAGACCGCGCGGGTTATCTTGCGGGTAACGAACGTCTCGCCCCGCACCGGCGATTCATGGTTGAACAGGATGCCATTGCTGGCATGAATTCCGTAGGCTTCGCGGTAGTTTACCGTAATCCAATAGGCGTAGAGTTTTGCGGCGGCGTAGGGACTACGTGGATAGAAAGGCGTCTTTTCGGTTTGGGGTGTTTCCTGCACCTTGCCGAAAAGTTCGGAGGTGGAGGCCTGATAGATGCGCGTCTTTTGCGTCATACCCAACAGGCGGATGGCTTCCAGCAGACGCAGCGTGCCGATGCCGTCGGCGTTGGCCGTGTATTCGGGCGTGTCGAAACTCACCTGCACGTGGCTCATAGCCGCAAGGTTATAGATTTCGTCGGGTTGCGTTTCCTGTATGATGCGGGTAAGGTTCAAGCTGTCGGTCATATCGCCGTAGTGCAACACGAAAGTGCGGTCTTTCGTTTGCGGGTCTTGGTAGAGGTGGTCGATACGGTCGGTATTGAAAAGCGAAGAACGGCGTTTGATGCCATGCACCTCATAGCCTTTCTTCAGCAGAAATTCACTCAGATAAGCGCCGTCCTGCCCCGTCACGCCCGTAATCAGGGCCTTTTTCCTGTTGTTTTCCATCTGTTCGCGTTCTATGGTGAGAGCCCTCTATGGCTCCCCTTGTTTGAATATGCGCGAAGTTACGAATTTTTGGGCGCAAAACGGATCGGGCGTTTTTGTAGGTGAGATTTGAACATTTTGTAACTAACTTTTGAACATTTTGTGGGTAAGATTTGAACATTTTGTAACTGACTTTTGAACATTTTGTAGGTAAGATTTGAACATTTTGTATATATTTGTGGCTGTAATATCAGTTGATTATGTATAAAAGGTTGCTGTTTGGCGAATTGAAAAAGCGTATAGCGGAACCTCGCCGATTCATTCAAGTTCTTTCCGGCCCTCGGCAGGTTGGAAAATCCACCTTGGTGAAACAGGTGCTGGAGGAAACTTCCATTCCTCATCTGTTGGTGTCGGCGGATGGTGTGGATAAGGCCAATACCGCTTGGATAGGCGAGGTCTGGAACTCTGCACGGGCAAGGATGAATTTGGAGCAACTTCCCGAATTTCTGCTAGCCATCGACGAGGTGCATAAGCTGGATAACTGGAGCGAAGAGGTTAAGAAACAATGGGATGCCGATACGCTTAATGATGTTAATGTTAAAGTGATTCTTCTCGGTTCTTCCCGCTTGCTGTTGAAAGACGGTCTCACAGAGTCGCTGGCCGGACGTTACGAGTTGATCCGTATGCCGCATTGGAGTTATCGTGAAATGCACGATGCCTTCGGAATGGACGTGGAGCATTACATATTCTTTGGCGGCTATCCCGGTGGGGCGAATGTTATGGACAACGAGACGCGGTGGAGGCGTTATATAAGGGATAGTATTGTGGCGCCGGCCATAGAACGGGATATTCTGATGACCAAAACCGTTTACAAGCCGGAATTGATGAAGCGGCTGTTTGAACTCGGGTGCACCTATTCGGGGGAGGAAATCTCTTTGACCAAGCTGCTCGGGCAGTTGCAGGACATCGGCAATGTGAGCACCTTGGCGAATTATCTGACTACGCTCAACGAGTCGCAGTTATTGTGTGGTTTGCAGAAATATGCCCACGACCACGCACGGCGATACAATTCCGTGCCTAAAATGTTTGCATATAATACCGCATTACTCAGTGCGCTGTCGGGAATGACCTTCGAAAAGGTTTATACCAACCCCAAGGAATGGGGGCGCTGGGTGGAGAGCGCGGTGGGTGCGCATATCCTGAATGGTGCGGAAGAGGCCGACTATAAGGTGTATTATTGGCGGGACAGGAACGCGGAGGTTGATTTCATCCTCGAGAACAACCGCCAATGTGTGGCGATTGAGGTGAAAAGCGGACGCCGTACCACCAACAAAGGCTTGCAGGAGTTCAATAAACGCTTCAATCCCCAAAATTCCTTCGTGGTCGGCTCGGGCGGAGTGCCGGTCAAAGAGTTCCTGCAATGGGATCTCGGCGAACTGTTCAATTTATAACCCCTTTTTCCCGGCCACCAAAGGCAGTTGTTCCTTCGTCAACCGGTGAACCGTCCAATCTGACATCGGGGTGGCGCCCAAGGAGCGATAGAAAGCGATGCTGGGGGCGTTCCAGTCCAGGCAGATCCATTCCATGCGGCCGCAACCCATTTGATCGGCGACGCCGGCAAGGTGGGCGAAAAAGCCTTTGCCGATGCCTTTGCCCCGCCATTCGGGAAGCACAAAAACATCCTCCACATACAGCCCCGCCCGGCCGGTAAAGGTTGAGAAATTGAAGAAGTAGAGCGCAAAACCCACTTCCTTGCCCTCGTGCATGGCAAAAATCACTTCTGCGGCATGCTTTTCGAAGATCCATTCCCGAAGAATCTCTTCGGTGGCGGTTACCTCCGAAGCCAGGCGCTCGTATTCCGCCAGCAAACGGATAAACCGAAGTATCAATCCCGTGTCTTCCGGTACGGCTTTTCGAAATGTTATATTCTTTTTCATGATGCAATCTATTTTCGTTGGTTTACCAATTCGATGGCTTCCTTGCCCGTGATGTTTTCGATTTCCATTTTCAAGACCAGCACATGGGATAGGCCTTTGGCTATTTCGGCGCTACTGTCTATGCCCGGTGCGTATTTATCGCCCAAGAGCCGCAATCCTTTCAGCACCTCTTCCGGCTCGTTCACGATAACCAGCGGTCCTTGCGCGATTACACTGCGGAAATAGGTGGTGAACTCCTCCGGTTTTACTTCGTCCTGCGCGATGATACAGAACGAAGCTTGCGGATGCGCTTGGATGGCCTCAACCTTGTGCCCGTTTACGGCACTGTGAAAATAGAGGTTGCGGATGCCATCGTAGGCAAAACTGAGCGGCACGCCATAGGGAAGCCCCTCGGCATCGACCAAGGATAAAACCCCGCTGGAGCTGCCTGTCAGTATCCGCTTTGTTTCCTCTTGGCTGAGAAGTTGCTTGAAACGCCTCATCTTGTGTTCCATTTTATACGATTTTGAGCCCTACGATGGATATGATCAGCATGGTTATAAAGAAAATACGCCAGAAAGTTACCGGTTCGTGAAAGAAAAAGATGCCCACGGCCACCGCTCCGACTGCCCCGATCCCGGTCCAGACGGGATAGACTGTGCCGAGGGGAATCGTGCGCGATGCACGTGCCATCAGGTACATGCTCGAAGCTAAAGCCGCCGCAAAACCGGCCCACCACCAGTATCGTTCCGGACCGACGGCGGTTCTTGTCTTGCCCAGGCAGAAGGTAAAGGCAACCTCCATAAGTCCGGCAAGTATCAGAATAACCCAGTTCATTTCAATTCTTTTTAGACTGCGAATATCGGGATTAATCGGGATATGCCGGAGGGGAGAAATTTTATTTGAATTTCGGACAGAAAAGCATTTTGTTTTTATAAGAAGTTTGTTAACTTTGCCACGCTTTGGAAAAAGGGAGCGCTCAGGTATTCCTACGGGCGGATTCCGTTTTCAAAACGTACCTTTCAACCGGCTTTGAAAAGCGGCGGAAAGGTAACGATAGGCGCCTTGGACAGCAGCTTAACGAAAGTGCGCGGTTCTTACTACAGAAGCCGTGCATCAGAAACAGAGCGGAATGCATGTTCGGGCGTTTTGCTTTATGGTGCTTGAAGAAACAAAACAAACAATACATAAACCTTTTAAAAGACTAAAGCCATGATGACAGCTGAAGAGTACATCAAGAGCCTCCAGAAAATGGACCTGAAGGTCTATATGTTCGGAGAAAGAGTGAAAGACCCCGTTAACCATCCCATTATCCGCCCGTCTTTAAATTCGGTGGCGATGACCTACGAATTGGCGCAGAAGAAAGAATACGAAGACCTGATGACAGCTTATTCGCCGCTTATCGGAGAAAAGGTGAACCGTTTCTGCCACCTGCACCAGAACACCGAAGACCTTATCAAGAAGGTAAAGATGCAGCGTCTGATGGGACAGAAAACCGCCGCTTGCTTTCAACGTTGCGTAGGTATGGACGCTTTCAACGCCATTTTCTCCACCACCTACGAAATGGACAAGGCTCTCGGAACCGAATACCACAAACGTTTTACCGAATACATGAAGTTCGTTCAGAAGAACGACCTTACCGTTGACGGTGCGATGACCGACCCCAAGGGTGACCGCGGTCTGGCTCCCTCGCAGCAGGAAGACCCCGATTTGTTCGTACATATCACCGAAGTACGTCCCGACGGTATCGTGGTTCGCGGTGCCAAGGCTCACCAGACCGGTGCCATCAACAGCCACGAACACCTTATCATGCCTACCATCGCCATGCGCGAAGAAGACAAGGATTATGCCGTTTCTTTCGCCATTCCGTCCGATGCCAAGGGTGTGTTCATGATTTACGGCCGTCAGTCCTGCGATACCCGCAAGATGGAACCCGATGCCGAAATAGACCTCGGTAACTCCCAGTTTGGCGGTCACGAAGCCTTGGTGGTGTTCGATGACGTATTCGTTCCCAACGAACGTATCTTCATGTGCAAAGAATACCAGTTTGCCGGCATGATGGTGGAACGCTTCGCCGGTTATCACCGTCAGTCCTACGGCGGATGCAAGGTGGGTGTGGGCGACGTTTTGATCGGTGCCGCCGCTTTGGCCGCCGACTACAACGGTGTTCCCAAGGCCAGCCACATCAAAGACAAGCTCATCGAAATGATTCACTTGAACGAAACCCTCTATGCCTGCGGTATCGCCTGCTCGGCCGAAGGGGTCAAGATGCCTGCCGGCAACTATCAGATCGATTTGCTTCTGGCCAACGTCTGCAAGCAGAATGTAACCCGTTACCCCTACGAAATCGCCCGTCTGGCTGAAGACATCGCCGGCGGTTTGATGGTGACCATGCCCTCGCAGCAGGATCTGCGTTCCAAGGAAACCGGTCCTTATGTTGAAAAATATTTCAAGGGCGCTACCGGTGCTTCTACCGAAAACAGAATGCGTGTTCTCCGTCTGATCGAAAACATGACCCTGGGTACGGCTGCGGTAGGTTATCGCACCGAATCCCTGCACGGTGCCGGTTCGCCCCAGGCGCAGCGCATCATGATTGCCCGTCAAGGCAACCTCGAAGCCAAGAAAGAATTGGCGCGCAAGATTGCCAAGATCGACGTTTCCAAAGACAAGTGGGCCGCTAAAAAATAATTTTTGTGGACAGCACTGAATTCGAAGGTCGGGTTCGCTCTCTGATAGAAGAGCGGATCCGTCCTTCTTTATTGAACCACGGCGGAGATATCCGCCTCAAGGAGATAAAGGGGACGGATGTGGGGTTGGTATTCCAAGGCGCATGCCGCACTTGTCCGGCGGCGCAGATTACCTTGGAGGAGGTAATCGAAAAGACACTCCGGGAAGAACTTCCGGAAACGGGTCGGGTGTACCTTATCAACGAAACCGATCCGGAATTGCTGGCGTTTGCCAAAAAACTGATGCACTCCCATAAGGAATAGGGTGGGTGTGCGCTTTTGTGTTGGAAGAAAATAAAAACACAACATATCATGGACTTGAAAAAAGAAGGCAACTTCGTTACCGTGGAAGAAGCGGTAAAGGAGATCAAAGACAACGACAACATCGTTTTCGGACATGCTGCCGGTGTACCCAGCCTGGTGCCGCAGGAAATGCTGCGCCAGATGGACAGACTTCACAATGTGAAGATTTACCACATGTTCACGATTAACCAAGGGGAATACCTCGTGCCCGAAACCGAAGGCCATTTCCGCCACGTAACCAATTTTGTAGGCGGCAACTCCCGTGCGGCCGTGGCCGAAGACCGGGGCGATTTCATTCCCGTCCATTTTTCGGAAGTGCCTGCTTTCTTCGATGAATATTTTCCGGTGGATGTAGTTGTGGTGCAGGTTTCCCTGCCCGATGAAAAAGGCAACTGCAGTTTCGGTATCTCCTGCGACTACTCGCTGCCCGCCGCCCGCAAGGCCAAGATTATCATCGCCGAGATGAACGAAAACATGCCTTACATCGCCGGCGACAACTTCATGCATATCTCCAAGTTCCACTATATCGTGGAAAACCATACGCCGCTTGCCGAACTGCCGGCGGCCAAGATTACCGATATCGAACTTGCCATCGGCAAGAACTGCTCCACGCTGGTTAAAGACGGCGACACGCTCCAACTCGGTATCGGCGGTATTCCCGATGCGGTGCTGATGTCGCTCGACGGCAAGCACGATCTGGGTATCCACACCGAAATGTTCTCGAGCGGCGTGGTGAACTTGGTAAAGAAAGGGGTTATCAACGGTTCCAAGAAGACCTTGCTGCCCGGCAAGATGGTGGCCACCTTCCTGATGGGAAGCAAAGAACTCTATGATTTCGCCAACCACAACGATAGCGTGGAAATGCGCCCGGTGGACTGGGTGAACGACCCGCGCGTGATTGCCCAAAACGACAACTTGGTTTCCATCAACTCCTGCATCGAAGTGGATCTGATGGGGCAAGTGAACTCCGAATCCATCGGCTTGAAACAGTTCAGCGGTATCGGCGGACAGTTCGACTACGTGAAAGGGGCGGCCTGGTCCAAAGGCGGACGCTCCATTATGGCGATGCCCTCCACGGCCGCCAAGGGAACGGCTTCGCGTATCGTGCCTTTCCTCTCGCACGGCGCTGCCGTAACCACGCCGCGTAACGACGTGGACTATATCGTAACCGAATACGGGGTGGCCAAACTCAAGGGGGCAAGCCTCAAGGAAAGGGCCAAACGGCTTATCGCCATCGCCCATCCCGATTTCCGCGCCATGTTGGAAGAAGAATACAACAAAAGATTTAAAAATTAAGCGATTAATCTAAAATCAAATATCATGCAACTGTTCAAGCTTAAGACTCGTTTGAGTCAATTCGAGCACTTCGGCGAATTTGCCAAGGAATTCAATTTGGGTGCCCAGGACCTGGTGGTTACCAATGAGTTCATCTACGAACCTTTCATGAAGGCGCTCAACCTCCCCTGCAAGTTTATCTTTCAGGAAAAGTTCGGTATGGGTGAACCTTCGGACGAAATGATGAACGCCATTCTTCAAGAAGCCAAGAAATACGACTACAACCGCGTAATCGCCGTGGGCGGCGGTACCGTGATCGACATCTGCAAGGTGTTCGCACTCAAAGGCGTGGAAAACGTAACCGACGCGTTCCTGCGTAAAATCCCCATTGTAAAGGAAAAACAGTTGGTTATCCTTCCCACCACCTGCGGAACGGGCAGCGAAGTGACCAATATCTCGATTGCCGAACTCAAGAGCCTGCACACCAAGATGGGCTTGGCCG